>JAIRQF010000167.1 GCA_031256635.1 Treponema sp. | reverse complement strand
AAGGTCGCGCTCTACCACTGAGCTATTCCCGCAGTTTTTATCAGCTTAATGAAGAATAAGGAAATTGTCAATAAGCTGATAAATAAGTTTACCATTCAGGCCATGCGCCGGTTATTGTCTGATCTATTCCGTAATCATATTCAATATCAGAAGTAGTAAATTTCGAGCTTACAAGTACAGCTATTGCATGGCTGTTTTGCGTTGTTTTCCCGGTATTTCCCTGATCTGCTGTTAGACCTGCCATGTTGTCATTAATAAAGTTTACTGGCTGTCTGGGCGTTGTATCGATTGTAGCGCTGCCATAAATTATTCCGCCTGTTTTTTTAAATAGCCCATTTTGAGTACCAACGCCGCCGCCGCGATTCCATGCCCAATTACCGGAAATTACGCCTCCCTTCATCATGAATCCATTTCCGCCGTTATTATTTACAAATACGCCGCCGCCATTGCGGTATTACTGCTTATATAACCATTATTCATGATAAAATTACCGTCCGGATTATAATTACCTTCTACAAATACACCGCCGCCATTATCCGCATAATTGTTATTTATTGATCCTCCGTTCATGATAAAAGTCCCGTTATTGGATACATATACGCCGCCGCCATTTGAATTATGATAGTTCTCTTTTATAGATCCGTCGTTCATTAAAAAATTACCGCATATAACTGTAACGGCTCTGCCGCCGTCTATCGGGTTAGATCCGTTGTATTGTAAAATGCCGTTATTCATTATCAGATGACCTCTATTAATACTGTTAGTACTTGTAGGGTTTGACTCATCTATACTGCCGATATTTATCAGCGGATCTATTAAAGATAATGCCGATGTTTTTATATCAGGATAGCGCCCGTTAATAATTATTTCACCATTTATACGGCTGTCACCGAGTATTAATGTACCATTCTGTATATCAAAAAACGAAACTCCATATTCTGTATCGCGGCTAAAAGTTATATTATCCTTTGAGACAAGGGTAATTTCCTTATCACCGTCTATATTCAAAGGCGCAATCTTTTCTAAAATATATCTGTCAATCAGTGTTATATTTTCTGTTAACAGAATGATCGCTTTTCCGCGAACCTGAGTATTTTGAATGATTTCAAATATTTCGCGCCAGCTTCCTGCGGTATGTGTCCAGAAAGGGTATTCGATCCCGTCGCTTTTCATCATGATATGAATAGCAGGATTCTGGCCGGGTTCTTTATCTGGCGCAGGCAATCGCGCTTATGGGAAGCGGATGGTCTACCCTCGGTCTGCGTCCTTACAAGCTTGAAGGAGAAGAAGCCGAACGCCGTTTTCTGGCTCAGGAAAAATTTTCAATTAGTGTAAATACCGCTTCAAATATTTCGACGGAAGAAAAATATATTGATATTATTACCGCGCTGCCTGTTTTCTCGCGCGCCGCGAAAGGAGCCGGTTTTACAAACGCGGAAATTGACAGAGACGGCGTCAGAAGACGCATATATTTAATTAATAATATTTATGATCACTGGTATGCGCAGCTCGCTTTCGCTCCGCTTTTAAATTATCTTGGCAATCCGCAGATCTATCTTGAAAAACGAAAACTGACGCTGAAACAGGCGCAAATGTCTGACGGCGAAAAAAAAGATATTGTTATACCGCTTGATCACCTTGGCAGACTAATGCTTGACTGGCCCAGAAAAAATTATTTTGAAAGTTACACGCACATTTCATTCGCTAATTTTTCACTTTTGGATCATATGGAAACTGAACTGGAGTATTATACCCGCGCCCTTACGTCTTCTGAAATTGGTTTTTTTACACAGTTTGATTCTTCAATAAGAGATATCCCCGATGCCCTGTATTATCTCAATTGGCTTTTTGATGACGCCGCCGAAGCGAGAAACACGGCAATGGAAGAAACTGATAATAATGCTTTTTACAAATATCTTGAATACCGGAATTCCGCGCATAATCTGCTGGAAGAAATTCTGGATATGGACATGGAAAGAAAGGTAGTCGAACTTGCCGTTTTAACAGGCGAAGAATATCCGGATATGGCTGCTGCGATCGAAGACGAAGCCGGTTATATACTGTCCATAATTGATGTCCTGTCTGTTAATTTAAAACGTTACAGGGAACTTACAACAGAAAACTCAATTGCTTTTAAAGATAAATTTGTGATAATGGGACGCGTTGACATGGGGACAACCGATATCGGAGTAAATCCTTTTCACGGACAGTATATCAACGTAGGCACTCACGGCGTAGTGCTTGACACAATTCTTTCCGGATCTTTTATAACTCCGCTGAGTTTCTGGTGGAGCATTCTTGTAATGATGCTTTTTGTTCCGCTCTTTTTCCATGTCACATCCGGTCTTGCTCCGGTAATCAGGGCATTCTGCGGATTCGCAGCGGTTCTGATACTCCTTACAGGCGCTGTTTTGCTTTTCCGTTTTACAGGCATTTATTCAGGTATTCTCGGAATTTCGCTCGCTATGTTATGCGCAATTATAACGCGCGAAATAATTTCCTACGCAAACTCCGAGAAAGAAAAACATTTTATCCGCACCGCGTTCTCCACATATGTTTCAGGCGATGTAGTTAAGGAAATTATTTCAGACCCTTCGCGCCTTCAGCTCGGCGGCACAAAACGCCACATGACGGCCATTTTCACCGACGTTAAGGGATTTTCCACAATTTCCGAACAGCTCGATCCCGAAGAGCTTGTCAGCCTTTTAAATAAATACCTTAGCGCGATGAGCGATATTATTCTTGCGGAAAAGGGCACTATTGATAAATACGAAGGCGACGCCATTATCGCGTTCTTCGGCGCTCCGCTTGAATTAAAAGCTCACGCTCTCCGTGCGTGTATTTCCGCAATCAATATCAAGAAGATGGAAACAGAAATAAACAAAACAATTGTTGAGCATAAATTATCGCCTTCTCCCCTATTAACACGAGTCGGCGTAAACACAGGCGACATGGTTGCAGGTAACATGGGCACAGCAAATAAAATGAATTATACGATCATGGGAAACGCGGTTAATCTTGCGGCGCGCCTTGAAGGAGTTAACAAACAATACGGAACATGGATACTCGCGTCAGAATATACTGTGAGTGAAACAGGAGATCATCTGCTCAGCAGAAAGCTTGACAGAGTCCGCGTTGTCGGAATTAATGAGCCTGTGCGTTTATATGAACTTATCGATCTTTATGAACTTGCAAACGAACAGGATATAAAAATGGTATCAGTTTTCCACGAAGCGCTTGACTTTTTTGAACAGCGTAACTGGAAACAGGCGGCGGATGGTTTCAGGGAAGCTTCGGCCCTTAAAAACACAGACGAGCCTGCAAAGATGTACCTTGAACGCAGTAAAAAATTTCTTGAAGCTCCGCCGAAAGATTCATGGGACGGAGTGTATAATCTTACATCAAAATAAAAACTGTTACATAAAAGGTTTAAAATACTCCGGTAAAGGAGCGGTCACATCAATATCATATTCTTTAATGACAAGACGCGATGCGTGAAGCAGAAGCCGCTTTAATCCCATTAACTTTCGTAATTTTTTATTAAGCTGAAAATCGCCGTATTTATCATCTCCCAATATGGGATATCCGTTCATGGCAAGATGCCTGCGAATTTGATGCATTCTTCCTGTCCCCGGTTCCAGTTCCAGAATTGAATACTCAAGATTGATTTCCGGTAACAGGCAGGTTTTTATTACCTTGTAACTTGTTTTCGATTCTTTAAGGATGCCGCGAATCATTAATTTATCATTAATGATTCCTTCCTCCTGAGCGTCAAATGCTTTAGCCGTATCCGGTTTTTCCGCCGCCGCGCAGACAGCGGTGTACAGTTTAACAGCTTTCTTTTTAGCGCGGGAAACATCGCCGCCTGAAGCGTTAAAATACATGGAAAACCGGGCGGCGGCTTCGCGGCCTTTTGCGGCAAGCAGTACTCCTGAAGTGTCTTTATCAAGCCTGTGAACCAATAGCGGAATGTTCGCAACGTTCGCAACTGAGGCTTTGAAATGTTCAGCGAGGATTTTATCCACTGAAGATTTCACTCCTTCTCCGCCCTGCACCGCAAGACCTGCAGGCTTATTGATAATTATCGAAAAATCATCTTCACGGAGAATCTCAATATTTTTCACGTTATTTGCCTCATTAAACAATACCCTGCAATGGAATGTTAACCGTAAAATCTACCGATAATTATATCATGAGAAAGTTTTTAATTTTATTAATTTTTATTCCGGCTTTTACATTTGCGGAGTCAATGTACTCGCCCACATGGGGTTTCCTTCTCGATCTTCCCGCGGGGTATGAGTATGTTGACGGAGACGGCAGGGATCGTTTTTCATTCAGCGGTCCTGAAGAACTTATGTTTGATCTTGTTGTCTATAATACCCGCTATAATTCCATACAGGAACTTGTTACCGATGTAAACAGCCGTATTTCCAATAAAGGCGATGTCGATTATTTTATTTATAACGGCAGACAGGCCGCGATTATGAAACTGACTTTTGGCGGCAATGACGGCTGGGGTCTTGCTGTCGAGCTTGACAGCAGTTCAGACAGACCGCCCATGTTACTGGCGCTTGCGTATTGCCCTGCGAACAGAACCGATCTTGAGCTTTTTAGTATTTCCGCGCTTGATTCAATCTGCCCCTCTCCCGCCGAGCGCTTTTATCCAGGACCGATAATGGAGTACAGCTATCCGCGCGGCGCGCAGAGAAACACTCCGCTTGCCGTAAGAGGTTTAAGCGCTCTTGTTTATGAAAATGACGCTGAAGCCGCCCAAGTTCTGATTGAACGGGAATTTTTAATTATGCAGGCGTATATCAGCACTCCGTATCTGCAGGACGCGTGTATCCGCTATTACCGTTTTATTTACCGCGATTCATTTGACAGAATAACGAGCGCGGTATCTGAAATAGCGTATAATTTCGGCGGGCATTTAATTCTAACTGATGAGCAGAAAAGAATATTTACTCAAAGGGCGCTTTCTTTTGTCCAGGGTTTTAATTATGAGCGGGATCTTAACGGAAGTGATTTTTTAAATCTTGTAACCGCCGTTACACAGGGCCGCGGAGATTGTGACAGCCGTGCAATGCTTTTTGCGTTAATCCTTACCCATGTGGATATCCAGTCCGCCATTATGATTTCCCATCAATACAGCCACGCAATGGGTCTTGCGGATATCGCCGGAAACGGAGCGCGTTTTGAATCATACGGGATACAATGGCTTGTCGCGGAAACCACTGCAAATATTGACATAGGTTTAATCGCCCAGGATCAAAATGATCCGCGAAACTGGTTTATCGTTTTGTTTGAATAATCACAAGCGGTTAATCGTTCTTTCCTGTCAGGAGATCATAAACCTGCTGCGGTGTTTCGGTTTTTAAAAGAGCGTCCCGCAGCTGCTTGTTTTTTAAACGTGTGCTGAACCATGAAAGCGTTTGCAGATAATAGGCGTGCTGGTTTTGCGCGGCGGCGATCATAAAAATTAAATGTACAGGCTCGTCATCCAGCGGGTTAAAATCGATTATATCAGTGCGGCTTATTCCGACAGAAACAACAAGGTCCGTTACCGAGGAAAGGCGTACATGCGGAATTGCGATTCCGCGTCCAATGGCTGTACTCATTAATTCTTCACGTTTAAGGATTTCTGTGGATAATTCCTGGCTGTTCTTTACCTGGGGAGCGGCCGCAAGGTTCTCTGACAATGTCAAAAGCGCGTCTCTCTTGCTTGAATGATTGATAAAAATTATCCGGTGAAGCGACAAAAGCGACTGGATATTAACCGGGTGTATCTGCGGGCTTAAATTGGTTGACGTAAGTTTATCATTGACCCACTTGTCAATTTCCGACTTCTTAAAACGCCAGGCAGTCCTAATTTTACCGGCCGGAATTTCCCCTTTTTGAGCGCAATCATAGATTGTCCGTTCAGACACCCGCAGGTACTTAGCAACTTCTTCAAGAGTAAGGATTTCATCTTCTGCCATAATTAATTATCATATGATAATACAATATATGTCAATATTTTCCAACAAATTCCGGTTTTTAATCACTTTCTTAGTTCATGCAGGGAATCAAAAGGTAAAAGCTCTCCTACTGTAGTATTTATCTGCTTTGGGCCGTTACCGGAAAAGCGAACCGGTATATCACCTGACATAAATTCGCCCATTACCTGACGGCAGGCGCCGCAAGGGCCGACAGGTTCAATTGAATCAGGGGTTGATATCGCGATTGCGAGAAAACGCCTGAATCCTTTTGCTGCCGCGGCGCATATCGCGTTTCTTTCAGCGCAGATTGTCATTCCAAAAGATCGATTTTCCACATTAACGCCCGTAACAACAGTGCCGTCTTCGCAAAGCAGTGCGGCTCCCACACGAAACTTTGAATAAGGAGCGTATGCCTTAAGGGCGATTTGCCGCGCTTCATCAAATAATTTATCCATCTGATCGTTATTAACCATAAAGAACTCCTTAAAAAATTCAAACTTAAAGAATTTGATTACTCCCGCCGCTTGCCTCAATTTTTTTAATATTATATACTGATTTTACAGTGTTAAACCATAATTATTGATAAAAGATAAAGCCTGCGGCAGCGTATTATTGTCTTTCACTGTATGGGGGGAGGGGAATAGTGGCGCTCAAAAAGAAAAGTATCAGGTTTATAATAATAGTTATTTTTTTTATAGTTTATTTTCTGGCTGCCGCAAGGCCTATACCGCGTGAAATAATACTTGCTCCGGAATGGATAAGCACATTGGAGACAGCCAATACAAACATTGATCTACAGGAGAATGATTCATCTGAAAACGAGCCTGACAAAATTCCGGTATGGTCAGATGATCTTCTTCCATTTGTTTTAGGTTCACGTTTCGGCTTTGTTGACTCATCGGGAAATTTCGCGGTTAACAGAATCAAAACCCATGATATATATATCAGCAGGACAATGTGGACAGAGTACGGAGCTGAACCTGAAAATATCACAGTTAATAATATTTTAAAAGGAACAGAAATAAATATAAGTAATGCCGGAGGCTATCCTGTTTTACTGGATGACAGGATATTCATTTTCGGCAGCGATCAGAATTCGTTATCTGCAATAAATGACAGCGGAAATATTGAATGGACATATGATTTCGGCGCGCCGCTTACCGCGATTGACGCCGCCGCAGGCCTTATCGTGACAGGCTCGCTTGACGGGGTAATGGAAGTCTTTAATTCATCAGGAGAAAGAATATTTATTTTTGAGCCGGGCGGCTCGCGTTATTCGGTAATTCTGGGAATCGCGATTTCGTGTAACGGTATGTATATAGGAATAATCTGCGGCATTGATCAGCAGCGCTTTTTGCTTCTTGAAAAGACCGGAAATAACGGAGACTATATGGTTGTTTATCATGAATTTCTGGAAACAGGTTTCAGGCGGCCTGTACGGGTTTTATTCACGGACGATGATTTGCGCGTAATTTATGAAAGGACCGGAGGTATTGGCTGTTACAACATTAAAACAAGGCGCGCTGTTATGATACCTCTGGAAGGAGAGATTACCGCGATTGATGAATCAGGCGGAGACGGAATATTATTTCTGATCACTTCCCACGCGGACAAGCAGAAAAAACTTGTCGGAATAAAATTTCCACAGGACAGATTTTATGAGTTTCCCGGAAATGGGGAGCAGAACAGTGTTTATATGAATGCCTCTTTTAAAAGCGATGATGTATTCTTGAGAAGATCAGGATCAATGCTGGTAATCGGAGGAGGAACAAAATTAATTTCATTCAATCTGGGGGAAAAATAAAATGAAAATATTTCGCATAACAGCCGCGTTTTTTTTAACAGGCCTTCTGGCCGGCTCTTTTTCGGATTCCCTCGGCGCGATGAACTGGCCTTCCGTTGATTCCGTTCTTGTACGCAATTTCGGCGCGAACAATAACGGCGCGCCGGTTCTTGGAATGATCTTTGAAGGAGGAACAAATGTGCTTGCCGCTGAAAGCGGAGAAGTCATATTTGCACGTAACAAAAACGATTCAGCTTCCCGCCTGCCTTCTCCGTTCGGCGCGTGGACGGCGCTCGATCACGGAGACGGGCTTATCAGTATTTACAGCCGTTATGATGAGTCTCAAAATGTTCCGTTAACGCAGGTTGAAAAGAATCAGACAATTGCAGAATGCGGAACATCAGGCTGGTCGGCAAGAAACGGTTTTTATTTCATGCTTTTTGACAGGCGCGAACGCAGATGGATAAACCCCGCAATGATTATAACACCTGTTTTGGAAACACGCCCTCCGCAGATAATTTCCGTCAGCCTTGTAAACGCCCAGGGACAGGCTGCGCAGTCCAATAATTTAAGCCAGGGACGATATACTGTGGTTGTAAACGCGTCCGCGGGTATTCCCCTGTCTGTTCCGGCAGTTTCAGGACAGTACGCTCCGCAGAGAATTCTCTGTTCTGTAAACGGCGCTGAAGCCGGTTCACTTAATTTTGAGTCCGTATCCGCAAGAGACGGCGTTCAGATGGTTTCGCGTAACGGGTTGATTCCGGCAAGGCAGATATACGCGAACAATCAATCCTATGAAGCCGCCGAAGTCTTTCTTACACGCGGACAGGTCACTCTTGAGGTAATCGTTCAGGATATAAACGGTAATTCGCGAAGCACTGTCAGCAGATTAGTTGTTAATTAAATGAAAACCTGGTCCATGCCGGTATCTGAAGCAAAAAGCGAAGATCTTCCATGCGCGGTCTGCGGATGTTCAATTTTCAACCCGTCATTGAACTGCGAAGGATTTTCATTTGTCCGCTGCAAATCATGCGGCCTTGTGCAGAGAAACCCTCAGCCTGTTAAAGAGGAAATAATATCGCGTTACAGCAAGATGTACGGAAATGACTATCTTGCGTACGAAATTGAGAATGAAGCAGCTTTCCTGAAATTACAGCAGCTGGCGCTTAAAGACGCGGGCTTTGAAAAACTGGAAAAAATGTTATTTGCACGTAATGAAAAACAAAGGAACGCGGGTACGGGCAATTCACCTTCGGTTCTTGACATCGGCTGCGCTACTGGAGCCGTTCTTAACTCCCTTCGTGAACGCGGATGGCATGTAACAGGGGTGGAAATTTCTCCGGCCGCAAGTTATGCGCAAAAAAAGCGTAATCTTGATGTCAGAAATCTTCCTCTGGAAGAAAATAATTTTCCTTTACGCGGCTTTGACGCGATACTCGCTTCTCATTTGATAGAACACCTGAATGATCCGCGCGCTTTTTTTACTGAAATAAACCGTATTCTGAAAGATGACGGATATGTTTTTATTACAACGCCTAATATCAGCGGATTTCAGGCGCGGCTGTTCGGCAGCCGCTGGCGATCGGCGATTTTTGATCACCTGTATTTATTTTCAGTCCGCACATTAAAGCGGCTTTTATCAAATACAGGCTTTAAAACAGAAAGCTGCAGAACATGGGGAGGTCTTGCCGCGGGCACATCTCCAAAATGGCTGAAAAAAGCCGCAGATTTTCTTGCAAAGCGCTTTAACTGCGGCGATGTAATGATAATTAGAGCCGTTAAAAATCACAGAATTGCTCAGTAAAATATTAATTGCGGTTATTAACGCGGATATGCAAAGCCGGAATTTCAAAACGGACATCGTTGTATTCAAGCGTTCTTGCAGGCAGATTAAAGTCTCCGGCGGCAAGCGGAATAAGAGTAAGCTTTAAAATAATTCCGCCCGCTCTTTCGCCGGCAGAAAGATTCTGGGAGGCGAGAATTACTCCATGCGGCACTTCCGGCATAAAAAAGGACGCGGGCGGCTGACCGGAAGTCCATGATTGAGCGCGTAAAATTAATGTTATGCGATCTCCTGCCGCCGCCTGCCCTGTTGGATTGCCTTCCCAAAAAAGACGATGGACAGCAGATCTTTGTTCTGTAACAGGATTTTGTATAATCAGGGAAAACGAATGTGTTTCTGTAATACCCTGAGGCGTTTGTATTGAAAATGAACCCAGAGTAATCAATCCGCCTGTATTTGGAATAAGCCTGTATTCAACCACCGTTCTTAGCTGAGTACCCAGCATCATCGGGTATTTTACAATACGATCCATTGTAAGAGTAGAAGGTAACGGCGGAGCGATTACAGTAACATCTTCAGGATCTGAGTAATCAATAACAAATGTAAGATTTAAGGGAATACCGGGCATTAATACTTCAGGACTTACGGTTACGGATACCAAAGGCCCATCCTGCGTGAAAACCTGCGCTATAAATAAAAGAAAAAATGCTAATGAAAAAAAATTGAATTTCATATTAATTTCTCCATTATACAAAAAATCAATAATCAGGTCCTGAATAATATTCTTCCGCAGTCCATTCGCGGCTTTTCCATAATTGCTGTTCTTCTTCCCTTAAATAATCAAAAAGAATTTCACGCTGTTCCTGCCGGCTGTCCGTGTTGTTTTGCCCTGCAGGATTCACCGATATTGACAACAGGCTCAATTCAAGATTCCGTTTTGCCTCAATTTTTCCGGGATCTTCCCTTAACGCGTCGCGGAAATATGCCGCGGCGGAACTGTAATCCTCTTTCTCAAATAATATTACGCCTGTATTATAATAATTTCTGTAACGGAGTTCTCTGTGTTCGTTTTCTGGCATTGTTTCCAGTATCTTCTGCGACTCGCCGTAGCGTTTCAGCGCCATATCCTCCTGATCCAGCAGATAGAGGGTAAGTCCGAATCCGTATTCCGCGTAAGGAGCGGCATCTTCATGCTCCAGCGCTTTTTGATATGAGATAAGCGCTTCTTCGTATCTGTTACGCGAATTTAAATAGTTGGCTTCAACAAGAAGAATCCTGCCTTGCGTACAGGAAGAAAAGATAAAAGAAAACAGCACAAGTAAAACAATTGAGGAACCCCTCTTTGGCCGCGCCGGTTTATATATGACAGGATTTTTTTTTAATTGACGCGTAATAAATTTTGACGCGCAGTATGCAATCAGCGCGAGTATGATAAAAAGCTGCTGTCTTTGTTTTATTTCGGTTTTACCGCTTAACTGCTGTGTTCCCGGAGAAATTGACAGAAGGTGGGAATAAAGAACTGAAAAAGCGTCTTCGCGGTTTCCGTCAATGAATATTCCTCCCGTTCTTTCAGCCAGATTTCGCATAACGACAGAATCCCTGCGGCTGATTACCAAAGCAGAATCGGGGTTACCGGCTTGCGACAATATTTGCCGGCCTTCGTCGCTTCCGACAGCTACAGCGTTTAAAATAATTCCTTCTTCTGCGCAGAGATTGATCGCGTTTCTTAAAACGCCTGAATGAGACTCTCCGTCCGAAATTAAAACAATTACTTTGCGCGCCGCGGAAGAGTTCTGAAAAGCGCCGCATGCCGCTTCTACAAGAGATTCAAGATTGGTGCTTCTTCCGGTCATTGAAGAGCCGTCAAGCGATTCAAGAAAGACCAGAGCCGCCTCGTTGTCAAAAGTCAGGGGGATTGCGAGATAACCCCTTGTGCGGCCAATGGCGGCTGCATAACGCGCGTCAG
>JAIRQF010000082.1 GCA_031256635.1 Treponema sp. | reverse complement strand
AGCGCCATGATAAGCCTGTCCAGTCCCATCGCGACGCCGCTGAAGCGGGGAAAGTTTTGATCAAACAATTTCCAATAATCGTGATCGACCTTATGTTTAACAATCGCTGATTTCTCTTTTTCAGCTTCTTCCTTTATAAAAAAATCTTTTACTCTTTGCGGATCCGTTTCTTCGGAAAAGCAATTTGCAAGCTCAATGCCATTATGGTATAACTCCCACCTTTCAACAGTGCTGCCTGCATTCTTGGCAAGGCACGGCACAAAAGCAGGATAGTCAAGAAGAGCGGCAGGTTTTTTCGCTTTTAAATGCGGTTCTACCGCGTGAATAAAAATTAAATCGTAAAGTTCCGGTATTGTCATTCCCGGCATTGGAACAAGACCGAGTTTACACGCCTGCGCTGATAGAGCGTCAGTTCCTTCATTTGCGGCTTTGAAGAGATCAAAACCGGCATATTTTTTAAATGCGTCGGCGACTTTAATATATTCAAACGGCGTATAACTACATTCCGTTTCCATACGCAGCTCTGTTGATAAAAATTTAAATAGTTCTTCTGTCAGTTTCAGGGAATCCATGTAACCGGCATCCATTGTGTAGTATTCAAGCATTGTAAACTCGCTATTGTGAAGACGCCCTGATGATTCTCCGTTGCGGAAACATTTACAGATTTGGTATACATTTACCCTGTGCCTTGCGATTATTTTTTTCATCCATATTTCAGGAGACGGAATAAGCCACATTGCCCTGTTTTCTTTTTTGCTCCCTTCCGGAAAGAGGCGCTCTGTCTGAAAAACTTCTAGGCATGACTCAGGTATTAAATCTCCGCAGAGCAGGGGAGTATCCAGTTCCAGATAGCCTTTATCGTCAAAAAAAGATCTGACCTTTTTTATAATAGCGGCTCTGGTTTTTAACATTTCCAAATCCATTAAAAAACACCTAATTCTAAGGTAGTCTGTCTATAATGTATCCACATTATAGACAGACACTAATTAGTAATACGCAGCACCGCTTCTTTCCACTTACGGCCGCGATCGAACTCGTTTAAAAACATTCCGAAACTTGCGCAGCCGGGAGAGAGCGCTACATTGCATGCGCTTTCTTTGTTTTGCGCCTCTTTGACCGCACAGCGTACCGCTTCGTCCAAATCGTCAAAAGGTCCTTTAAAGCGGACTGCGTTATCGCGTAACAGGGATTTTATCTTTTCGCTTCCTGTGCCGGCAAGAAGAATTACATCCTCTGCTTTTGCCGCGGCTTTCGCAAGAGGCGTAAAATCAAGGTTTTTGTCGGTGCCTCCGGTGACAAGCACCAAGGGCGCATTGGCGGACAGGGCTTCTATGCACGCAGCGGCAGCTTCGGGAATGGTCGCGGCGCTGTCATTGTAAAAACAAATTTTATCTGTTTTGTGAAACAGTTCCAGACGGTGTTCAATGCCTGTAAAAGAAGCCAATGCGCCGCGGATAACCTCCGGTTCAACGCCAAGACCGTAAGCCGCAAGGGCCGCAGAAAGCATATTAATCCTCTGATGATCTCCCGGCGTTAAAAGACGCTGCGGAACCAGTTCAACTATATCTTCAGTAAAAAGCGGCAATGACTGCGATGATTCTCTTTCTGACACCGGATGTTCTTTTTTTTCACGGTTATAAATGCGCGCAAAGCCCGCGCCGTCAGCGTCAATCCAGCCTCCGCTGATTCCTTCACCTAACGGTGTAAGAGAGCGGATAAGAGGACGAGCTTTTGTTTCACACAGAAAACCCTTTCCCCAATTGTCTTCCCCCGCGACTGTTATGCATGATGAATCCTGACCCCTGTAAATGTTTCTTTTGTCGTCAATATATTCTTCCATTGACGCATAACGATCAAGATGATCACGCATTATCGGTGTTAAAACAGCGGCTTTTGGCTTTAATAATCTGCTTCCGTCCGCGGCTGTATGGTTTTTGATATCTCCAAGCTGGAAACTTGAAAGTTCCAGCACCACATCATCATGCTCTGTTAGTTCATCCAGAAAAGTTAAAGGGCTTACAGTAATGTTTCCGCCCAGAAACGCTTTGCCGGATTTTCTATTTGATGACAGAATCCAATGCAGAGCGGACGCGGTGCCGCTTTTGCCCTTTGTCCCCGTAACCGCAAAAAGCCTTGCGGGAGAAAAGACAAGAAAAAGCGAAAGATCTGTTTCTATTTTCTTTGATACCTGCAAAAAAGGCGAATCAACTCTTACGCCTGGGTTTTTTATTACAATATCGGCGTCTTTAAAATCACTTGTTTCATGTTTTCCCAGAACATAACGCACAGGGTTTTTTCCAAGATCACTGCAGAATTTATTAAGCTGCTCAATGGAAGGCATTAATATTTTTTCGTCTCTTAAGTCGGTAACTGTAACATCCGCGTCCTGCCTGAGAAGGAAACGCGCGGATTCAAGCCCTCCGCCGTGTAAGCCAAGGCCCATTACCAATGCTTTCATACCTGTATAATTCATGCTATGTTAATATATTATGCATATATTTTCATGTAAACAGGTATTTAATGCCCCAGAATGAAATTATAAACCCTGTGTCTTTGCTTGATGATAAAGGACAGCCGCAGAATTTCGGCTGGTCAAAACACGATAATTTCTCTTACGATTCCGCCCTGTCCGGTTCGCCCCGCCACAGTATGACAGAAACTGATCGCTATATTGTCTTTTCCCCAACGCACATGATTGTCTTCGAAATAAGCGATGACGGGTGGCTTGGACACACGAGCATATCAGTAATTTCACTGAGGGATAAAAACCGTTCTACTCAAATTTTTAAATCAATCGCGCCGCTTGGCGATTATGAAATGCCGTCCAGCAGTGAAAAGGGATCAATCCGCTGGCGCAGGAAAAAAATACATCTGGATTTTATTTGCATGGAAGGAGGCGCCAGAATAATTAAGGTGGATGTACCAAGATTCGGACGCCATAAAAGCCTTAGAGGAGCACTGGTTTTAAACGAATATGAAGGCTCGCAGTCGCTTGTAGCATGTCAGCCGTGGAGGAATGAAAAAAGCGCGTTCAGGTATTTACGGTGTTCTCCGTGGTTTATAGCAGAAGGCGTGATTCAATACAGCAGCGCAGAAATTTTTTTTTCGCGAGGCAATGCATGGGGTATTTTTGACTGGACTCGGAGCGTCCGCCCGAAAGCAGATATCCGTTATTGGGCGGCAGCCTGCGGCATGAGCGATTCAAAGCTGATAAGCTTCTGTGTCGGTTACAGCCAGGCGGATTCTTCCAATGGAACGGAAAATGGTTTTTTTATTGACGGTAAAATATATAAACTCAATCAGGTTACTTTTCATATACCGCTTTCCAACTGGCTTTCTCCCTGGCGTTTTACAAGCAACGACAACAAGCTGGAAATGACTTTCAATCCTCATCAGGAAAGGATCGACAATCAAAGTTTATTATTTTACAATTCAAAACGCCGCCAGGTTTTTGGCATCTTTTCAGGCAAAATTCAGCTTGATGATGATTCAATAATTGAATTTAATAATCTGACAGGCTTCGCAGAGCGGTGTAAAATGCGCTTTTAACTGCTAAAGACGCCATTATTCTATCTTTTATGGTGTTTCTAATGTATAATGGTGAAAAAGGGAGTTATCATGTTTAAGTTTAAATTTCTATATTCTTGGCGCTTTTATTCATTTGGAAGAGAGCAGTATCAGGAATGTATGAATTATGTGTTTAACAACAATCTTCTAAGCCTTCGTCAGGGGAATACACTCCTTGCGGTTTTCGCGGTCGTCTTCGCTTTTTTTCCAATGGTGATAGAGCAGGATATTCTTAAAGGCTTCATATATTTGGGCGTAGCATTTATTGCGATGATTATGTCTTTTATCGCCAATTTTATAATGCAGCAAATCAATGTTAATACCCGGATTATATATCCTTTGGTGATATTATTTTATGTTAATCTGATGTTTTTTGGGATATTTCTTAGCGTTTTAACCAATCCTGACGGGAACGCGACAATTTATTCCTGTTTTATTATTTGTTCTCTTTTACTGTATGTTTTTCCGCCGCATTTCAACCTTATCCTTACTGTCTGCTCGCTTACGGTTTTTATGATTACTTCCGTTTTTATTAAGGATTTCAGCATATGGGTATATGATGTTGTAAACGCGTTAGTCGCCGGGTTTTTGGGTTTGTATTTCAGCTGGCATTTTACAAAGTTAAGGCTGGGGCTGGAGATAAGCGCCAATAAACTTGAGGATGAGCGTAATAAATATGTAGATCAGAGTATCACAGACGAGCTTACGCAGCTTAAAAACCGCCGCGATTTTATGGTCACTTTTAACAGGTTTTTATCCAATTACAGGGCCTCTGACGACTGGCTTTGCGTCGCCATCGCGGATATCGATTTTTTTAAATTGTATAATGATCATTACGGGCACCCTAAGGGGGACGACTGTCTTCGCGAAATCGGCGCGGCATTGAACAGTCTTGGCTCCATCGGTGTTTACGCGGCAAGAGTCGGCGGGGAAGAGTTTGCCCTGCTTTGGTTCGAGAAAGACCCTGCCAATGTTGACAATGTTATATTACATTGGACCGAAACCATCAGGAATTTAAATATTCTGCATGAAAAATCAAAAGTTTCAAAATATGTTACCATGAGCGTCGGTGTTTATGTTGTCCGTTGCGGCACCCACCATGATATACAGGTTCTCTACGATCTCGCGGACAAGGCGCTTTATACGGCCAAAGGCTCAGGGCGCAACTGT
>JAIRQF010000145.1 GCA_031256635.1 Treponema sp. | reverse complement strand
GAATATTGATTGGCTAGATATAAAAAATATGATAAATGATAAAATATTCATAAATAATAATCTGTTAAAAGAATTCAATAATTATTTGATGAGAGGTTATCGTATGCGAGATCAAAAGGAAATACTCATTCAAGACTTAGGAGACGAACGAGAAATTCGTCGATATAATAAGTTTAATGTTTATAGACGTGATATTACTTATGGTACCCCATTATATTTTGCACCTTATTTCACACGAAACAAGAGAGAAACAGAGGGAATTTCAAAATTTTCCAAAATACTTGGAATTATTACTGCAAGACCAAATGATATTAATGGTTTTATAGATAATTTAAAGGAATTTTCAAAAGGAAAAGATGACTCTGAAGAATTTATTAAAAAATGGAGGCAAGGTATTAAATTAGATAAAGATAATATTGAAAGAACTTATTATCTTCTTGATGATCCTGTAATATTAAATAAAGCATTATTAAAAGATAATAAAAATAGCAAAGGTTGGATAGCACATTTAATTCCAAAAAATAGATGTGTAGGTTTTGATGAATTCGTTAAAAGAATTATGATTATTTGAAAATAATAAATTCTAAGATCATTCTACAGAGATTTAACAAACGGTAACTGCTCACCGCCCTGTTCGGGCGGTTCGGGTTACGCAAAACCGCAGTCAGGCTTGCGCCCTTTGTGCGGTTTTGTCTCCGCCACATTTGGGGCAGGAGACATTTGCTTCGCTAAGTCCTTTAGCCTGCCCCAAATGTCAGTTACCTGAATACGTTAAGTGCAATACCGCTGAAAAACAGAAAAATATTTAAAATAAGGTAGACAAAATTATATTTTATGTTATATAATAAATAAAAGGAATTAATAAAAATTATACTTTTTCCTTAATAAAACAATTTGGAGAACTTTTATGAAAATTAATAAGGATGTGTTGGTAGTTTTAATTATTGGTTCTTTTGTTACTTTTAATGCTTGTTTCTTAAATCAGACGAAAGGTAACGGCAATGTTATAAGTCAGGAAAGAACAGCAAACAATTTTTCTAATGTTGTACTTGATATTGCTTGTAATGTAAATATCCATTATTCTGAAAATTATAAAGTGGCAGTAATCACAGATAGTAATATTCAGGATTATATTACAATAAATGTAAATGGCAATAATTTACATATTGATAAAAAAAATACTAATACCGGTTTTAATTCGACAAAATTGGAAATAGATGTTTATATGCCCCAATTGAATGGTATTTCTTTGAATGGTGCCGGAAATATTAAAATAAATAACGGAAATACTTCTGAATTAAATTGTTCTATTTCCGGTTCTGGGAATATTGATGCACAGGAATTTCAGGCAAGAAATGTGACTATTAATCTTTCCGGAACCGGCAATGTAAAAATATGGGCAACAGATAATATAAACGGAAGTCTTTCCGGTACTGGGAATATTTCATACAAAGGTAATCCAGAAATAAATGTAAATAAAACAGGAGCAGGAAATATAAAACCACTATAAAAAATAAAGTAAGTGGTACTGCTAAAATAAACCAATGAAAACACTTGCAGAACAAAGATATTCAAAACTGGGACCCAAGGTTACAGCGGCGCTCAAATCGCGTTCCTTTGACGCGTATTATTTTGACGATCCGCAGGAAGCGGCGGATAAAATATTATCGTTAATTCCCAAAGAGCATACTGTCTCCTGGGGCGGATCAAAAACGCTTTTGGATATTGGTATTCAGGTGCGTCTTTACAAGGAAGGATATAACTGCCTCGATAGGGATAAAGCCGCGTCTCCTGAGGAACGCACGGATATTATGCGCCGCGCGTTGTTATGCGACACATTTCTCTGCGGCACAAACGCGGTAAGCGAGGACGGCCGGCTTGTAAACATAGACGGTTACGGAAACCGGGTTGCCGCGATGATTTTCGGTCCCAAACAGGTGATTATCGCCGCGGGAATGAACAAGATAACCAAAACTTACGAAGACGCTCTTGTCCGCGCGAGAACTGTTGCCGCTCCCTTAAACATTGAACGTTTCCCAAATCTTAAAACTCCATGTAATGAAAACGGATCATGCGCGGACTGCCTTTGCGCTGACACAATTTGTTCATACTTTGTTACAATGCGTTTTTGCAAACCTGCCGGGCGTATTAAAGTGATATTAATAGGCAAGGATCTCGGATTGTAAACCGTTATGTGATATTTTTATAAACGGCCGCGGAGGATCATTATCTATAAAGATGTAATTGACACAATTATCAATGTAAAACACAATGAAATGATCAAAATTATTTTTACTGCGCCCGTAAATGGCGCGCGGCAGTGCGTGTCAAAGGCGGTAATAAAGCCGATTCTTCTGAAGAAAAACAAGGCGTGGCAATGCGAAAAAATCATCGAAAATTCGGCGTTTCACGAAAATATCAGTGAGTCAGATTTACGCAGCTTTTTGGAAAGGCTTTTTGATGAAAGCCGTTATAAGCAAATCAATATAATTACGATTGATCATGTTATTGCATACCGCATGTCAAAGAAATTAAAACTTTCAATGACAAAATCGGCTAACAGTGCGGTTTTAAAATCTTCGCTCAGTCATGATAAAGAAAAAGATTACCTTTTAAAAGAAGGGATGCCGGTATTGCCGCTTGTTGATTTGGGAATTTTTACAGATGATTTTCACATAATCAAAGCCAAGTATTACAAGTTTAAACAGATTAACAGTTTTTTGAAAAATATTATTTCAGGCATGGGGCAGGAAATATATGACACATTGCGAATAGTAGAGTTCGGCTGCGGAAAATCTTATCTGACATTTATCCTGTATCATTATTTTAAATATATCAAAAATATAAATGTAACAATAACAGGTTATGACAAAGACCGGTATGTAGTGGATTTATGCAATAATGTCGCGCGGAAATATCAATATGAAAATTTAAAATTTATGGAAGGAGATGTATCGCAAATCACACGTCAGGAGAATGCAGACATGATAGTTACGCTTCATGCCTGTGACACCGCTACCGATTATGCGCTGCATTACGCGATAAAAAACAGAATAAAATATATTTTCTGCGTTCCATGCTGCCAGCAGGAAATTAATGCGCAGATAAAACGAACAAATGAATATTCCCTGCTTCTGCGTTACGGACTGTACAAGGAGCGTTTTTCCGCTTTGTTAACCGACTGCATCCGGTGCGAAGTACTCAATGATAACGGATATTATGTTGATGCGGTCGAATTCATCGGAGAAGAAAACACGCCGAAGAACGTGATGATACGAGCACGTTTTACAGGCCATAAAAAAAATCACAGCGATGAAATAAAAAAACTTTCATTACAATTCGGAATTGAACATACGCTGTTAAAATTAATGAATGTTTGAATAATACGAACCTGAGGCGTCAGATTATTCATCTGACACCTCAATACAGGTTCATGATTTCAGACTATGCCGCGTTAATCTGAATTGCCCGCTTCTGCGCCTCTGCGCGTTTTTTGATTTCCAGCCGAAGTACGCCGTTTTTAAAGGCTGCGCTCACTGCTTCCGGATCCGCGTTTTCAGGCAGCTCGAAAGAACGGCTGAATGCGCTAATTTTCCTTTCGCGGAGAAGATAGGCGCCCTGATTTTCCTCGCTCTTTTTTTCTTCCTGTTTTGAAGAAATTGTCAGGCGTGAACCGTCAACATGAACATTGATGTTCTTCTCATCGTAACCGGGAAGTTCCATGTCAAGAACATAGCTGTTCTCTGTCTCCTGAATGTCAACAACAGGCAGCCGGTTAAAAATTTTAGCGGCAGGTGCAAAGAGCGAGTCACCGAAGAATGATTCAAAGTACTTGTCAAAATCGCTCAGGGCGCTTTGAAAGTTTTGGGGGCGGTAAATGCTGAGAGTTTTCATTTTTTTCTCCTGTCCTACGGGATTTATAAACCATGTTCTTAAAACAACGTTCCACGAACATTGTTCTCTGCAGAAATGTGATTCAACGAACCATCCCCCTTTCGGCGGGTATTCTGCTTGTCCTCGTCGACGCTTATTTATTAGCATAAACCGTGCCAAGCGCTAAAAACGCCGTTTTTCGGGATGTTTTTCATTGTTTCTCAACAGTTTTTGGCAATAATGACACAATGGAAAAAATTTCTATAAATTTTGTATCAATTTGATACAGAACATATAAGTTCATTTGTTGACATTAGCTGTTTTGTTGATATATATTCCGATAAAAGCTATAATTTCCTCAATGATGCTGTTAAGCTGTGAAGAAAAATTGAAACTCATGAGCAATCTGAATTGGGATTACCTTGATACACATGAAGATATGCTTGCTGTTATTAAAGGCCGTCTTGAAACATCAGGCGCTTTTACGCGTGATAAACTTTTTGTAAGGTCTCTTGAGAGGCTCCCCTGGCATTATGTTGTTTCGCTTTGGGGGATAGAAACGATAAAAGAACTCTACACGCCGGACATCGCCAGGCGCATCTGGCCCAAAGACAGGAGGTATCATTTTGATTTTGCCCTCGCAGTATTACGAAGAGAAACTCTACCCCCTTCAAGATGGGGTGATGTGTATTTTAGATCGGAGCGGTTCAGATTTTTTTCTGACCGGGGGAACAGCTCTAAGCAGAGCGTATTATAACCATCGTTATTCAGATGATCTTGATTTTTTTCTAAGCCATTCTCAAACGTATGATGAACAGTTAGATAAAGTATTAGCGTTACTTATTGAAGCAGGTTTTTCATGGAGCACTTTAAATGATTATACAAGAGCTCCAAACTTTACTACTATAAAGGTAAGAAAAGATACAGATATTTTCTTAAAACTTGATTTTGTTAATGATTTGGTACCTCATTATGGAGAATTAATGAAAACTAATTTATTTAACAGGATAGATTCAATTCACAATATGCTCACCAATAAACTATCCGCTATCTTCCGTTACGCAGCTAAAGATGTTGCAGATATCCGGGAAATCGCTCTTCATGAGAAAATTAATTGGCCGTTAACAATTAATGAAGCGCGGCAAAAAGAAGCCGGATTGGATTTAATTTATATTTCTGAGATATTAACGACAATGCCCCAAAGCGAATTTGAAACGATTGCCTGGACAAAAAAACCGGCATGGGAGGAATTCAACGCAGATATAGGGCGAATTGTTCTGGACATGATGAGCGGTAATTAGACTGACTGATATAAAAAAGTTGAATAATCTTAAATCATGTATTATCCTATTCCTGAATGAAATAAAACCAAATAATTTGGGGATATTTCTATAATAGATTCTTTCATTGTTTTGGTTCAGGAGGGATCTCATGCAATACGGTTATTTTGACGATGATGCGCGGGAGTATGTAATTACACGCCCCGATACGCCCTATCCGTGGATAAACTACCTCGGCTGCGAGGAGTTTTTCGGTCTTTTTTCCAATACATCGGGCGGTTATTGTTTTTGCCGCGACGCGCGGATGCTGCGCCTTACGCGCTACCGCTACAACAATGTACCGGCGGACGCGGGAGGCCGTTATTTTTACCTGCGCGATAACTGCGTCTCTGACGATTGCAATTGCGATTGTAATGCTGGAAAAGCCGATGTCTGGACTCCTTCCTGGATGCCGATGAAATCGAAGCTTGACCGCTATGAGTGCAGGCATGGGATGGGCTATTCGCGCATTTCTTCAGCCCACGGCGGCCTCGCTTTTTCGCAGGTTTCTTTTGTTCCGTTAGGTGATAATTGCGAAATCCACAAGGTGACTCTGACCAATGAATCAAAAGCTGAAAAAAATATCGACATGTTTTCTTTTATTGAGTTTTGTCTTTGGAACGCGAATGACGATATGACAAACTTTCAGCGTAACTTCAGCATCGGAGAAGTTGAGATAGATCTTTCACAGGGCAGCTCGCGCATATATCATAAAACCGAATACCGCGAGCGGAGAAATCATTACGCTGTATGGTCAGTTAACGACCCTGTCGCGGGATTTGATACAGACAGACAGACTTTTCTTGGTTTATATAACGGCTTTGATTCTCCTGATGTCCCTTTTAAGGGCGAAGCGAAAAATTCCGTAGCTTCAGGCTGGTCGCCTGTGGGCTCTCATCACATAAAGGCAAAACTTGCGCCTAACGAATCAAAGACATTTGTGTTTGTCCTGGGTTTCTGCGAAAACCCGCAGGACCAGAAATGGGAAAGATCGGCTTCCGGCGGAAACCATGGTGTCATTAATAAAGCGCCTGCAAACGCGCTCATTGAAAAATATAATACCGCGGAAGCGGCTGACAGAGCGTTGGCTGAATTAAAAAATTACTGGGAAAACCTTCTTGGAAAATTTACAGTAGACGCCTCCTCCCTTTCGCGCCCTGATGATGTAAAAATGGCGCGTATGGCGGGTGTCTGGAATCAGTATCAGTGTATGGTGACATTTAACATGTCTCGAAGCGCCTCCTATTTTGAATCCGGCATCGGGCGCGGAATGGGGTTCCGCGATTCTAATCAGGATTTACTCGGGTTTGTTCATCTTGTTCCGCAGCGCGCAAGATCGCGCATTCTGGATATCGCAGCCACTCAGTTTCCCGACGGAAGCGCGTATCATCAATATCAGCCGCTTACAAAACGCGGAAACAATGAAGTCGGCTCAGGGTTTAACGACGATCCGCTTTGGCTCATCTGCGGAGTCGCGGCTTACATCAAGGAGACAGGCGACTACGGTATACTCGATGAAAAAGTTCCATTTGATAATGATGAAAAATTAGCAGATACTCTTTTTATCCACCTTAAACGCTCTTTCGATTTCACCGTAACGCATAAGGGACCGCACGGGCTGCCTTTAATCGGACGCGCCGACTGGAATGACTGCCTGAACCTTAACTGCTTTTCCGCAACGCCCGGAGAGTCCTTTCAGACTACTGCAAACTTTGAAAGCGGTGTCGCGGAATCAGTTTTAATCGCGGCGATTTTCGTTTTTACCGGCCCTGATTATGTTGAAATATGCAAACGAACAAACCGGACTGATGAAGCTGTTTACGCCGAAAAGGAAATCGCAAAGATGATTGACGCGGTTAATCAGCACGGCTGGGACGGAGACTGGTTCGTACGCGCCTATGACGCGTATGGTAAAAAAATCGGAAGCAAGGAATGTGATGACGGCAAAATCTTTATCGAGTCAAACGGCTTTGCAGTAATGGCGGGAATCGGTATTGATGACGGGCGCGCGGCAAAAGCGCTTGATTCAGTAAAGGAGCATCTTGATTCAAAATACGGAATTGTTCTTCAGCAGCCGGCCTACAAAGACTATCATCTTGAGTTAGGTGAAATCTCTTCCTATCCGCCCGGCTACAAGGAAAACGCCGGTATTTTCTGCCATAACAATCCGTGGGTAACAATAGCTGAAACCATATTGGGGAGGGGAAACCGTGCATTTGAAACATACACTAAAATCTGCCCCGCTTACCGTGAGGATGACAGCGACCTGCGTAAACTTGAGCCGTATGTGTACGCGCAGATGGTAGCGGGCAAGGACGCGCCGCGCCACGGCGAAGCGAAAAACTCGTGGCTTACCGGAACTGCCGCATGGACATTTGTCAGTATTTCACAATACATCCTCGGCGTGCGGCCTGTGTTTGACGGTCTTTTAATAGACCCGTGCATTCCAAAAGACATGAAAGGTTTTTCCGTTACCCGCCATTTCCGCGGCGCCGAATATCACATAACGGTCGACAACAGCGCCGGTGCGGAAAAAGGGATTAAATCAATTACGATAGACGGAAATCCGCATAATGGAAATGTTTTACCTGTATCAGGCGGCGGAAAAACCCACAAGGTTGTTGTAACAATGAGAAATAAATAAGGAGTTAACATGCATTACAAAAATTTTTTAACGGTTACCTACGCGCCCGCGGGGTATTTAAACGACAATTCTGTCGAACAGATCAGGGAACATATTGAAAAGGTTTCAAAGTATATAAAACTGGATAAAATTTACCTTGAAACTTACCGTTCTGAAATATTGATAGAACGCAAGAAGATGGAAGAGATAAAAGCGCTGTTTGCCGGAAAAGGTTATACAATTTCAGGCGGAATTACCACAACTGTTACGCGCACATTAATGGGCAGCATGTGTTTTACTAACCCTGATAACCGTAAAAGACTAGGTGAAATTGCCGCCTATACAGCGGAGTTGTTTGACGAAGTTATACTTGACGACTTTTACTTTACCAACTGCCGCTGCGAGTCTTGTATTAAAGCAAAAGGAAACCGCAGCTGGATTGATTTTCGTCTTACGCTGATGAATGATATTTCAGAAAACGTGATCATTAAAAACGCGAAAGCCGCGAATCCCAGGGTAAATCTAATCATAAAATATCCCAACTGGTATGACAGTTTTCAGGCTAACGGGTACAATCTTGAAGATGAGTCAAAAATGTTTGACGCAATCTATGCCGGAACCGAAACCCGCGATCCGCATTATACGCACCAGAATCTGCCGCGATACTTAAGTTTCTTCCTTCCGCGCCTTTTTGAAAATATAAAACCCGGGAAAAACGGCGGCGGCTGGTATGATCTTTTTGAATGCAGTCTGGAAGACTATCTGCAGCAGGCCTATCTGACCATTTTTTCAAAATGCCGCGAACAAATGCTGTTTTGTTTCCCGTTACTTGTAAACGATCCTCCATATCCCGCCGCGGCCGGAGCGTTTTATGATGAAGCGGATCTGTTCATGGATAAAATCGGGGAGCCGATAGGCGTTGCGTGTTACAAGCCGTATCATTCCTTTGGAGAGAGGCTTTTACATGAACATATTGGAATGTCAGGCATACCTCTCGATCCTTATCCATATTACCCAGAAAACGCAAAAACAATTTTTCTGACGGCGGACGCGGCATGGGACAGCGAAATTGTCGGTAAAATCAAGAAAAGTCTTTTAAACGGGAGCAGGGTTTTTATCACAAGCGGTTTATATAAAAAACTTGTAAATAAAGGATCGGAAGGAAACAGTATTGAAGATATTCTGCCTATTGAGATCACTGACAGAAAAGTAACTACAGACAGATTTACCAACAGCGCATTCGGCCAGAAAAACTCAGGCGATTTAAGATCGCAGGGGCCTGTGACAATTCCCCATGTTGCGTATAACGAAAACGATCTATGGTCGCTGTCCTGCGCGCTTACGCCTTATTCAAGCCATCCGCTTTTATTGTGCGGCACATACGGCAAGGGAAAACTCTATGTGCTTACAGTTCCCGATGTTCCATCTGACTTTTACAAATACCCCGCGCAAACGCTTACAATGCTGCGCAAAGAAATGGATTTACCCGTAACGCTTGAATGCGCAGGCCGCGTCGGACTGTTCCTGTATGACAATAATACATTCATTGTGCAGTCATTCCTTGAAAGAACGGAACAGGTGAGCGTATGTATAAACAAGGCAGGGGTAAAACTCATTCCTTTAACAAAGTCATATATGCGTCCGTTTAATCCCGCGCGGTGTGGAGAAAATGAGAGCGTTTTCGAAGTTAATGTTCTTCCCGGCAGATATGCCGCGTTCAGGATTGAAGGATAGAGTTTACTTCCGCCTCGCAGGAGCGCATTGCCAGAATTGTTTTTTCGATTAGAGCGTCAAGTTCCCATCCGAGCATGGCGGCGCCTTTTTCAATAACTTCGCGGGAACATCCGGCAGCGAAGGCGGGAGTTTTAAATTTCTTTTTTACGGATTTTACTTCCATGTCCATTACGCTTTTGGAAGGGCGTATGATGGCGGCAGCCCAAATCAAGCCTGTAAGTTCATCTGAAGCGTAGAGAATCTTTTCCATTTGGTGTTCAGGTTTTATGGCTATGCCTGTAAGACCGTATCCATGACTGCAAACTGCGTTAATCAATTCCTCGCTGATTCCGGCAGCTTTTAACAAGTCCCAGGCTTTAACGCAGTGCTGATCGGGGAACTGCTCAAAATCAATATCATGAAGAAGCCCCGCGATACTCCAGAATTCCGAGTCCTCGTTAAATCCTTGATCCGACGCGTACCACTTCATAACGCCTTCCACAGTCAGGGCATGGCGGAGATGAAAGGGATCCCGATTGTACTGAAGCAGCAGTTTCCACGCCTGTTCGCGGCTGATATTTGCATTCATATGAATAGTGTACAGGCGGCGGTAAATAGAGGCAAGCTGTAACAATAAAAATATAAATTTTTGTTATATTGTAACATGATTTAAACGTTGTGGTTAAATATTAGTATGCAAAGTATTTTTAAGCGGTATGAAAAAAAATATATTATCACAAAGGAACAAAGCGCTTTTTTACAGGAGCGTCTTGTCCGCCATATGAAAATTGACCGCTTCGGCGAATATCTTGTTCAGAATCTTTATTTTGATACGGAAAATTGGGACATTGTCCGCGAATCAATAGAAAAACCTTTATACAAGGAAAAACTGCGCCTCAGGTTTTACGGCGATTATAATCCTGAATCCAAAGGCTTTCTGGAATTGAAAAAGAAATTTGATGGTATAGTATATAAACGCAGAATCGCTTTTTCACTGGGTGAAATTAAAAAACGCTGTGTCCGTGAAATTGTGTCAGAAGCCGGTTCGCAAATTTCAAGGGAGATTGATTTTTTCCTGAATTACAGGGATGTCAGTGAAAAAATATTTATCGCGTATAAAAGAACCGCTTATAACGGAATTGAGGATCAAACTCTTCGTGTATCATTTGACAGGGATATTGTCTTTCGCCGCTGTACATTAAATTGTTTAAATAATGATTATACATTCTGCGATTGGCCATGTTCAGACGATGAGCGCCAAATTCTTAATGAAAATTTTTTGATAATGGAAATTAAAACCGCCTCTTCAATTCCTTTATGGCTTACCCATATGCTCAGTGAGAATAATATTTTTCCCGTATCCTTTTCAAAATACGGAACCTGCTATACCAAACATATACTTAAAAGGCAAAACCTGAAGGAGGCCGGAGATGCCGCTTGATTTTTTTTCCGTTAGTTTAATAAACGGGATTCCAACGCTGTACGGACTTGTTATCTGCACATTTTTTTCATTGATTTTCGGACTTGCGGTCGCGGGAATTTATATGTACAAAAATAAATTCACAAGGAGCATGGCGCTAACATTGGTTCTGTTACCTGCAATTGTGCAGGTTATCATAATGCTTGTTAACGGAAACATCGGTGTGGGTATCGCGGTAGCGGGAGCGTTTTCCCTTATCCGTTTCCGTTCCATACCCGGTACCGCGAAAGAAATCGGCGCGTTGTTTTTCGCGATGGCTCTTGGTTTTGTAACAGGACTGGGTTATATTTTTTACGCGCTAATATTTTTACTGCTTGTCGGCGGAGCATGGTTATTGTTGACAAGAATTTCATTCGGAGATAACGCGAACATCAGATTTTTAAAAATTAAAATCCCCGAGAATCTTGATTATGACGGGCTTTTTGACGATATCCTTGAAAAATACACAAACAGCGCGGAGTTAAAATCGGTGACAACAACCAATATGGGAAGTCTTTTTGAGCTGGTATATACCGTTAGCCTAAAACCGTCGTTAACGCCAAAGGCGTTCATTGACGAGCTGCGCTGCCGCAACGGAAATTTAAATATCAGGTTAAGCCGAAACCGCGACGGAGAGGAGTTATAACATGAATAAAATCGAAAAAATTAAATTCATCGCTTTGTTATTATGCGTATTGATAACGATGATCTGCTGTACCGGCAAAGCATATGCGGCAGGTATCATAAATACACAGTCAACACGCGAGGAGATCGTAGCAATTAACGCAAAACAAATCGAATTTACGGATGGTATTGCGCGTATTACCGCCGGGGGGAGATATATCCTTTCCGGTGAACATGAAGGGCAGATTCTTATTGATGCTTCCAGAAGGGATCTTGTTCAATTAATACTTGACGGTGCAACACTCCATAACCCCGGCGGCCAGGCAATTTTTGCGCCGCGTTCTCTTGGGGTGGAGCTGATTCTGGCGGACGGAACAATTAATAATATCTCTGACGGCATTTACAATGACGAAGAAAATAATGCCGCTATTTTTGTTCAGCATGATTTGATTATCTCAGGCGGCGGAACATTGAATGTTATAGGCAATTATCACCACGGTATCCGCGCACAGGATTTCCTTACCATAAACGGCGGAACATTTCGCATAACAGCAGCAGGAGACGCGCTTCGCGGACGGGACGGGGTAATCATTAATGACGGGACATTTTCTTTGACAGCCGGAGGAGACGGTATTCAGTCAAATAATGATTCAAATCCCGAATATGGATATATAACAATTAACGGCGGCACATTCGACATCAGGGCTTCAGATGACGGAATCCAGGGTGAGACCAATGTCATAATTAACGGCGGAAACATTCAAATTTCCGCGTCAGATGACGGCATAACTTCAAACGGGCCGGTTCTTGTAA
>JAIRQF010000018.1 GCA_031256635.1 Treponema sp. | reverse complement strand
CGCTTTTATTGTCCCTTTACGGAATTGTATTTGCTTTCCCCGCTCCTATTATTTTGGCGCTATTTTTGAATGAACTCAGGTCAAAGTTATTTAAACGCACCATTCAGACGCTGGTTTATGTGCCGCATTTTATTTCATGGGTAATAGTCGCAAGTATTTCTTTTATGATATTGAACTCAACAGGCCCCATAAACGGTCTTATTAAGTCAATGGGATCCGAGGCGTTCCCGTTCCTTACATCAACAGAGAGTTTCAGAGCCATTATTATCATTCAGGTAATTTGGAAGGAATCAGGCTGGGGTACAATTGTATTCCTTGCCGCTCTTTCAAGCGTCGATGTTGAGCAGTATGAAGCCGCCATTGTAGACGGAGCGACGCGTTTACAGCAGGTATGGCACATCACTCTTCCGGCAATAAGAAGCACGATCATTATTCTATTAATTTTACAGATGGGTAATGTTCTTGATAACGGATTTGATCAGATATTCATTCAGAGCAACGCGGGTAACCGCACCGTATCTGATGTACTGGATACCTACACATACCGTGAAGGTATTGTAAATGGAGCGTACAGTTACACAACAGCAATCGGATTATTTAAATCGGTAATTGGTATTATTTTGATTTTAGGTTCTAATAAGCTCGCAAAAATGGCCGGCGATTCGGGTATTTTTTAACTCCGGAGGATAAAGTGGTACGTAACGATACAGTAGCTTCAAGAATATTTGATGTTTTCAATGTGGTATTCCTGATTACTTATGCCGCGCTTACCATTATCCCCTTTGTATGGATAATCGCGACTTCCTTTGCTACGCAGGCGGAGATATCGCAAAGGCCGTTCATGTTAATTCCGCGCTCTTATCAGTTAGAAAGCTATAAATACATATTGTCGTCAAAAACACTGCCGCGCGCCATGTGGGTTTCCGTTTGGACCACTGTTGTCGGCACTGTTATATCAATGTTTATGACTCTTACTTTCGCTTATCCTCTGGCAAAAAAGTATCTGGTAGGACGTAATCCACTGCTTATGATGGTCACATTTACTCTTGTTTTTTCCGGAGGCATGATCCCCGGATTTTTAAATATCATTAATCTTGGACTTTTAAATTCATACTGGGCGATGATTATTCCCGGCGCTATCGGAACATGGAGTTTAATTGTTGTAAAAAACTTCTTCCAGGCTCTTCCTGTCGAACTTGAGGAATCGGCGAAAATTGACGGAGCTTCGGATTTGACGGTCTTTATCAGAATTGTTCTGCCAATATCAACAGCGGTAATCGCGACATTTTCGCTCTTCTACGCTGTCGGGTATTGGAACGCTTTCCGCCCGGCGTTATTTTATATCCCAAGTTATCCTGAAAAGTGGCCTTTGCAGCTAATACTGCGTAATATTGTCATGTTGGCTTCAGGCCGCATAGATGACGCGAACTTCGATCCCAGCCTTGTTTTACCGCCTTCGGAAAGCATCAGGAACGCGGTTATAGTATTCGCTACCGTTCCTATTTTGCTTGTTTACCCCTTCCTGCAAAAACATTTTACAAAGGGTGTTTTAATAGGAGCGATAAAAGGTTAAAATGGTTTTCACAGGTTTGCGGTCAGCACGCCTTGAAATAATAAAAATTATTGGAGGAAAAGAATGAAGAATTGGTCAAAGTTAACATGTTTGTTTTTGATGCTTCTTGTCGTTACCGCCGGACTGTTTGCCTCAGGCGCTACACAACAGCAACAGCAGCAGGCGACAGGAGGAAAAGTATCCCGCGCGGATTTCGTAGCCGCTAAAAACGCCGCGCCGCCGGCTCCCGCAAGTTTTGAGATCTCTGTTCTGACGATATCGCAGACAGGCGATTTTATAGCCGCAAATCATCCTGCCCGCGCCGCTCTTGAAAGGCTTACAGGATACAAGGTCAGGCTTGAGTACATTTTAAACGCGAACTACAACGAAAGTATAAATACCCGTCTTGCGTCCAGAAACCTGCCGGGTCTTATTGCGGTAACAGGAAATACCATGCCAATCGTTCAGGCGGCGCAGTGGGGCGCTTTCTGGGATATAACAGATATTTATGATCTTTATCCAAATCTCGCTAAAGCTGATAAGGGTGTAATGAGTAATATCTCTATCGAAGGACGTAATTACGGTATTTACCGCCAGCGTGACTGGCCAAGATCCGGAATGATATACCGCGAAGACTGGCTTCAGAGACTTGGACTGCAAGCGCCTAAAACATTGGATGAACTTTACAATGTGCTTTATGCCTTTACCTATAACGATCCTGACGGAAACGGCAGGCAGGATACATTCGGTATGAACTGGACCGGAGCGTATCTGGGCCCGTTCTACAACCTTGCTGTTATGCATGGCGCGCCTAATAATTTCGGCGTAAGAAACGGAAGGCTTACCCCTTGGTTTGAATATGATGAATTTTTTGAAGCAATGGTATACAGCAAAAGGCTTTATGATGACGGACTTATTAACAAAGATTTTGCCGCTACATCAACAGGTGACTGGGCTTTGGCATTCGGACGCGGACAAGCCGGCTTCCATATTGACGTTGCTGATGAGGCAAGCCGCAGTGCGGTACGTCTTCGGGATAATGGTATAATGACCCAAGCGCAATTTGATCAGGGAGCGTTGGTTGGTGTTTTAGGACTTCTTTCGAACAAAGCCGGACAATTCCGCGTATGGCCGCAGAATGACGGACATCAGGGTTATATGGCTATCTCTACTACCACCGCGAGAAACTTAACTGAACTTCATTATTACCTCGACTTTATGAATAAAATTAACAGTCCGGAAGGTATAACACTTCTTAACTGGGGCGTTCAAGACACCGATTACAGGTTAGTTAACGGATATGCCCAGGCGATTACCGGAGCTCCTACACGAGAAGGTTTAAATCAGTTCAGAATGCTTACAACAGGCGGCCTTTTGCAGGAACCCAATGCCTATCAAAGAAAACACATGGTAGTATATGAACAAATAACACCATATACGATTGTAAACCCGGTTACGCCAATCGCGCTTATGTCTCCTACGTGGACTTCAAGATCTTCATCCTTAAATACGATCATAAACGACGCGGTTGTTAACTTTATTATGGGTAACATTAGCCAGGCAGGTTTCAGAACAGAAGTACAACGCTGGTATTCAGAAGGCGGAACGCAGGCATTATCTGAGCTTCAAACTGCTTACGATGCTTCAAGGTAAATGATTGGTCCTTGAATAAGGATTGAATTAACCATTAGTGTCCTGTTATTTTGCAAACCGAATATAACAGGACACTAGGGCGCATCATTCCGGTGCGCCTTAGTGGTTTTTTTAGGAGACAAATAGTGAACGAATTATTTGAATATAAAGATAATGAAACAGGATATGTTATAAAACAATTTACAAAGAGCGAAGAAAGATCAAGTAAATTTTATTTTACAACTGAGAGTTTTACTTCCGATAATAAATATTTCTTTTATATACGCGTTCAGGACGGAAAGAGCGGCATTTACCGCGTGGAATATTCGACCGGAAATATGGAACAGGTTCTCAATGATGAATATAAACACCTTGGAATGGACTACCAAAACGACTTCGCGTATGTGCGCAAAGGAGACAGCGTATTCAGATTCGAGACGCTGACAGGAAGACTTACGGAAGTAGGGACATTGCCTCCCGGGCGCTGCACAGGTCATTTTTCAACATCAAAGTCAGGGCTTATCTGGAGTTCTTATCAACTGGCTAATAAAATCTACGCGCTTGTTGTTCTTGATCCGAAAAAAGGCGAAGGAGAGGTTGTCTGGAAAGATGATCATATTCTTGGCCACTGTCAGGCGTGTCCCGGCGATGATGAATCTGTAATGTATATTCACGAGACAACAGGAGACGCGCTTCAGAGGATTTGGATGTTTGATTATCCTACGCGCACTGTACGCCCGTATTATGTAGAAAAAGAAGGCGACTGGATAACTCATGAAGTGTGGACATCCGACGGCGATTATCTTTATTTTATGAGATATCCCAATCATATAATGCGCGGAACAAGGGACGGGCATAATTTTAAAATCATGGCTGAGTCTACCCAATTTTTACATTGCGCTCCCGATCGGCAGGGGAAATGGATCACTGCGGACAGGATAACAGGCGTTTATATGGGCTGGAAAAATCAAATTATGCTGATTAACGCCGAAACAGGCAGGGAAGAAGTTCTGGCGAATCTTGCAGAACCCAATACAGGAGCTGAGCATCCGCATCCCTCTTTTGACCGGCAGGGAAAAATAGTACTTTTTAACTCGCCAATCGAAAAAGGTTTCTGTAATGTATGCGCAATTGAACTGGATCAGGTGCGTAAACCTTAACCACCCAGATTTACATTTTTTATTATTTTGTAATAAAGTACTGGATTTTTTATAAAAACATATGATAATATTCTCATATGTCACAAAATGGAACAATACGCGTTATTTTGAATCCGGCGGCAGGTAAGGGAAAAGCAAAAAAACAACAGCCAATAATCGAAAAATTATTACGTGAAAGCGGACGGGATTTTCAAATTATAGTTACACAGTCCGCAGGACACGCAATTGAGATTGTCCGCAGCCTGACCATAAGTGACAATGATGTAACCGCCGCGGCAGGCGGGGACGGAACCTGTAATGAAGTTGTAAACGGACTTATGACCTGCGCTAACCCTTCAGGTAAACCTCCGATTTTCGGGATTATACCGATTGGAAGGGGAAATGACTTTTCAGCGACGCCGGGTATACCGGAGGATGTTACAAAATCCGTTCAGATTTTAATAAAAGGCGCAGTTAAGCCGCTGGATTTGGGTTTTGTAAAGGGCGGTTTCTTTCCTGACGGCCGCTATTTTATTAATGGAGTCGGAATCGGTTTTGATACCAAGGTAGGCTTTGAAGCGGCAAAGCTGGGTATAAAAAGCGGAATTGCCTATACGATCGGCGCTCTTATAAATCTTGTCCGTTTTGAAAAATCCCCCGTAATTAAAATAAATTATGATGAAACGGAAGTTACTCTTCCGGCTGTTTTGGTTTCTATCGTAAACGGCAGGCGTATGGGCGGAAGTTTCTATATGGGACCTAACGCCGTTCTGGATGACGGCCTGCTTGACATCTGCTATGTGCGCCATCAGGAAAAACGCTCAAAACTGCTTAATATTTTTTCCCATTATAAAAAGGGAACTCAGGCGGAATGTGAAGGCGTTAACATGAGTACGGCTGTTAAATTCCATCTAAAAGCAGTTGAGGGAGGAATGGCGGCACACTGTGACGGCGAGACTGTCTGCTATGAAGGAACAGAGCTGGAAATGAAATGTGTTCCGGCAGCTCTAAGATTGATAGGCCCATGATATGGGGTTCAGAAGAGCGGTTGTCAGTTTTTTTTTAAAAGGGATTCTAAGCATCCTTTGTAAAATAGACTACCGCGAATATTTCAGGACTCTTTCAAATAACAAGCCGATGATTTTAATGATTAATCACATCAATTTTCTGGAAGTTGCGATTTTAACCTCGTTCGGTTATCCTTTTTATGTTACAGGTCTTGCGAAATCGGAAACGTGGAAAAATCCCTTTTTCGCGTTTTTATTTAATACATACAAGGCGGTTCCCATAAACAGGGAAGGAGCTTTTAGCGACAGCTTTAAAAAGGTCTGCGAAGCGGTACAGGGCGGCAGTTTTGTTTGCGTCGCGCCTGAAGGAACGCGAAGCAGGGACGGCGTTCTTTCCAAAGGAAAGGCCGGAATCGTACAGCTGGCTCTCGGAGGAAATATTGCGGTACTACCTGTTGCGCATTTCGGAGGCGAGTGCATCTGGAAGAACATCCGCCGTCTGAAACGCACGCCCTTTAATATTAGGCCGGGAAGGCCTTTCCGCATCAAGTTTGACGGAAGGCCTGATCATGAAAAGCGGGAGGAAATCTTAACAGAAATGATGGTACAGATGGCGCAGCTTCTGCCTGAACAGATGCGTGGCATTTATTCTCACGAAGCCGGCAATGAATGTAAATATCTGGATTTTATATGATAATGTCAGATATGCCTGTCCATATATTTGATGTTGATTATACTGTTGTAAGAAAAACAAGCGCCGAATATTTTCTGCGCATGGCTTTACATGATAAATATATCCGTTTTTCGCAGGTAAGCGCTCTTTTAATAGACTGGGTAAAATATAAATTCGCGCGCCCTGACAATGATTTTATAGAGAACATTGTTAAAAATCTTTCAGGGTTAAAAAAAAGCGATATTGAACATGTAGCGAAAGAATGTTTTGAAAAACATATAAAGCCAAACATATATACAGGCGCGGCGAAGATCATTAAAGAGACAATGGAAAAAAAAGAGCGCGTTATATTCGCAACTTCATCGTTTGATTTTATAATAAGGCCGCTTGAAGAGTATTTCGGCATCGAAGGCTCTCTTTCAACAAGGCTTGAGTACTCGGACGGGATTACAACAGGAAAACTCGCGGGGTACAGTTTTTTCGGTCCAAAGAAAAAACTGGCCGCGCAGGAATGGATGGAACAGAATAACATCCGCTCCGCTGATGTGCACTTTTACTCCGACTCATACACGGATATTCCCCTTCTTGAATACTGCGGCAATCCCGCGGCGGTAAACCCCGATCGCCTTCTTAAACGAAAAGCGATTAAACACGGCTGGAAAATTATGCGCTTTAAAGAAGTGCTTGGTAATTGAAATCTAAGGTAGCTGTTCCAAAAAACGCGAACCTTCGGTTCGAAAGTTTTGGAACAGCTTCAATTAACAGAACAATCAGATTCCGGATTTACCAATTTATTTTTACGCCAAGACCTTCCGGTAAATCGATCAGATCCATTACGCCTATTGTCAGCGACACGTTTCTTCCTGATGTAACGGCGGCGCTCCCCGAAGGCGCGGTTATTACATTGCCTTTACCGTCAGTAATATTCATGGATGAATTACCTGGCGCCCTGAAGTTAATGGAAAAATTATAATCATTAAATTGAGCTCTCATTAGCGTAAGGAGATTTCCGTCATAAATATTATCAGGCTCGTTGTAAATTATAAAACTGAAGCTGCCGCTTTGATCATTTTGAATAACTGAAACCTTACCGCTTTCCTGCGGTTCAATTATCGCGGCAAGCGCCTGAGGAGTGGAAAAATCTATTGTTACGCTGATTACGGTATCATTCGCGTTTTCCCTTATTGAATGGGATACAAGTTTCGTGCCCGGCACCCTGTCCAGTGTTCTTTGCCAGTCTTCGCGCCCTGCGGGAATTACAGGCATGGATTTGTTGCCGTCAAGGCTGCCAAGACTTTCAAGCATATTTGAAATCCGGTATTCCATTGTTATTCTTCCTGAACCGTTGCGGTTTATTTGAATATCATAGGAAGCGCCGATGCAGGAGCTCAGCGTTATCAGGGGCAGCAGTATCAATATAAATGCTTTTTTTTGCATTAAAATTCCTCCGAATGAATTTTCATATCCTGAATGCGGACAGACGTTTCATTTTCAATCATGTTAAACGCTTTTTGCAGAACAGTCTCGCCATGGCTGCGGGAATTGGAAACAAGAGCCCCGCCAATTTGTGAAAATGAAAGTGAATCCTGAAGATCAACTTCCGCGGCTGTTAACCTGTAGCGCCTTTGCAGTTTCTCCATAATGGACTTGATTACGCGGCGTTTTTCCTTGATATTATCAATATCCGGAATCTCAAATATTATTTGAATCATTGAAACAATCATGCGAATGTCGATAATATAACATATAGTGAAACTTTTGCTAAGGGTACCTGAAAACGCCGCTTTGTTTGATGTGCCAAAACCAATCCCAGTTACTCTTCGCCTTTATAAGGCATTATTTATAATAATATTTTTATTAATGCCTTTGTGCGCGTTTTCAAAAGGTTCTTCGGACCGTTCTTCCGGCAATAACAATGAAACACCGGTATCAGAGCGGGAATCTGAAATAGACATAGAAGAGCTGCGCCGAAAGATTTTAGGAGAAGCACCCAGCGAGCTTTTTAATTTTTCTCTGGGGGACTCAAATGTTTCGCTTTTTTTAACAGGTTCATGGAGAGGCGAACTGACCGGAAATCTGGGCTTTACGGTTTCTCCCGCCGGGACAGCTTTTTCAGCTCCACAAACGCCGCTTTTGTTTAAACAGGAAGTGGATTTGGGCCTTTCATTATGGATAAACGACAAATGGTTTGTAGAAGCTAATATCCTGGATGATTATAAATTAAATACGTACAGGGCAGGGTATCAGGGGTTTCCAGGTGAGTTTGTTCAATACGCCGGAATCGGGAACACAGGCCTTGATTTCCCTTCGTTTGCGTATATGGACCTTGGCGGTGATTCAACATCTTCATTTGGTTTTTACAGCCATCTTGCAAGGAATAATTTTGCTTTTCATGCTTTAGTCCGCTATGATACCGCGTCAAACGAAGAGCGCACTTTTATAGGCGGGAGAGAAAGAATTTACAGCGATGTACAGCCGCAAAACTCCATGCGCGCATCTTCATTTATACTGCCTGATGACGGCATTACCGCGGGAATAATAGTTTACATTGAAGATGAAAGCGGCAGCTATCGCGATGGAAACGGGAGGCGCTGGAGGCAGGCTTCTTCAAACGAGTACGCCGTTTCCGGGGCTAACGGTTTTCTTGAATTTAGTGTCAGACCAAATACAATGATCGCAGTCTCATATTCAAAAAATCTGAATAACAGGCCATGGCTTATTTCAATGGGCAGCTCATATTCAGATACCGGTAAATATTTAAACACCGTACAGGAGTGGTTTGGTTCCGCTGTAAATCTTGCAAGTCTTACGCAATGCGGCGGCGGATACGCAAGACCCGGAGAAATAATGATTAACGGCAGTTTTCCGGCTCTTGTTATTTATGAGCCTGGTGCTTTTTCGCCGTTTGAAAGGCGCAGCCGGTATGAAGCGCCGTTAAACGCCGCAGATGAAGCGGCTCTTGTCTGGCTTTCCACAGGAATGCAAAGAAATGATTTTGAACTTATCCGGCTGGAAAATTCATTTGTATCAATCTACAGGGAAGATCCGTTTTCTCAAGATAATGTAAACCGTTTCCCCGTTTATGAACTTGTCCCTGCAGGCGCAAGCGGAGTAAGACGCAGCCCGCAAAACAGCTGGCCTTTGGCCAAGGAATACCCGGAAATTTATCTTCCGTCAGCGGGAGTTTTTTCAGGCGATATTACTCTTCGGTTTATAAATTACAACAGCGTATCAGGCTATTATATCGGCACTGATATTATTTCAGGCTCTGTACAGGTTTACAGAAGCGGCATTCAGGATACAGGCTTTTATTACAATCCCTCTTCAGGAGAAGTATCCGTTAACGGGCCTGTGGGCCGCAATGAATTAATTCGCATAACATACATGAAAAAAAGCGGCGCGGCCCAGGCTGGCAGCATTGCCGCGGGTCTTGGAATGATTTACAGCAATGATTCAAGTCCGTTTTCCGCGCAGGCTGCGGCAGGAGTGCGCTGGAATGTTTCAAACGATTCTTTTACCGAAGCAAACCATTCAAATATGGGGTCTGTGGGAATCAGCGCGAAAGCCGCTCTTGAATATGATTATTTAAAAGCGCATCTGACAGGAGGTTTTAATTATTTACAAACCGATACAACAGGACTGTACCGCGCTGCCGGAATGGAAGGAAATGAAACAGTTTATGCGCTGCCGCCTGAATCGTCATTTATATCAAACCCGCCTGTTTTATCCCATGGCGCGTTAAATCTTAACATAAACAACCGCGCGGATCTGATTTACAGAAATTATAACGACAATAATATATTTAACACAAATTTTTTAAATATTGAAACGAATGTCCCTGTTGTCTCAGGTTATAACAGGCCCTATCCCGCAAATGATTCGCAGTTAAATACCCGGATACTGGCGGCCGAGTTTGTTTTAAACAGCAGTAAAAAATGGACAGGCTTTCAGGTTCCTGTCATCCAGGAATCTGATATTTTCTCACGCGCGCAGGAAATAGAAATACCTTTCAGGCTTTACGGTTTCGCATCCGATGCGCCGCAGAATTTAAAAATTATTATACAAATCGGCGCTCTTTCCGGATCTGATTTTGCCTTTACGGAAAATATTGAGCTTGTTTGGGAAAAAACCCTTTATTCAAATAATCAAAGCGATTTTGTCTCCGGCGATCTTTACATGCCGCACAGAAATTATACTATAGCCCGTTTTAAATTAAGCGAAGAAGACAAACGCAAACTGGGAAATGCAAAATTTATCCGTTTAATAGCGGTTTATGAAGGCAGCGGTGAAATATCCGGGCGTGTTTTACTCGCGCCTCCCATTATCCGCGGCGCGGGATTCAGGGGAATTTTATATGACGGTAATACCGTTACGGGAAACAGCGCGAAAGTTAACGCTGTTGAAGTTCTGGAAACAGATAATAAACTGGAAACTCATTACGGCAGTTTAATCAATCGGCTTCATTCGGTCAGCAATACGCAAAGAGTTTTAAGAATCGGCTGGAATAACATAAACCCCGGAGTTTCCGCGGGCGTTGATGGCAGAGTGGGGGAGATACCGCTTTCCGATTATCAGGAATTGTCGTTTTTCTTAAAAAAGAGCGGATTGGGAAGAAACGGCGAAACATTAAGTTTTATTATTGCTTCAGGACCTGAGTCCATTTCCGCCCCTGTACTAAAAGCGGCGCTGCCGCTTGATACATTCGTATCAGAGAGATGGAGCAAGATAACAATCCGCTATCAGGGCAGTAATACGGGAGTCTATGTTGACGGTGTATTGATTAACAGGGATGTCTCTTACAAGCCGCAAAACTCGTTTAATAATAATATATCCGGAAGATCAAGTTACATGGCAATTCTTGTTTCTCCATATCAATATCAGAAGCTTGATGACCGTGTTATCCATGTTGACGAAATAATTCTGGAAGACGCCATTAATCTTTACAGAATAAACGCAGGAGCGTTCGCCGAATACTCAAGGCCCGGAACATTGCTTTCCGCGGGAAGTTTTCCTTTATTTGCAGACTTATATATTTCTACCGCTTTGGAATCTGAAACCGGTATTATTTCCGCAGCTGATAAAATAACTGAAACGCTTAATGTATCTACAGGAATAATCAACCGGTCTAGCGCGGCATTCTCGATTTTTAATACGAATATAAAAGGAAACTTGTCCTTTAACGCGTCGCAAGATGTTTTTTTATGGAACGCCGATCATGACATATCAAGATCATTCGGGCCGTTTTTTATAAGAGAGTCTTTTTTTGCTTCTCCGCAGACTGAAAGCGCGCGTCATGGAATTAATTTATCTTTTCAAACAAATTTTTATGCAAGATTTGACGCCGACGCGATTTTTGATTTATCACGTTTAAGGCAAAGATGGAATCTGGGCACAGGTTACAGATCGAATAACGATTTAATTCCGGCAATAGCGCTGAGTACGGAAGCATTATGGACAAGGCATAACAGCATAAATAAAGACAGTAATTACGGTGAACTCTGGATTAATACATTACGGCCCCTTGTTCCGGATTTGGGAAGGGAAGCGGATTCAAGAAGGACTCAAAGCCAGATTGCCGTAAGCATGGGAACAAAACCTGTGGGAGCGGCGCTGACTCTTGACGGAAGGACAAATTTTACAGGCGCAAACAATGTTACGCAGGCTGATATATCGGCATATCTTGATATTCCTGTTGTAATTGACAGAACGAATATTAATTTCAGGCTGGGCCGCAGTTTCACAAGACAGTTAAATTATTCCGGCTCTGATGTTATGGACGACGGAAGAAAATTTCTTGAAAACGCGCAAGACTGGCTTCCTTTCCTTGGCGCCTTTCCTTTCTATTCGTTATTCACGCAGGATTTGAATAATAAAATGGATACGGCATATACTTCCTCTTTATTGGCTGACGAAGCATTTTATACCGCTTTTAACGATCATTTCAGTATAGGATTAATCATACCTTCTGTTTATAACCTTTACGCGTTTTTAATACCTTCCCGCCTGGGCTTCCGCTTAGACAGGGCGCTTGAGCAGAAAATGGATACAAGAGCGGACTCACTTGAAATCGGCGCAAGCGCCGGTTTTACCGCGATGAATATGTTTGGAGTAATGGGGTATTCGCCTGTTTTTAAATTTTATCAGACTGATGAATATTATCATTCGATTGATGCCGCCGTATCAATTCCATTGAACGACAATATTTCGTGGAGATTGCAGTCCGTATTTAATGCGGGTTTCAGGGGATTTTCAGGTGGACTGCTGGAATTATCAAACAGATTTACGTTAAGATCCGGCAGATACTGGAGCGACAGTATTACAGCAGGCTGGGAGATACCGACCAACAGAAATCTTTTGAGTGTTTTTTATGACTGGGTTGCGTCCTCAATAGGCAGAAACAATTCATGGCCCTTATTATCAACAGTGCTAAGTCCCGATTATGAACAGCTTCGCAGGGTTACCATGGAACTGAGTCTTAATAAATCTGACGATTACCTCCGCTGGAGCGTTATTGCAGGTCATGAAGAAATAATCAGGATATTGGGCAGGCTTAACTTTACGACATTTATTAAACTAAGATTTTCAGAAGATCAAAGTACGAGCGTTTTCAGTTTTGATACTCTATTGGGAACCAATTTAAGACTCATGTTCTAAGTTACCGAGTATACCGCGTATCGCGTTTTTATTTTCTATACTGACTCCGTCAATGTTCAGCAGTTCTTCAATTAAAGAAATGTCTTTAAACCCGTCGTTAACGGCGCTTTCCAGTTCTGTTATTCCTTCGCTGTTTTCTCCGTCCGCCGTTAACAACACCCTTGCGATGGAGAAATGGATGTCTCTTCTTGCGGGATCGGAAGAAGAAGCTTGAGTCTGTGAAAGAGCCTGTCTGTATTCTTCAAGAGACCTTGCGTATATTTTATGATACTCAAGCAGCTGCGCGTATTCATAGCGCACTTTAGGATCGGAGGAAATACTCAGTATGTTTGAATAACTGTCAATTGCTTCAATTTTATTCTGCGCTTTCAGGGTACGCGCGTGAAGAAGCATGACATCATTGTTTTCCAAAAGCGCAAACGGGTATTTGTTTAAAACATCTTCAGCCTCGCCGTAGCGCTCCATTGCATATAACACAAGCGCGTGATTATATCCGTCATCCGCGCTTTCGGGAACAAGCGTTAAAAGCCTTGAATAGTGCCTTGATGCGATTTCCAGATCGCCCGTTCTGATTCTTGTAAACGCGGCTGCTTTCAGCGCAAGGACATTATCCGGATCTTTTTCCAGAATATTTTCAAAATGCGAAGCTGCTTCCCTGTATCTTTGTCTTTCAAAAGCGATACGTCCCAGATTATATACAGAGGCGGTCATTGTCCTGTCAGCCTGCCTTGCGCGGTTAAGCCACATTTCAGCTTCTTCATATTTTCCGTTATCAAAATATGCCATGCCGATTGTATAATATTCTTCCGCCGAGGCCGCCATACCTGTGCAGCCGTTTAAAAATGAAAAAATTATTAAAAATAGAAACAATGAAATAATTTTATTTTTCATTTACCCAATACTGTGTTTTCAATTTCCCTGAATTGAGACCGGTAAAGATTCGCGATCCCCGCGCCGTAATCGGCAAGAAGCTGTATTATGTTTCTGGGATTTGCTTCGCTGTCCCGGCCGTTAATACGATCTCCTGCGTCTCCAAGCCCCGGCATAATGTAGGCGTCCTTGTTCATTACGCCGTCCATCCAGAGCGTATAAACATTGCAGTTTTCAAGCGCTCTTACAATTCGAAGCGCGCCTTTTAAAGCGGCAATGGCATTAAAGAACATTATGGAACGCGGTTTTATTCCGGCGCTTAAAAGATATTTAATTACAGTTACAAGGCTTCCCGCTGTCGCGTTCATGGGGTCTGCGAATATCAAATCCTTACCGTCAAGATTTTCATGTCTTATATAGGACTTATCAAGGTCAAGGATATATTCCATATCATTTTCCTGTTTACTGTCATTGCGGTAAATTCTGAAAAGAGCGAACGGCGTTACATAACCGTTTGATGAATACTCCTCAATTTCCTTACTCATGATCATGGAGGGCAAAAGCGCGCCGCGAAGCATGACGCACATTACGGTATTTCCGATCTTGCTGTCAATATTGGTTATCTTGTGTACCGCGTAATTCTGCTGCGGATGGGTTACGGGAGTTTTTACAATCAGGTGATTTTTATGCGAGCTTGAGCCTGCCCACGCAAGTTTAAAGAGTAATTCGTAGGCGCGTTGAATATAATATATAAACTCATTGTTATCTGTGTTTACATCGCGCAGTTTCGCAATAATGCGGGAGGCTTCAGAATGATCTTCCTGAGGGGAAATAAATGAGTAAACATGAATTCTGGGGTCTTTCTGGCATATTTCCTGCATTAAATTGCCCATTTCGTTATAAAGCGAAATAAGGCTCTCCTGCGCTTCCTGGCTGCCTGCCTGCAGTTTTGGAAAAATATCCAGAGCCCTGCCAAAAAGGAGATCCAGTGTTTTAAGGTTTTCCTTGTCGCCGCCGGTTAAGTATCCGTCCAGTTCCCCCGCTTTTAAGATAACTTTACTCATAAGATTAGTATAATGGCGATTAGCGCTTTGTGGCTAGTGGGGAGGCATTTCGATTTAACATGAAACTTTTAAGGAATTCTCAATATTTGCGCGTTATTGGAATTGTTCCATCTTAATGCGATATCGTAAGCGCTCTCTGACGCAATGTTTCTGGCTGTTTTATCCGCGCCCAGTTCAAGAAGCAGCGTAATGTTTTCAGCGGTGCCGTATCTTGCGGCGATATGTAAAATCGTGCTGCCGGAGCTGTCTCTTGCGCCGATAAGCCTTCCTGAAAAAAGCGCGTTTATGCAGTTACTGCCTTTTGTAAAAGAAATCTCCGCGGGAGTTTTATTGTCAACTGCGGTAATAAAAGGATCCGCTCCTGTTTCCGCGAGTATTTTAACAGACTCCCACGCTTCGGTATCAATCGCTATTCTAAGCGGGGTTTTTCCGTTGCTGTCCACTGCGTTAATTCTCGCGCCGTGATCAATAACCGATCTGATAATATTATCTGAGGCTCTTTCCTGAATCGCGATATGAAGAATGGAGTTTCCCATATCATCGGGAATATTTATACGATCATCTGTCAATAATGTTGATACCATTAAGGGAGACACGCTTATCGATGTCTGGAAAGGAGTTCTGTTTCTCGTGTTGCGCGCATGAATTGACGCGCCTGTTTTAAGCAGCATCTGCGCGATTTCATAACGTTCAATGCTTACCGCGATATGAAGGGGAGTGTCGCCCCTTGTGTTTCTTGTTGATGAATCGGCTCCGCTACGCAGCAGCTTCTCAATTGAAGGAATTATGGCTGACCTTACAGCTTCCATAAGGGGAGTATTACCATCAGCGTTTCTGACTTCAAGATCCGCGCCGCGGGCGATAAGAAGCGTTTCAGCGTCGGTTGCGCTAAGGGCTACCGCGTCATGAAGGGGAGTGTTTCCGTTAAGTGAATGCGCGTTTATATCAATTCCTCCGGCGATTAAATACGCGGCGGAGTTTAACGCGTTCCATCTGACGGCTGTATGTAAAGCAGAGCTTCCCTGATTATCACGCGCGTTTATGTTGGCTCTGTTATCCGCAAGCACCCTGATTGTTGAAGTATTATCGGTTCTTATCGCCATGAAAAGGGGAGTCTGACCCGCCGCGTTTGTCACATCTACAGATAATCCGCTTCTAATAATTAAAGGAATCGCGTTATTTAAATTCCATTCCGCTGCGTAATGAAGAATACTGTTTTCCAAACCGTCCTTTGCGGCAAGAGTGTGTGCATTTATTATCCACTGGCGCATGGGAGAAGATGATAAAGCGACAAACAGGGGACTATCTCCCATGCCGTTAAGAGCGAAAATATTTGCTCCCAAAGAAATTAAAAACTCCCCGTTTTCCCTCTGGTTTGTTCTGACAGCTATGTGAAGGGCGGTATCTCCGTCCCTGTTTCTTGCGTCAATAAGTGCGCCCTGCTCAAGAATGTGTGTAATTTGTCCGGGATTTCCCCTGTTTATGACAGCGGCGTGAAGCATGGTGTTGCCTTCACTGTCTCTCTGGATTATCGTTTCATTTGTTATTAAAAGGAAAAAAGTATTGTTATTGGACTTTATCGCGGTATCAAAAGGAGTAATACCTGAATTATCGGCCGCGAATATTTCGGAGCCGTGAGTTAATAAAAACGGAATTAATGAATTGCGTTTTTCCTGAACGGCAAGGTAAAGCGGAGTTTTTCCGTCAATGTTCCGTATATAAACATCGCTTCCGCCGTTTAAAAGAGCCTGTATAACATCAAGGGATCTGTTTAAAATTATCGCGATATGAAGGGGGGTTTCTCCGTATTCATCGCGCAAATTCGGATCGGCGCCTTTTGCAATCAGCATGGAGACAATTTCCCTGTGAACTTCACTGGGGACTCCGGTATGAAGGGGAGTGTTGCCTCTTGCGTCCCGCGCGTTTACATCCGCGCCTTTGGCAAGCAGCTTTGAGACAACAGAAACATTTCCGCTGCGCACAGCTTCATGAAGCGCTGTCGCTCCGGAAGCGCTTTTTACATCAAGATCAATATCCTTGTCCAGAAGAAAATCGATAAGGCCCGTGTAATCGTCAATTACGGCAAAATGGATCGGAGCAAGTCCGTCTCCCCTTCTTATATTGTAATTCGCGCTGCGGACAGCCGGCCCCATGTATTGAAAAATCGGATTTTCCGAATACGCGCCTGCCAGAATAAGCTGTTCTGCGGTTTCCATGTGCTTTTTTGATTCAGTTCTTTCGAACGCGTAATCAAGCGCGTCTTTTCCCGTATTGTCGTTTTTATTTATTACCGCTGACGCTGATGAAAGAAGCGAAAGAATGTCATGCACTGCCTGAACATTGCCGGAAATGGAAGCCATATGAAGAACGGTTTTTCCGGTATTATTATACGTTTCAATATTTGCGGAAGTTAAAATTGATTTAAAGATGGTATTGTTTCTGTCAAGCGCAAGGGAAGAGGCGGTTGTATTATTTGACAATTGAAGATGAATATCAGCTCCGGCAGCCGCAAGAATAGCCGCGGTAGTAACATCATTTTTTTCGATACTGATTCCAAGCGGGCTCTGTCCCCTGTTGTCAAGCGCGTTTATATTTGCGCCTAACGATATAAAAAATGAGGCAAGCTGCGAATCCATAGCGTCCGCCGCATAATGAAGAGGCGTTCTTCCGGCTGAATCTTTGGCGTTTACATCAACTTCGCCTAAAAAATAGCCTCTTGCGCGGCTGTCTCCGCTTTGAAGAAGCGACCATATATCAGGCCCACTGGCAGGAGCTGAAACAACGGCGGCTCTTGCCGCGGGAGCTGCCTCCGGCGGATTATCTTTGGGGCTGCTTTTACAGCCAATAACAAGAAATATAAAAACCGTAATAACGCTGACAAGCGAAGGGAAAAAAAATGCCTTTTTCATGCGTATATTATCGGCACATAAATAATGAGGAATTAGGAGTGAGGATTAAGGGTTTTTTACCGCGAAGCATGCGACAATATGATCTTCGCTGCCTGACGCAAGTTCGAGTTTCGGCTGGTTTATCTTGCACATGTCCATTTTACAGGGACAGCGGTCATAAAAATAACAGCCCGGACGCTGAATGTTCGGGGAAGGAACATCGCCTTTAAGAATGATTCGCTTTCTCTCGGCTTCTATTTTCGGGTCCGGTATCGGCGCTGAAGATAAAAGGGCTTGCGTGTAAGGATGCAGGGGGTTTTTATAAAGGTCCTTGTAACTTGAAACTTCGACTATTTTTCCCAAATACATTACAGCGATTCTGTCTGAAATATACTCGATTACTGCAAGGTCATGGGCGATAAACAAATAGGAAAGGTTAAATTCTTTTTGAATATCCTTAAAAAGGTTTAAGATCTGGGATTGAATTGAAACATCCAGAGCGGATACAGGTTCATCCGCGAGGATGAGCTGCGGATTCAGGGCAAGGGATCTTGCTATACCGATGCGCTGTCTCTGTCCCCCTGAAAACTCATGGGGATAACGGTTTTTGTAAAACTTTAAAAGTCCGACAAGATCCATTAATTTCTCTACCCTGAGTCCTATCTCGTCGCTGCTGATTTCAAGAAGACCCAGTTTTTTATATATACGCAGCGGTTCGGCGATAATATCTCCTGTAGTCATTCTGGGATTTAAAGAGGCATAGGGATTTTGAAAAACAATCTGCATGTTGCGCCTTGCTTCAAGCAGTTCCTGTTTCTTCATTCCGATAAGGCTTTTTCCGTTAAGATAAATCTCGCCTGATGTCGGCGTGTAAAGCTGGGCCAACGCGCGCACTACAGTTGATTTACCGCAGCCGGATTCTCCGACAAGACCGAGAGTTTCCCCTTTATCAAGAGAAAATGAAATGCCGTCCACCGCGTATATATACTGCTTCTTCCGGTTAACAATACCCTTGTATCCGTCAGGAAAATGCATGCAAAGATTTTTTACTTCCAGTAATTTTTCCATTATTTGACTCCTACCCAGCAGGAGGCGGCATGACCGTTTCCGTAATCTGTTTCTTCCGGATAACGGGTTTTGCAAATTTCTTCGGCTTGCGCGCATCTGGGAAAGAACGGGCAGCACGGAGGAAGGTCTATAACATTGGGCGGCTGTCCCGGAATGGAAAAAAGGCGTTCTGTGCCCAATTTGTCAAGGCGCGGAACCGAATTTATAAGTCCCTTAGTATACGGATGTTTTGGCCTTTCAAAAATATCTTCGGTAAAACCGCGTTCAACTATACGGCCTGCGTACATTACATAAATCGTATCGCACATTCCGGCAACTACGCCAAGAGAGTGGGTAATCAGAATAACAGCGGCTCCGAATTTTTGCGTCAGCTCCTTCATTATGTCAAGAATCTGGGCCTGAATTGTAACATCAAGAGCGCTTGTCGGCTCGTCCGCGATTAAAATTTCCGGGTTGCAAGAAAGACCCATCGCTATCATTACGCGCTGGCACATGCCGCCTGAGAACTGATGGGGGTAACTGTTGATTCTTTCTTCCGCGGCAGGGATTCCCGCCATCGTGAGCATTTCGATCGCGCGCTTTCGCGCTTCCTTACGGCTCAGTTTCTGATGAAGCTGGATTGTTTCAATCATCTGAGTTGAGATTCTTAAGAACGGATTTAAGCTTGTCATCGGATCCTGAAAGATCATCGCGATTTTCGCTCCACGAATCTGGCGCAGTTTTTTCTCGCTCATTTTTAGGATATCTTCGTCGTTATATATTACTTCTCCGCCGACAATTTTTCCCGGCGGAGATTGAATCAGATTTATTACCGAAAGATTTGTCACGGATTTTCCCGATCCCGACTCTCCTACA
>JAIRQF010000180.1 GCA_031256635.1 Treponema sp. | reverse complement strand
CGTACCTGCAACAACCGCAGGCATTACAGCATCCGGGGCGACAAGTTTTACGTTGACCCTGATCCCGTTTGGCCTGTCTTTTGTTACAGTCATGGGAGTAAATGTGTCGTCTATCATTGCTTTAAGAATTGTGCTTTGATCGCGTCCTGCCAATATCCATACTTCAATAACATCATCGCTTTCTTTGAATCTGTCGCCGAGATCGTTGTAGTTAACAAAGAACGACATAAAGAAAGAGCGTATTTCATGCGAAGCGGCAACAAGGAAATTCTCATTTATTTTAGGCAGCGTAGAATCGGACGCGCTTATTACAATGTAATCAATATCAAGCTGAGATTGAGAAAGAGCAAGCAGACTGTCGCCGAGAGAGCTGATATTTTGCTTGAAGTTTACAAGTGTTCTTGGAATTCTATCAGGACGTTTTACAAAGAATTCAAGCTGCCTTGCAAGGGTTAATGTTGCCGCGGCTTGCGCGCTTCGTTCGCCTGAATAACGCGTTAAGTCGTCAACCAATTTATAAAGAATTTTGCTTTCCAGCTTCATTGCTTCGATTATTTCCGGGTATACTTTTTCAACACGGTAATCGCGGTAAATATCGGGTTCCGGTCCTGTCAGTACCAGTATTTTGCGGTATATCGAATTCAAACGGTATACGCTTTCTTCCATTGTGCTTAACATATCGCCCATGCCGCCAAGCGTTGCCTGCATACGGACTGTATTTGTGCCTGCTTCCATGGGGAAATAAAAATGATCTTCATTGCCAAGGGTGGAAAGAACCCACTTGTTATTGTATCTGAACGGCACTGCGGAAAGTTCCTGAACAGGAACCTCTCCGTTTATCATAATTGTACGATTCGAAACATAACCGCGGTTATAATTCTGGCGACCTTTAATGGAAATGCGGTACATTCCGCTTTCCGGCACATCAAATTCCCATTCAATCCATTGACCTGACACACGCCAACTTTGACCGCCAATCATGTTAAGACGAATTTTCGCAACACTTGCCGGCTCTGTCGCTCCCGAAGAGCGATCGTAAATCGGATACAGCGACGGATCAGATCTTCTTGAAGATTTTTCTCCCTGAACTTTTATCAAATAATTATTACGGGTGTTTTTATACCGGTTTTTATCTATTGAAGCAATATACTCACTATAACTTTTTATTTGAACAGGAACCCTTATAGAAAGAGAACGAATCGCAACCGGTTCATTTATACCTACGAGTCTAATCCGGTTTGCGCCAGCGTTTAAGTAAAATGAATAAGGTTCAGCTACATAACCCAATGAATCTCTGAACCAGCTTGATTCCCATCGCGGTTTTTCCACCTGAGAAGGACGTATCTGATTACCTTGATTGTCAAAATCTCTGCTGCTTCTGCCGTCGCCCCAAACGCGCAAAAAAGAAAGTCTGTCAGCGCCAAGAAAAGGAACCTCGCCGTTGATATAAAGAGCGCGTTCTACTGGAATTCCGCGCGATGGAAGCGGAAAATAATCTATATGGAAAAAATAAAACCCTGCCTGCTCAACGTTTACGGTATACTCAATAAAACCTGTTTCTTCGGCGCGAATGACATTAATATTTTCACCGCGATCGATAGCAACACCTTTGGCTTCCCATTCATTAATAATGTCACGGAAATTAATAACAGACACGCCTTCACCGGCACTCCATCTAAAAATATCAATTGGAATATCTTTCTGCCCGGGCAGCGCGCCGGCATGACGCTCCATGTACCTCGGATATGTGTTTGTTCTTCCGGTACTTGCTCCGCTAAGATCGAAACCGGCATACTTCACGGAAAATTCCTGATCCGATCCGCTATTAATAACAAAGATGAGCGTTATAAGGAGAATAGCAACAGCGGCTATTATCCAACCCATAAATTTTTCCAGTTTTTCTACCATACAGCTAACAGCCTCTATTCCTTAAATTTATTTTACAGCATTTATCATCATTTTGATAAGAGCTTCGCTATCCTGCGAATTAGCTTTGCCTGTTCTGCGATCAAACAGACCAAACTTTTCGCCGTTTCCTGTTGTTAAACCATTGTCCCAATAGATTGGAACCAATTTATATTTTTTTGCGGTTGCGAATACATGAGAAATGTAATCAAACCTGCTTTGGCGCGCCTGAGTTTCAATTGCTTTATCGTTATAAAGCTGCAATACCGCGCCGCACTCTCCGATAATAACCGGGATATTTTTGTCTATGTACTGTGTTTTAAAAGGAGCAAAATCATTATCGACTTTTTGTTTATCAGATTGAGTTCCCCATGATGAACGGGAACCTTTAATTCCAAATTCATAAGGATCATAGTAATGGAAAGTAACTATTAATTTCCCGGAAGCGGAATCCTCAGGCAGCTTAAAAAAAGCGGACAATGTATGTTCGGGAACTGTGCAATAAGAGGGAATAATCAAATAACGCGAAGCATTATTGCCTCCTGCCGCCCGCACTCTGTCTAAAAATACCTGGTTCCATTTATTAATAATATCCATCTGCAGATTGGGAAACATTTTAAATTCGGTGCTCCAGCCCCAGCCGCCGTCATGAATCTCGTTCATTGATTCGAACATCAGCCAGTCGCCGTAATTTTTAAAATACGCGGCAATTTGATCCCACACACGGGCGAATTGATAGGTAATTTTTTCGTTTTCATCATTCTTCTTGTATGCTTTAGAAATTGAAAGCCAGCCGTCATCCCTTCCTTGCTCGGGCGTTGAACCGTCGTGATGCAGATTGATAATAACCTTTAAACCGGCTTTATGAGCCATTTCTACAACTTCGGAAACACGCTCAAGACGATACGGAGCAATACGATGATCCGGCGCCTTGCCAATATGCCCCATCCAGGTAATCGGGATACGAATAATACCAAAACCGGCGGCTTTTACACCGTTCATCAGTTCCTGATTAACAAAAGGATTGCCCCAGATTGTCTCATGCCCGCTGCCGCTGCTCCAGGAATCCAGCGTATTACCCAAATTCCAGCCTGAAAAAATCTTCTCGTCATTAAAATAGGCAAATGCCGCCTTGCCGCTCACAGGTTCAAGCGAATAGTCTTTGACCGAATATGGTACAGCTGGAACATAATTCAAATCCGGAAGCGACGACCCAGATGGTGTTCCGGAAGAAGAACCGCACGCAATTAGCAAAAAAGTGAAAAATAATGCTGTAAATAGCGTGCTTTTTTTACCCACAACCTCTCCAGAATCTATTAAAAATTAGACTTTTTTAATAATATCACTGAATTGCCCATAATGCAATTAATTTTCTGCTAAACACATATAAAAGACGCTATATTCCTTCAATAAGGGGACCTTTTTATCATGACCGTATGGAAAAAACATTGACGATTCTGGAGTATAAGTGGTATTATGGGGTATCGGTATGCAGAAAATTGCTGTATTTTTCTGACAATACCGTATATCACCCACTTTTTTATGGAGGAGTTTTATGAAAAAATTCTTATTATTCGCTGTTGTCCTTTTGGTAAGCTCAATGTTGGTATTTGCCGGCGGCAGTAAGGAACCAGCAAATCTAACGCCTGTTCTCGCTACAGGAGACTGGACGACTTACAATGATCGCACCAGCGACGGAGGTTCTTCAATTTCTAACTTAGCAACAAAAGAAGAGGTCATTGACGGAAGAACTGTTAATGTTCACCACGTTACAGGAAATGTAACCACTCAATTTGTGTACGGCTTTGCCGGATGGGGAATTGACGCTGATGAAGCGACCATGGAACTGTATAAAACGGCAGATGCTCTTTCTTTTTATATTCAGGGCGACGGTAAAAGATACACAATTAAGTACAAAATCAGCACTGTTGAAGATTATGCTTACCACGAGTACACTTTTGAAACCGTCGCAGGTGAAGTGCAGCACATTGAAGTACCCATGATGTTCTTCTCGGTCGGGCAGCCTGCTTGGGGAGTTCCCATTAAATTTGATCAAACACTGGTAACAGGCGTTGAATGGCAAACACATGAAAGCTGGAGACTAAACCCGCGCAGCAATCCTTTCGAAGTAAAAATGTGGGACTTTATGATTCATCCTTCAGCTGGCAAAAAGAAAGCGGCAGCAAAGGCACCCGCAGCAAAACCGGGTACCTTTGGAAAACTTACGACGGTTCTGGTCGCCGATAATTTCCAGTATGGCAACGGCTATCAGGCTCAAATAAAAGTAGCTGATCTTATGAATGGTCATAAACTTACAAAAGGTGATGTTTTTGTTATTAAGGCGACTTATACAGTAAGCCGCGATTTGGAAAACCCTATATTTGTGGGTTTTGCCGACACAACACCCTCAGCAAATTACTGGAAAACCCTCAGCTATGTCCAAAAAGGCGACGAGGGACCGCCCGTTGCATTTGGACCTGCGGCAAAAGCCGGTGAAGTGGTTAAGATAGAAGCAGTTATTACAATTGAAAGAAACGCATCCAATGCGGGTGCTGCAGCTAATGCTCTCTATTTTGAAACAGTCGGCAAGGGTAAAAAGGGAGCAGCCGGATCAGGCGAATTGAAACTTTTTACCATGGAATTTACAGAGTTTAGCCTTACAAAGAAATAGTACTAATTAAATAGTTATTAGAAAGGCTGTTCAGGGAGAAAACCTGAGCAGCCTTTTTTTATTAAGCTGGTTTGTAATCAAACGAGCAAATTTAAAAATCCCGGATATGTTACATCCGCGCACTCGGCGGTTGTTATTTCTATGGGAAAATTAGCGCCTAACGCAGCAACGGCAAAAGCCATTACAATACGATGATCGCCATGACCTTCAATTACAGTTTTTTCGAGCGCTGATAAAAAACCCTTACCGTGAATAATCAGACCATCAGGCAGCTCTGTGCAGCTAACGCCGAGTTTTGCCAGCTCTTTTACCATTACGGCAATGCGATCTGTTTCTTTGATGCGCGCATGAGCGACATTTATAAAAGCGGTATCGCCATGCGCATAAGCCGCGACAACCGCCGCCGCAGGAAGAAGGTCCGGCGTTTTGTTAAGATCAAAAGTTCCGCCGCAAAGAACACCGTTACGGGAAACGGTAACTGTATGTTCGTTGTTTTTATCTTTCTGCCACAAAACATTGCATCCCATTTTCTTTAATATCTCAAAAAAATATTTATCCCCTTGAGTATCATTTGGATCAAGACCAAGCAATATTACAGGTCCGCCCGTAATCGCCGCGGCGGCAGCAGGGAAGGCAGCCGAGGAAAAGTCGGCGGGAACAGCAGATGAAAAAGACTTCCATGATGCTCCGCCCGGAATTTTGAAATATGAATAATCGGAAGACGATTCAAAAGGAATATTATTGGAATTTAAGTAAGAAAGCGTCATATCAATGTAGGGTTTCTCGTTAAGCAGAGGAACTTCAATTTCTGTAACCGTATCGGCAGGAGCCAGAGGAGCGGCGATTAAAAGCGCTGATAAATATTGGCTTGTTGGACAGGGAAGGCTTACCTTACCTCCTTTCCAACCGCCTTTAATCGTAATTGGCGCGCAGCCGTTATTACTTTGAACCTGAATGTCTAAACCAGCCAATGCCTCAAGAAGCGAAGCGGCGCTGCGTTTTTGGATTGATTCATCGCCTGTAAATTCGATTGACTGAGATTGAAGAGCGGCAACTGCAAGCGCGAGGTAGAGAGTTGTGCCTGAATTGCCAACATCTATCTGGTTAGACACAACCGACATCTTAAAATTATTATTTCCAATAATTTTAAGAGATACCAACTCGTTATTATCATTGTATATTTCCTCTATTTCCGCTCCGAAGGCTTTGCACGCTTCGATGCAGGAGCGCGTGTCCAGTGAATCGAGAGGGCGTTTAATTTCTGACTCCCCATCTGCCAGAGAGGAAATCAATAACTGCCTGATAGTGTGTGACTTGGAAGCGGGGATTTTAACAGTGCCCGTGAATTTATGCGGGGTAATAACGGCGTTCATATTTGTGATTATATCACACTCCGAATTGTTCTAAATCTATTTTTCCTTCTTTGGAAATTTTTACTCCTTCTTTGCGAAGAAGTTT
>JAIRQF010000155.1 GCA_031256635.1 Treponema sp. | reverse complement strand
GGATGCCTACATTGTCGCGGATGCGCGTGGGAGCGGCTCCGGTGCCGCCGCGGAAACCGTCGATAGAAATTATATCCGCTCCGCTCCGCGCGATGCCGCTTGCGATTGCCGCGACATTGTGTACCGCGGCGATTTTTACAATCACAGGTTTTTTATACTCAACAGCTTCTTTCAACGAGAACACAAGCTGACGCAAATCTTCTATAGAATAAATATCATGATGAGGAGCGGGCGAAATCGCGTCAGTGCCTTCGGGGATCATTCTGGTGCGCGAAATGTCGCCGACAATTTTTGCTCCCGGCAAATGTCCGCCGATGCCGGGTTTCGCGCCCTGTCCCATTTTAATTTCAATTGCCGCGCCCGCGTTTAAATATTCGGGATGCACGCCGAATCTGCCGGAAGCGACCTGAACAATCGTATTTTTCCCGTAACGGTAAAAATTTTCATGAAGCCCGCCTTCGCCTGTGTTGTAAAGAATGCCGAGTTCTTCCGCCGCGCGCGCCAGGCTTTCGTGCGCGTTGTAGCTTATCGAGCCGTAACTCATCGCGGAAAACATCACCGGCATGGAAAGAGAAACATGCGGCGGCAGGTTATTTACAAGTCTGCCTTTTTCATCGCGCTCGATACGCTTAAACTTTGCACCTAACGAAACTTTTGTTTCCATCGGCTCGCGCAGCGGATCAATCGAAGGGTTTGTCACCTGAGACGCGTTAAGCAAAATCTTATTGAAATAAACAGGATAATCCTCGGGGTTGCCCATGCTGGAAAGCAAAACGCCGCCTGTACCTGCCTGCCTGTAAATTTCATTAATGGTTTTACCGCTCCAGTTAATATTTTCCTTGTATGTGTTTCCGCTCTTGATAATCTTAAGCGCGCGCGTAGGGCAGAGAGAAACACAGCGATGGCAGTTAACGCACCTTGCGTCGTCACATATCATTTTATTTTCAACTTCAAGATATTCATGCGTCTCATTCGCGCACTGCCTCTCGCATGCGCGGCAGCAAATGCACCTGTCTGTATTACGCGCAATCTCATACTCAGGGTATAAATAATTAACAGGCATTAATTTCTCCTAACTATTAACTTGTATAATAACAGGCTGCCCGCCTTTGGGCGCCCAAACGTTATCAAGATCCGGCTCAATTATACGGATAGCCGCTTCTTCGCTTGCCATGTAAACCGTATCGTCTTTTTCTCCGATTACCATGCTGCGAAGTTTCAATCTGTCGTTAAGAGCCATAAGCCCCCGCTCTCCGTTATCAAAACCGACAAGTATTGAGAAAGGACCGGTTATCAGCTGATCTGCGAACATTACGCGCAAATATTCATGGGTTTCCTTTTCATCAGGAGGCATTCTGCTTATTGTCTGCCAGAAGGGAGCGGCGATAACAGACGCTATCTCATTGAATTTAAGCCCTGCCTTTCTGTGCAGGTAATCTATTATATATGTGATAACTTCCGTATCTGTCTGAAGCGTGCATTTGTAGCCGTACATTTCGATGGCGCGGCGGTTCGCGTCGTAAGAGGAAATTTCTCCGTTATGCACAACTGAATAGTCAAGCAGCGCGAAAGGATGCGCGCCGCCCCACCAGCCCGGCGTATTTGTCGGATAACGCCCGTGAGCCGTAAAGCACCATCCTTCGTATTCTTCCAGTTTGTAAAAACGCCCGACATCCTCCGGGAAACCGACTGCCTTAAAACATCCCATGTTTTTCCCGCTTGAAAAAACATATGCGCCGTCAATCTTTGTATTTACGCGAAACACGCATCTTGCGGTAAACTCGCGCTCATCAAGCTGGCTGTCCGCTAGTTTTGTGGGAAGAGGGGTAACAAAGTAGCGCCAGATCAAGGGCTCGTCTGTTATTTCCTTTATCTTGCGAACCGGTATTTTGGAAAGGTTGATAATATCAAAGTGACGCTCAAGAAACTCTTCACATTCTTTTTTGGCGGATGTTGAATCGTAAAAAATGTGCAGGGCGTAAAAATCCTTATATTCGGGATAAATCCCGTAAGCCGCAAACCCTCCGCCCAAACCGTTGGAACGATCGTGCATCACGGCGATGGATTTGATAATCGCCTCGCCGTTTATGCGCCTGCCGGATCTGTTAATAATACCGGAAATCGCGCAGCCTGCGGGGATTCTTACATCGCCTTCAAGCGGCGAACCGCGCATTTGTAATGCTGGCTGAGGTTCTTGCTGCATATTTACTCCTCAATAGACATCAAAAAAAAGATTTGAAAAAAAGGCGTTCACCGGATAGCAAGAGACAGTCCTTTCGGCCTTATTCCTGTTATTTGGTGAACGCCATTGTCCTTTTTAATTTGTACCGGAAACGGGGATTTTGGTCAAGCCGGCAGGTTATCACATTGAGGTTTGTTCATAATTGGTCTGCAGAATACGATCCGCTTGCGGATTAAGGGGAGGATAATATTGGTATTTTTTTCATTTTACCGCTAAATATTTATTTGCTTTATCAATTGAGACAGATTTCTTTTTTTATATATAATACGATGTATCTCTATATGTTTTTCAAGGACAACATAAAAAACCAGATAATTCTTAACAGTTAAAATACGGTATGAAGTCTTTATGGGTCTAATCGGCTGATATAGCCCTATGGGTATTAGGAAACTGTTTTAATTTATTAATTGATATTTCAAGTTCATCTACCAGATTTAATGCAGCTCTTGGAGCCTCCAGAGTAAAAGAAATATAATCCACAATAGCGTCGAGTTCTTGCTGAAAAGAAGGGAGATATTTAATTTCTTCAATCATTTTCTGATGTCTTTATATAACCTTGTATTTTTTGACGTAAAGGGTTAAAAACTTCGTTATGCGAAAGACGAAGAGGGTTTGATTCCGCTTCTGCCTGGGCTTCTGCTAATTTTTGATAAATCTCGTTTTCAAAGTTCATTTCTTCCCAACTGTTCATACTCATTACTACCATATCGCCATAACCATTATTTGTTAAAAAGACAGGTTCAT
>JAIRQF010000084.1 GCA_031256635.1 Treponema sp. | reverse complement strand
CATTCTTTTACATAAGGAGAGTCGGGTTTCCAAAAACTCTCAAGATATAAAATGAATGAAACGTCAGCGGCGTCTGTTTCAAAACGAATCTCTGAAAGTATTTCATTCGCTTTCAATTCCTCGTTTTCTTTCCTTCTTACCTTCGGCGATAACTCCTGTTGAACGAGTCTCAGTATATTTCTGAGCTTTTTCGTTCCAAAAGCGAACGTACCAAACGAGACCAATTCCGGTTTTCTTCTTAAACAAAGTATACGGATTACGCATATACACTCCCTACCTGAAAAAGTGTCACTCCGAGTGTCACTTTGAGGTTTTGTGTGATACGCCATCCGTTGTCGGGTAGGCTAACTCCTTATAATATAAGGAATTATGAGATGGAGCTAAGGGGAATTGAACCCCTGACCTCTTGAATGCCATTCAAGCGCTCTAGCCAACTGAGCTACAGCCCCGCAGGTTTTCACTCTATATAATAGACGCGCTTGTGTCAAGCTGTATAAAATGGCTTATGATTGTCAGTGTTTCAAGGCGTTGCGATATTCCAAGGTTTAAGTTTGACTGGTTCATGGAAAGATTAAATGAAGGATTTACAGATACCGTAAACCCGTTTAACGCCGCTCAGATAAAACGCGTTCCGCTTGTTCCAATGAGAAAAGAAATGAAGCCGGAAGAGGGAGTAGATTCTTTTGTTTTTTGGACAAGAGATCCATCTCACATACTGGCCAATGCGGATGAATTAAAGGATCGCGGGTTTCTGTTTTATGTAATGGTTTCTGTAACCGGTTATCCCGATGTGCTTGAGCCGAATCAGGCCGCTGTGCCGGATGTAATAAAGTCCATGAAAGAGTTGTCACGTAAAATCGGATCAGAGAGAGTGATATGGAGATACGATCCTGTCATTCTTACAAGCGTAACAGATGATAAGTTTCACTATCACAGTTTTAAAAATATTTCTCAAAATTTGTCAGGCTCTGTCAGGCGTGTTATTATCAGTGTCTTTGATGAGTATCATGGCGCAATGAAGCGGCTTTCCGCTCTGGAAAAAGAGGGGAAATTTACAATACAGGATAATAATATTAACAGCGACAGTTTTTACGGAATCCTCCTCGATCTGTGCGAATGTGCAAAGGATGCTGACATGGAGATTCAAAGCTGTGCAGAAGAAAAACATTTCGATTCCTGTTTAAAGATTAAGCAGGGAGCTTGTATCGACGCGGCATTGATCGAAAAAACATGCGGAGTACAGATAATCCACGACAAGAATCAGCGCCCTGGTTGTTTGTGCTGTAAAAGCGTTGATATCGGCGCATACGGAACCTGCGCCGCGCGCTGTGCGTATTGCTACGCCTGGTGATTTTTTATTAGTATGGGATTCTTCCCGCTATTTCTGTTTTTGCCGTCTTGCTTCGTAAAGCAGAATTCCCGCCGCTACCGATACGTTAAGCGAATCTATTTTTCCGGATGAAGGTATCCCTATAAAGCCGTCGCATCTTTCGCGTAACAACCGCGAAATGCCGCTTCCTTCACCGCCCATGACAAGCGCTGTTCTTCCGCATAAATCTTTTTTATAAACGGGTTCTCCCTCCATGTCCGCGCCGTATATCCAAAAGCCCGCTTCCTTTAAATCCTCCGCCGCGCGTACAAGATTTGGAGTCTCCGCCTGCGCAACCCATGATACGGCGCCTGCCGATGTCTGCGATAAAATTGCCGCGTGTTTCGCGTTACGGCGGCTGCGGCTGATAACCAAATCTACCGCGAACTGATCACAACTGCGAAGTATGGCGCCGTAGTTGTGCGGATCTGTTATTTCATCAAGAATAAGTACGAGCGCGTTCTTGTTTTTTTGATCATCAATATCCGTAAGAAAATTTTCAAGACTGATACCGGTTTGTCTTTCGCCGCTGTCTTCAAAAACCTGAAGGGCGATGCCGCGGTTATCAGGCGCAAGACCGTCCAGATCATATGTTCCGGTTCTTTCAAGACGAATTTTATTGTTGACAGCAAGCGTTACAATTTCTTTGGCCCGCGGACCCGCTTTTGCCACAAGCAGCGAGCCGCATGAGAGACCTGATTTTATTCTTTCTTCTATCGCGTGAAAACCTGTCAAATATGTCATGTTTACCTTTATTTCATTCCGCTTGTTTCGCAGGTACGCTTTTATATTTTTTCACATAACCGCAGGGACGGTAAGTCATTTTTGCCTGACGCAATCCTTCGTTTCCCAAATCCTGCTCGCGGTTGATAAGTGTAAAGAAACGGGGAAGAGAGGCGGCAAACGCCATGTTTACATATTGATAAATACCCTTGAATTCGTCAATTGCTTTTTCAATGTGTATTACAAACATTCTGCCTCTTGCGATGCTTTCACCAAGGCAAAATGCGGCCGGTTTTCCGTTTACAAAAAAAACAGAGCCTTTTAAAGGAATGGAATCGAATAATTCAAGCGCTTCTCTTGCCGCTTTATAGTCGCCGTCTTCGTTCTTGTCCTGTCTCCAGCGATCCAGAACTTCAATCGCCGCCGGAATCAGGGTTGAATTTAAAAGACGCTGTTCATGATCAGGATATAAGCTAAAAAAATTATTAACATGGTTTTTCTTTTTATGAAATTTTTTCCCGGATAATTCCGCCAAATCACTTCTGTTATAAAGATAATCAAAATTATCCCTGTCTTCTTCGATTGTTATGCCGTGTTCTGCAAGTTCATTTCCAACCGGAGTTAAAACAGATTCTGAAATATTTTTCCAGTAATCGTGAGTCTGAAACAATGATTCAAGGATTTCTCTTTCAGGCGCAGCGCACGGAGTCATAAAAAATCTTTTACCTTGTTTGTTTTCACTTTCGCTGGATGCAGGCTGCTCTCCGGAGATAATAAAGTTTCCGTCATTACAGGTTCTGGAAATACGGTAATTGTATCTCTTTCTGAACAGAAAAAGACCCGCAAATGTAAATTCCGACACGCCGTCAACAGTAAGCGACAGGCGCGGGTGAAGAATATTTTTCAGCGTAATATCCAGCGGAATAAAATCAGGGTAACAGGGAATCTCCGTTAATGCATCCGCTTTAACCGCGTGTTTTAATAATAGACTCATAATATCAGTTCGTCTTTCTCCTGCTCGGCTTTTTTTGCAAGAACAGATTTTCTGGAACCTATCAATATTGAGACAGGTTCCATCATCGGAATATTTTCACAAGCAATTTTTATTATAACAGTCATCGGAACCGCCAAAACCATCCCTGCAAATCCCCAGATAAACCCCCAAATTGACAATGACACAAGAATAACCAGCGGAGAAATTCCCACATGATCGCCTACAATTTTCGGATCAAAAATATTTCCAAGTATTAAATTTACACCTAATATTATCGCGACTATAATTATGATTGGCGCTGGTTCCGGCCAGAATTGCAGTAACGCGAAAAGCGATATTATAACACCCGCCGCGATGCTGCCGAGCGTTGGTATAAAATTTAACAAAAATTGGATAACGCCCCAGACAATCGCGAACTCCAGTCCGACAAGCGAAAACCCTACGGCAAAAATGACGCCGTTCGCAAGAGATATCAAAAATTTCGCAGTCAGGTACCTTGTTACCTGCTGAATTAATTCATTTCCCATGCGGCCTATGCGCCCGGTGCGGTTTTCAAACGCCGCCGTCAATTTTTCCTTGAAGAAACTGGCTTCTAATAAAATAAAAACAACAAATAAAACAACAAGCACTGCGCTTGAAAGAAATTTTAAAAAAATATTTGATGAAGAAATTGTAACATCACGGACAAATGTGCGAATCCCCGCCTGAGCCCACAAGTTCTGCCAGAAACTTAATTCCTCATCATTGGGAAGATCAAGCAATTGGGCTATCTGGTTGAATATCTGAATAAAACGATATTCAAATTTCGGCCATTCCGCGATAACCATTCTTCCTGTTGTAAAAAGCACTATTCCAAAAATATATAAACCCGCGATTATAATTGCTATTACAAGAAAAATTGATAACGCGCGGGGGCAGCGGATTTTATCCATACCTTTTATTATGGGATACATAACAAAAGCGAGTAAAACCGCAATTGTAAAAGGTAAAATTACAGTGGAAGCGATTTTTAAAACAGCTACCGCAATAATGACACAGATAAAAACCATCAGAAAAAATACCGCGCGGCCTGAATGAAAAAGTTTTTTGTTATACATGGGATAATTATGTCATAAAAAACACTTATGAGCAAGAATGAAAGTACTTGACCCCGGGCCGGAAAATTATTATGTTAATAATAACTGATGTTACGTAGATGAAAATGGTAATTTAATTATTACCCTAAGACATGGCTTTTGTTCAGATAAAAGCTCTTTATTCAATCATCTAATATTCATGCATCTCATGTTTTTCAGCTGACGTACTTCAGCAGCTCCCCAGGTTTCCTCACCTCCTTTTCCTGGGGAGTTTTTTTGTTGTCAATTAAAAAACCCGCTTTTCAGCGGGTTTTTTATTATAACTGGAATCTTATTCCGAAAGAGCCCCCGAAAGCGGAGTCCCTGAAATTATACATTACTGTAAAATCAAGCCTTATCACCGCAAGATTAAAAGATAATCCTCCGTAAACCCGCATATTCCAATCTGATATTTCAACTATCGATTCAAACCCTTTATCACTGACACCTGAAAGACCATATTCATTTAATGTGTCATTTACTTCATTAAGATCAACAGGTGTTGAATTTTTGTATGCCTTTACATCAGATTTTACTTTATACCCGGCTTTTGCCCATGAATAACTTGCGCCTACTCCCAGGTAAGGAGTTATTATAAACAACGGGAATGAAACATGCGCTTTTAATTCCAAAGTATTGGTCTGCCAGAGAAGACCCAGTTCCGGATCGCTTATTAAAAGTGAATATGAGCTTCCCTGATCGTCGAAACTGAAAGATTGATCGCCCAAGCCAAGCTGTGCCGATATTCCGCCTTTTAAATGATTAAAACCGGCGCCGACAGAAAGTTTTACCGGAATCAGCTTGCTGTCAATTAGCGCATAACGAATATCCGCGCCAAAAAGCATGTAATCAATATTTACTCCAAATGAATCAAACATGCTCATGTTGGCCGTATTCAGATAACCGAATTTTACGCCAATATCAAAAGGAAGCACAAAGCCTCCGATTCTTGCTTCTATTGTATAAGCGGGAAGAGGAAAACCGATTGATAAATCAAGCGGTATTTCAAAATCAAAATGATTCATCATATTGTTCATGAAATCCATTTTTATGGTTGTAAAACCTACTGATGCGCCAATGCCAAAATGGGGCGGTACGCCAATAAGCTGTCCGATATAAGCGTCTGACCAGTTCAAACCCAGCGTTGAATTAAACGGCAATGATTTCGCCATTTCGGCTGAAAAAACATTTACGGCATCCTGTAAATCTTCAAGACTTTCCGCTTGTGAAAATGCCGGATTCGCCGCTAAAAATAAAATTAATACGCATAAAACAGTAATATTTTTCCTTTTTTTCATTCTTCTTCCTTTATATCTCCTATCGGATTTTTTTTCATCACTATTAATTATAACCAATAAAGGATGATAATTCCATGATTGCCGTTTTTTCCGTATTGACCTGTTACAATGTGTTGTAATACCATTAATAGCCCTGTGTCAGGAACCGTGCGAGCAGGCGCCGCCCAACCCCGCCAGGTCCGGAAGGAAGCAACGGTAAGCGGATTCCTGCTGCGCCGCGGCTATCCTGACGCAGGCAATTTATCCCTTTTCTACAATGTAATTAAGTGCTATGCTGTTTACATGGCAGCCTCAGGCTACGAAGTAACCGCTTCAAAATACAGACCTAAAACCTTTGATGAACTGGCAGGACAGGAATTTGTTGTCTCTACAATTAAAAACTCGCTAAAAAACGGATCTATCGCGCACGCTTACCTTTTTTCAGGGCCCAGAGGGTGCGGCAAAACAAGCGCTGCGCGTATTCTTGCGCGTTCCCTGAACTGCGAAAAGGGCCTTGAAGAAGGACCATGCGGCAAAGATGATAAACCATGCGATAACTGCCGCGCAATCAGCAAGGGCGCAAGCATGGATGTAATCGAAATAGACGGCGCTTCTAATAATTCCGTTAATGATGTGCGGCAAATCAGGGATGAGGTTCTTTTTCCGCCGCAGGCAGGGCGTTATAAGGTTTACATAATCGACGAAGTGCATATGCTTTCCAATCAGGCGTTTAACGCTCTTTTAAAAACCATTGAAGAGCCGCCGCCCTACATTGTTTTTATTTTCGCGACAACGGAGCTGCATAAAGTTCCCGCTACGATAAAAAGCCGCTGCCAGCAATTTAATTTCCGGCTGATACCTGTCGAGACAATTCAGGGGATATTGAAAAATATCTGCGCCGAAAACGGAATAAAGGCTGAAGATGAGGCGCTTTTCTGGATAGCAAGGGAATCAACCGGAAGTCTGCGCGATGCCTTTACCCTCTTTGATCAGGTTGTCTCTTTTTCAGCGGATAATATTCAAAGCAGCGTAATACGCGAAAAACTGGGCATTATCGGCCTTGATAAATTAAACGCTCTCGCGCAGGCTTGCGCCGCAAATGACGCAAGCGCCGCTTTTGCGCTTACAGATGAAATTCTTTCAGGCGGAGTCGCTATAGAGCAGTTTGTGATTGATCTTACCGGATTTTACCGCAGCCTCCTTTTAATTAAAAACGGAGTAACCAGGGAATCGCTTTTAGGTTACCGTCCTTCGCTTTTTTCCGCGCAGGCCCTTGAAGCGCTGGATTCAATCAGGCTTGAACGCGCTCTTGATATTCTGCTTGACTGTTACCGCAGCATCCGCTATTCTGTCTCTCCCCGTTTTGAACTTGAAACCGCGGTTTCCAAACTTGTCTGGTTAAGCAAATGGATTTCTCCTTCTGAATTAAAAGACGCAATTGAAAGCGCGCGCAGTGTTATGTCAAAAAACGCTCCTTCTGTTTCGCATAACAATGATTCCCGCTCCGTGGTTTCAGGTAACGCCGCTTCTGTCAAAGACGCGCCTGCCGGCAGGAACAACACTGCTTCTTCCGGCCGCTCGCTGGCTGATGAGCTTCAGCGCATGATTGCGCAAAAAGAAAGCGGATCGCCCGCGGATGATGATGATGTTCCGATGTGGGACAGAAAAAGCGCGAAGGATAGTTCAATTCCGCCGCAGGTTGAAAATGTCTTGTCGGTTATACCCGGAACAATTGTTCAGTAGATAAAATTGGAGTAATTATGAATATAAATCCATTTGACATTTTCAAGAACGCGCAGAAAATTCAGGAACAGATGAGCGGATTCCAGGAAAAACTCGGCGCCATTACCGCTACCGGATCCGCCGGCGCGGGCCTTGTGGAAATTGACATTAACGGAAAACTGGAAGTGCTGGCCGTCCGCATCGCGCCTCAGGCGATGGATGACGCGGAAATGCTTCAGGATTTAATCATGGCGGCTTTTTCAGGCGGTATGACAAAGGTAAAGGAAATGATCAACAGCGAAGTCGGCAGCATGACAGGCGGTTTAAATATTCCCGGTTTTCCCGGAATGTCATAATTTACCGGGATTGAAACAAGGAATGTTTTTTGAAGCAGAATACAATTGACAGATTGATTTCGTTATTTTCAAAACTTCCGGGAATCGGAAAAAAGAGCGCCGGCAGAATTACTTATCACATTCTTGACTCAAACCCGGCTCTTGCGCAGGCATTCGCGAAAGAATTATCAGGACTTCATCAGGTAATTAAACGATGCGGCATATGCGGAAGTTTTACTGAAACAGATCCTTGTTATGTATGTTCTGATTCTGATCGCGATCATTCTTTAATCTGCGTTGTGGAAAACGCTCAGGATATTCGTGTCATAGAAGACGGACGCGAATTCTCAGGCGTTTATCATGTTCTTGGCGGATTGATTGCTCCGCTGGAAGGCATAAGCCCGGCGAATCTTTCAATTGATAAATTGATAAGCCGTATCTGCAATACACAGGTAAAAGAACTTATACTGGCGCTAAATCCTACAGTAGAAGGCGATACAACCGCTTTATACCTTCAAAAAATATTAAAAGATTTTAATGTAGATATTTCACGCCTTGCTTCCGGAATGCCCGTCGGCGGAAATATAGAATATATTGATAAATTAACATTGTCCCGCAGTTTTCGCGGCCGCGTGAAGATTTAACAGGTTCCTGCTTTTATTGAAATCAACCTGCTTTCAATGAAAATCGCCCCACCTTAATCCTGTTTCAATACTTACGCGTAACGGTATGCTTAAACTTGCGGCGTTTTCCATTTCTTCCCTGACAAGACGGACAGCCGTATCAGCTTCTTCTTTCGGACATTCAAGGATTAATTCATCGTGAACCTGTAAAAGCAGTTTGGCGCTGCTGCGTTCATTTACCAAACGCCTGTCAACATTGATCATTGCAGTCTTTACTATGTCCGCCGCCGACCCCTGAATGGGCGTGTTAACAGCAATCCGCTGCGCCGCGGATTTTTCCGTTTTGTTACGCGAATTAATCGCAGGAACATAACGGCGGCGCCCCGCGATCGTTGTCACATAACCTGTTTTTTCTGTTTTTGCGATAAGATCGTCGATAAACCGCCGCACACCCGAATAGGTGTTAAAGTAAGCTGTAATAAATTCCTGGGCTTCCGCGCGGCTGATGTTTAACTCATTTGCAAGGCGGAAGGAGCTCATTCCGTAAATTACCCCGAAGTTGATTGTTTTCGCGATTCTGCGCTGTTCGCTTTTTACATCTTTCTCGTCAATACCGAAAATCAGAGCCGCTGTGCGGGCGTGAACATCCTGAAACCCTTCATGCAGCTTAAACGCGGATATAAGGTTTTTATCCTGCGAAAGATGCGCAAGAACAACAAGTTCTATCTGGCTGTAGTCCGCAGAAATCAGGAGGTATCCGCTCTTTGCGATAAACGCTTCGCGGATACGCCTTCCTTCTTCGGCGCGGACAGGGATATTCTGCAGATTAGGTTCGCGGCTGGAAAGACGGCCCGTAGCGGTTCCTGTCTGCACAAAGTTCGTGTGAACCCTTCCGCTGCGGTCTGCCATGTCAGCTAATGTGTCCACATATGTTGATTTCAATTTTGATAAAACGCGGTTACGGAGTATTAGCGCAGGGACGGGATCTTCGCGGGCAAGTTCTTCAAGCGCGGCAGCGTCCGTGGAAAAGCCGGTTTTTGTTTTCTTTCCGGGATTTAATTTACGTTCCACAAACAGCACTTCCTGAAGCTGTTTGGTGGAAGATAAATTAAACTCATGCCCGACAATTCTCCATGTTTCAGACTGTATCCGGTCCAGTTCAACTGCCAGCTCTTTTTTATAATTTAAAAGGGCTTTTGGCTCTATTTTAATTCCTTCACCTTCCATTTCGGCGAGAATGGGTAATAGCGGCATTTCAAGATTTTCAAAAAGATTAATTGATTCTGTCTTTTTTAATTTTGGTTCAAGATAACGCTTCAGCCTGATGCAATAGTCCGCGTCTTCGCAGGAATAATTCGCCGCGGTTTCAAGCGAAACAGTATCGAAAGTATCTCCTTTCCTTACAATGTCAAGATATTTTACCGGCGTACAGTCGAATATATATGAAACAAGAGAATCAAGCGAATAATTATTGCGCTCGGGATTCACAACCCACGCCGCCGTCATTGTATCCCAGATTTTACACCGCCATCTTTCAATGTTCCATCCGCGGCTTACCTTGTAATCAAATTTTGCGTTATGTGCTATTATTGTCATTTCGTTATCTGCAAATATGCCGCAGAGCAGCTCCTTCACTTTTTGCGGATCAATGAATTCAGAGCCTGCTTTTTTATCCCTATCGTCTGAATTTATTCCGTGAGGGGCGACAGGCGCATAAAAGGCTTCTTTCGGTCTTAAAGCCATGGAAATACCGATTGGACGGGAATTCCACGCGTCAAGCGAATCGGTTTCAAAATCAATGGCTAAATATTTTTGTTTTTTTGCCTGTTCAAGAATCAGTTTTAATTCATTTATATCCAAAATTGTTTTATATACTCCGTCTCCGATTAAAGACTGATCAGCCTGATGCCATACTGTTGGATCATTATCATTTATATTGTCCGCATCTGAGGCATTGGTTTTCGCTTCCTGATACTTTTTTTTATCCTCTTCTTTTAAATTTTGTGTTAGTTGTCTTGCGCTCTGGCGGATTCCTTCGCGCGATAAAACAGCCGCTCCTGCCGCCCTGTCAAGATTTTCAATTGATAAATCATCAATGCCGCTAATTGGCAGTTCTACATCATCACGCAGACGGACAAGTGACTGTGAAAAATAGGCGCTTTCCTTTCCTTCGGCCATTTTTTTCCCTGTGGAACCTTCTATTGCGGCGATATTTTCATAAATCCCGTCCAGAGAACCGTAACGCGCCATTAATTTTACGGCGATTTTTTCGCCTATGCCCTTAACGCCGGTAATATTATCCGCGGTATCTCCTGTAAGCGAAAGAAGGTCCAGAACTTTTTGCGGCTCCACTCCCCATTCTGATTTTACTTCATCAGGGCCCACAAGCTCCCACGAAGGCCCTGTAGTCGCATAACCAAGTTCTTTTCTGTTTATTTTTGAAGGGCGCAGCTCATATATTCCGCCGCCTACAAGCTGCAGCAAATCCTTGTCAGATGAAAAGATATAGCACTGCCTTTCTTCCTTCCTGCAAATCTCCGCAAGGGTAGCGATAATATCATCAGCTTCGTAACCTTCAGCCTTAAGGCATTGAATCCCCAGAGCTGTTAAAAATTCTTCGACTAACGGAATCTGATCATGCAGATCTTCGGGAGTCTTTTGCCTGTTCGCCTTGTATTCACTGTACATCTTATGCCTGAATGTAGGAGTGCGCGAGTCAAAAATCGCGGCAAGGCGCAAAGGCTTTTCAGGTTTGTCCGAAAGCCTGCCGTCTGCGCCGGCAGCCGGAGCTCCTTCTTCAAGCAGCGTTACTACTGTGCGCGAAAATCCAAACAACGCTGAAACATTCTTCCCTGAATTATTTCGAAGCGGCCGTGTTAAAAAAGCAAAATAAGAACGGTATATTAAACCGTATGCGTCAATTAGATAAAGGGGAGGCAGGCTGCCTGTGCGTGAGTCTTTCATTTGTTACATAGTAGCATGGAAGTTCTTTTATATGGTATACTGAATGGACTTGTTAGGAGGTATATTAATGGGTAAAGTTGTTATTACCGTTAAAGATAAATACTTCCTTATTGATGATGAAACAGGCGAAGTGAAACAGGTAATTATTCAGGATAAACAGAGTATTTCAAATGAAGAAATGAGAGAGATTATCAAATATCTGGTATCAAAGGATAAAAATTAAATGAGCGATAATTCCGGCGACAAGAATGACAATAAAGGCGGCCCGATGTTTCCGTTCGGCGGAGGCAAATTACCTGATTTTAAAGGATTCGGCGGCTGGAAATATCTTCTTATTTATCTTGCCATTCTTCTTGTAGGTATGAGTCTTTTCAATTTTGTTTTCTTAAGCAGATTAAATCCCGCTATTGACTTTTCTGAATTTAAATCGCTGATCTCTTCCGGTGTGATCAGGCGTGTTGAGATAACGGATTCCTATTTTACAGGATACACAAATCCCAACGGCAAAACCCAGTCAAGAACCGCGATTACGCGGGCTTACGATTCCATTCAGCAGGACAGGATATACCGTACGGTATCAATATATGATCCTGAGTTTATTAAATTACTTGATGAAAAAAAAGTTTCTTACGGCGCGGTTTCGCAGGAAGGAAGCGCCATCCTTAATTTTATATTAAGCTGGGTATTGCCAATCGCTTTTTTTATTCTGATATGGCGCTTTGTTATTAAACGCATCGGCAATATGGGAAGCAATGTTCTTTCCGTAGGACAGAACCGCGCTGTAATTGTCGCGGACGGGGATGTGAAAACCCGCTTCAGCGATGTAGCCGGGGTTGATGAAGCTAAAGAAGAACTTGTTGAAGTTGTCGATTTTTTAAAAAGTCCGGAAAAATACAGGGAAATCGGCGGAAAGATACCCAAGGGAGTGCTCTTGGTCGGCCCTCCGGGAACAGGAAAAACTCTTCTCGCGCGCGCTGTAGCGGGGGAAGCGGGAGTTTCTTTTTTCCGCATGAGCGGCGCTGATTTTGTCGAAATGTTTGTCGGTGTCGGAGCCGCTCGGGTTCGCGATTTGTTTAAACAGGCAAGAGGCAAAGCGCCGTGCATTGTATTTATTGACGAGCTTGACGCAATCGGCAAGAGCAGAATAAACAATATCTCAGGCGGGAATGACGAGCGCGAACAGACTCTTAATCAGCTTCTGGTTGAAATGGACGGCTTTGACGGTACAAGCGGCCTTATAATTCTTGCCGCCACAAACAGGCCCGATGTTCTGGATCACGCCCTCCTTCGCCCCGGCAGGTTTGACAGGCAGGTGCTTGTTGACAGACCGGATCTTAAGGGCAGGGAAGAAATCCTAAAGATTCATTCAAGGCCGCCTGTCAGGCTTGATCCTGTCGTAGACCTTGAAGTAGTAGCGCGCGTAACATCAGGTTTTTCCGGAGCGGATTTGGCGAATATTGTAAACGAAGCGGCTCTTTTGGCGGTAAGGGCAGGACGCAAAATGATTGCACAGCGCGATTTTGACGAAGCGATTGAAAAAACGATAGCAGGTCTTCAGAAAAAAACAAGGGTACTTAAAGAAAGGGAAAGAAAACTTACCGCCTACCATGAAGCGGGGCACGCGATGATAGCCGCCTTTACACCTAACGCCGATCCGGTTCAGAAAATTTCGATTATTCCACGCGGTTACGCGCTTGGCTATACTTTGCAGCTTCCCGTTGAGGATCGCTATACGGTTACCCAGTCCGATCTTTTGGGAAGGATAGATATTCTCCTTGGCGGGCGGATAGCCGAAGAAATGATTTCCGGCGAATATTCAACAGGCGCGGCCAACGATCTTACCAAAGCGACAGACATCGCGCGCAAGATGATAACCGATTACGGAATGAGCGATCGTTTTAAAAATGTCGCGCTGACTTCCCGAGGCATGAGCCTGACAGGCCAGGAAAGGCAGGAACCTTCTTTCCAGCGCGAATACGCCGAAAGCACGCAGCAGTATGTAGACGAAGAAATCGCGCGTATTATAGAAACTGAGTACGCGAAAGCGAAAAAAATCCTGGAAGACCGCCGCGACATACTTGACAATATCTCAGCCGCGCTATTGGAAAAAGAAACTCTTGATGAAAAAGAATTTAAGTTATTATTGGGAGAAAGAATCAATATAGCGGCTTAAAATCAATTTTCTGCGGATTACTTTTTTATAAGATACGGCTGCAGCAGTTCATTGACAGCCTTCTGAAGCTGATCGTTAAAGTCCCTTACATAGATCGCCCCTTCGCTGTTGGCCGATCCTTCCGGCAGGAAAAACTGGTGCGGCTCAGCGTTCAAAGCGATTGAAAGTTTAGCGAGTGTATTGGCGGAGACTCCCTTTTTGCAGTTTTCTATATCATTTATAAAATTGTGGGTAAGGCCTGTTTTTACCGAAAGGCTCAACTGAGAAATACTTTGTACAGATCTCAGGCGTTTTATGTTATAGCTTATCAATTTATGGATATACTGAGCGTTAATTTCATTTTTCTTCGCCATTACTATATTTTCTGAATTTAATAATAATTGACAAATAACCCCTGGTAGATTATTTATCGCCATGGGCGGATATGTTTAAGGGCTTTTATTCTTCACTACACACGCGTCATTATAAATGCTAGAATCTCTCATGGCTCTTAACTGCGGCATTTTAGGTTTACCAAACGTGGGAAAAACCACCATTTTCTCGGCATTGTGCGGCACTCCGGCGGAAACCGCCAATTATCCATTCAGTACAGTCAAAGCAAATGTGGGGATTATCAATGTTCCTGATACCCGTCTTGATAAGTTATCCGCCATTTTTGTCCCCGAAAGAACAATTCCGGCGACTGTGGAATTTGTCGATATCGCGGGGCTTGTAAAAGGCGCTTCAAGGGGAGAAGGACTTGGCAATCAGTTTCTTTCCCATATACGCGACGCCGCCGTGTATACGCATGTTGTCCGCTGTTTTGAAAACAGCGATGTAATTCATGTAAGCGAAAAACTCGATCCCGCTTCCGATATCGAAACCATTGACATTGAGCTTGCGTTAGCTGACATGCAGACGCTTGCGAAACGGCGCGAACGCGCGGAAAAAGCGCTGAAAAATCCAAACGAGAAAAAATTAAGTGAATTTGTACTGTCCCTTTTAAGTGAAAAAATCAATCCCGCGCTGGAAAACGCTCAGCCTGTCCGGTCGCTTGGATTAAATGACGAGGAAAAAGCCGCTATTTATGACTGCCATTTCATTACCGCAAAGCCGCAGCTTTATGTGTGCAATGTAGATGAAGAAGGAATAAAATCCGGCAACAAGTATACGGAAAAAGTAAAAAAACGCGCGGCGGAAGAAGGAACGGAAGCTGTCTGTATCTGCGGAAAATTCGAAGCTGATCTTTGCGGTATAGAAAACCCCGAAGAAAAAAAAGCTTTCCTTGATGATTTGGGCCTTGAAGAAACAGGCTTGTCCTCCCTGATTCACAGCGCGTATAAATTACTCGGCCTTAGGACTTTTTTTACAACAGGAAAAGACGAGTGCCGCGCGTGGACATTTCACTCAGGCGATACCGCTCCGAAAGCTGCGGGCGTTATTCACACGGATTTTGAGAAAGGTTTTATAAAAGCGGAAGTATACACCTGCGATGATATTTTTAATTACGGAACGGAAGCAAAAATCAAGGAAGCGGGAAAGTACCGTCTGGAAGGAAAGGAGTATACCGTTAAAGACGGAGATGTTTTATTTTTTAAATTTAATGTATAAAACGCACCATTGTCAGTCTTGGTAATTTTTATTATATTTATGGGTAGAATCATCAGTTCTCCTGAAATTTCCGCTATTTTACGGATTTTCAAAGGAGCAGATTGATAATATTTTTCCTCATTTTTTTATTTACAGGAGCAGTTATGATCTTTAACCCCGAATACGAATGTATGGAAGAGCAGGCGCTGAAAAAACTTCAGCTTGCGTCATTGAAAAATCTTGCGGAAACAATGTACTGTAAAGTTCCTTTTTACAGAAAGAAATTCGATGAAAAAAAAATTAAGCCTCGTGATATTCACTGTATTAACGATATTGATAAACTCCCGTTTACCACAAAAGACGATCTGAGGGAGAATTATCCCCACGGTCTTCGCGCCTGTCCGCAGGACAGAATAGTGGAAGTCCACATGAGTACCGGCACAACCGGAAAACCTGTCGTGAATGAATATACAATAAAAGATGTTGATATCTGGAGCGAGTCTATGGCAAGGACTCTTGCCGGTGCCGGCTGCACACGCGATGATATCGTTCAAAATTGCTACGGATACGGGCTTTTTACGGGCGGATTGGGAGTGCATTACGGTTCTACAACTATCGGCGCGGAAGTGCTGCCGATGTCAAGCGGCAGTACAGAACGGCAGCTGATGATTCTGCGTGATTTTGGTTCAACAATGCTTACCTGTACTCCTTCTTACGCTCTCTATCTCGCGGAAGAAGCTGCGGAAGCGGGCATTGATATCCGCGCGCTTCCCATAAATAAAGGCTGTTTCGGCGCGGAAGCATGGAGCGAGAACATGCGGACAGAGATTGAAGCGCGCTACAACATGAAAGCATACGATATTTACGGATTAACTGAAATTATCGGGCCAGGAGTGGCTTTTGAATGTGAGGCGCAAAACGGCCTCCATGTTAATGAAGACCTTTTCTACCCTGAAATCATCGATCCCGCAACCGGAAAAACCCTGAAAGCCGGAGAAAAAGGAGAACTTGTTTTTACCACGCTCACAAGGGAAGGAACTCCGATGCTGCGCTATCGCACCAGGGATATCACTTACATTATGGAAGAGCCATGCACATGCGGACGCACCACAAGGCGCATACACCGTCTTTTCGGGCGCACAGACGATATGTTAATCATCCGCGGGGTAAATGTTTTCCCAAGCCAGATAGAGCAGGCGCTTATCGAAATAAAAGGAACAGAACCTCAGTATCTAATCATTGTAAACAGGGGCGAAAGCCATCTGGACGAAGTTGAACTGCAGGTCGAAGTCAAAAAAGACGCCTTCAGCGATGAAACAAAGGGACTTGAGAGCCTTCGCAGCCGTATTGAACAGGTAATGAAGAGTAAACTGCAGATTTCGGTGAAGGTGAAGCTGGTAGAACCCAAAACAATTGAGCGATCTATCGGAAAAGCGAAAAGAGTTGTCGACAATCGTAAAATATAGGAGTAAAATTAATCATGGGAATTAAGCAAATTTCTGTCTTTTTGGAGAATACCACCGGCAGGCTGAGCGAAGTTACAAAAACTCTCGCCGATGCCGGGATAAATTTAAGGGCAATCAGTATAGCGGATACTGCGGATTTCGGCATTTTACGTATAATTGCCGATAAAACCGAAAACGCTGTAGCCGCGCTGAATACAGCCGGTTTTACTACACGGCAGACCGATGTGGTCGCTGTAGAAATTGAAGATGTACCGGGCAGCCTGGCGAAGTTAATGGACGTTTTCCGGCAATCTCAGGTAAATATCGAATATCTTTACGCTTCACTGGAAGGACAGGTGGGAAAAGCTGTTGTCATTTTTAAACTGGAAGATCATGAGAAGGGACAGAAAATCCTAAGCGACAAAAACTTTAAACTGGCGGACTATTTTTGATGAAAATACTGATGGTTTATGTTCCGGAACAGCTTCAAGGTGTAACGCTATGAAAATATTAATGGTAGCGAGTGAAGCTGTTCTGGAACAGCTTCAGGATATAACATTATGAAAATACTGATGGTAGCGAGTGAAGCTGTTCCTTGGGCTAAAACCGGAGGTCTTGCCGACGTTGTATCTTCTCTTTCAATAACTCTTGCGAACCTTGGCCACGATGTAAGAATTGTTATTCCGCGCTATTATTCCATCGACCGCGGCGAATTGAAACTTCTTCCCGGCGCAATGGGAACTCCCATGGGCGGTATAGAAGAATGGAGCGCTGTTTACACCGCCAATATGCCGAATACTGATAAAAATCTCGTAAAAGTTTATTTTATTGATCATGAAATATATTTTGGCAGGGACGGAATTTACGGAAGTCCTTCAGAGTCGGATTTTTCAGATAATTCAAGGCGTTTTTTCTTTTTCTGCCGTGCGGTTTTTCAGCTTTGCAGGAAAATAGAGTGGTATCCTGATATTCTGCACGCACATGACTGGCCTACATCTCCGGCGCCTGTATATTTGAAATTCGCAGAAAGAGTCCCGCAAAGCTCCGGCGAATTTAAAAATACGGTTTCGGTACTGACTATCCATAACCTCGGCTATCAGGGTATTTACAGCAAGGATAATTTTAACTATATGGGGCTCGGATGGGACGTTTTTTACAATGCCGGCTTTGAAGACTGGAGCATGCTGAACATGCTGAAAGCGGGCATTTACAGCGCCGATAAAGTCAATACAGTTTCACCCAATTACGCAAAAGAAACAAAAATACAGGCTCATGGATTCCGGCTTGACGGAGTTTTACGCTACCGCAGCGCTGATTATACCGGAATATTAAACGGAATTGACAACAAGGTATGGAATCCGGAAAAAGACACATACATTCCTCAGACTTATTCGGCAAAGGACATGTCCGGCAAGGCGAAAGCAAAGGAAACGCTCCAGAAAGAATTCGGTCTCCCCAGGGATCCGAATGTGCCTGTTATCGGTATGGTTACCCGGCTTACGGAACAGAAAGGCGTAGGCGACCTGTTCGGTCCCGCTTACGGATCCGCATGGTCAATCTGCCGTGATATGGATGTTCAGCTGGCGCTTCTCGGTACTGGCGAATACTGGTGTGAAAATGAAATTGCAAGCCTCGCGGCCCGCCTTTCAAACTTTAAGGCAAAGATCGGCTACAGCGAAAAATTAAGTCACCTTGTAGAAGCCGGCTCTGATTTCTTCCTTATGCCGAGCCGTTACGAGCCATGCGGCCTTAACCAGATGTATTCGCTTGCTTACGGAACCCTCCCGATAGTGCGCCGCACAGGCGGTCTTGTTGACACTGTTGAAAACTATAATGAGCAGACAGGCGGCGGTACCGGCTTTATGTTCGATCAATTAAATCCTTCGTCAATATACAATACCGTAGGCTGGGCTGTCTGGGCATGGTACAACAGAAGAGACGACATAGAAAAAATGCGTCTGCGCGGAATGTCACAGGATTTTACATGGGAAAGCTCCGCTTTAAAATATATGGAAATGTATAACGCGGCCCTGAAAGCAAAGAGTTAGTGTCCTTGTTATATTCGGTTTGCAAAATAACAAAATGCGTTAATTACTTATTGCATAAGGATTTAACTTAACATTACATTCCATCATTAGTAAAAAACAGGACACTGGCAGGAGCGTTTTAGTCGTCTGTCCGCGCGCAATTTATTAAGGTAACAATTTTAAACAAG
>JAIRQF010000003.1 GCA_031256635.1 Treponema sp. | reverse complement strand
CTAGTGCGTGAAAAAACAATTTCGCAATTTGCTAAACGGTAAAAACCATAAGTTCCCGAATCTTTTATAAACCAAAGTGATTCGTGATCTGTGCAAGCTATTTTTATAAGCTCGTCAATTTTCTTTGTTTTCTTATACTCAAGGCGAACAGGAATATCACCGATAAGAAAACGATCCTTTTCGCCTTGACCGGAACTTTCAAAAGCCGCTACATCATCGCCGTAAAGAGCGCATCTTTCGTCGGCATTTGGGATTTTGCCCGAACAAAACACATCTAAAATGAGCGCAAAATAAGGATCCAGGGTATCAGGCATAGCGGCTTCATTTAACGTGATGCATTCCACACCCTTCCAAGCTGACAGTATTTCTGTAAACCGTTCTACCAGAATTTTGGTCTTATATTTCATAGCAATCCCTTCTATTATTATTGTAACATGAGTTTACGAATATGAAAACCTTTAAAAACAGGCAAAATTTCCTCGTTTTGGTACCCCACAGGGATATCAGGGGAATCCTGCGAAAAAACGGCGAAAAACAGTTTAAAGAAAATTGTTCCGGATTTTATACCTTCCCCTGGGTTGCTCCTCTTGCTTCTCTTTCTGAACCGCTAAGCGCCGATGAATTAAAAAACATAACCCATTCCCTAAGGGAAATTACCAACGGAGAAAAATTTAACGCTGTTGACTATTCATACACCGTTTTTCCTTCAAGTCCCGATAACATGAAACTTTTCGGTCCAAAGCTGGACTTAATATTATCACCACGCGCCTTTGGAACAGCCGTAGAGAAAATTGAATCAATATTTTCACCTGTAGTAATTGGCGTTTGTTTAATACCGGAAACCTTCGAACAACAAGTTCGTGTTGGTTTGTGTGGTTCATGGCTAACATCTTCTTCAGAAATTCCTTTAGCTAAAATTTCCTTTCGCGCCGCCGCTGTCGCGAATATGCACTGGCAGCCTTTTCAATTAAATAACGAAAAATGTTTTAAATGGGAAATAGAAAAACTTTTCTGGCTTCCAAAGAAAATAAAGACAGCTTAAATTCAACCGCCGAATAATTTAACAAGCCATAAGCTGAGCCAGGGCAAATATGTAACTAAAAGAACTACAACTAATCTGACAAGCAGGAAGGGAACAACATAACCGCAGATTTCCATAAATGGCTTCCCAAAACGGTAACTTGCAAGAAAGAGATTAATACCTACAGGAGGGGTAAGGAAGCCCGCTTCAAGATTGATTATGAAAATAATTCCAAGATGCAGCGGATCTATTCCGTATGCTATGCCAAGAGGAATAATTAGCGGAAGCAAAACAAGTATCGCCGAAAATATGTCCAGTACGCAGCCAAGAAGAAGTAAAACAAGGTTAAGAAGCAAAAGGAAAACAAATTTTGAGTTAATCGCGTTCTGCATCCATAAAGCAAAACTGTCAGGCACGCCCGAATCAATAAAGGTATATGAAAGAGCTTTTGCCATTGCCAGGATTGCGAGAATTCCGCCGACAATCGGAACAGCCTTAAATAGAATTTTCGGAACGCTGGAAATATGAATATCTTTTTTAATGAATATTTCTACAATTATTACATAGATTACCGAAACCGCGCTTACTTCCACAAGAGTTAAAAACCCAGAAAAATATCCAATAATTAGAAGAAGCGGCAGTAAAACTTCAAAAGCGGAATCTTTAAGAGAATCCATGCCATCTTTAAAACTAAATTTAATAGGCGTGAATTTGACTTTTCTTGAAAGAACAAAACCTGTAATCATCATCGCAAGAACAAGAATAATTCCGGGTAAAAGAGCTCCGATAAAATAATGTTTAATTGAATAATCCGTCGGTAAATTCATATAATGAAGCATTGTGATGGTTGATGAAGCCACAAGAATTATTGGAAGACTTGGAGGGAACATTAAACCTATGCCTCCGGAAGATGTTAACATCCCAATGGAAAAACGCTCGGAATAATTATTTTGATTCAGAATAGTAAAGAGTATTCCTCCAAGAGCAAGAATGGTAACGCCCGAAGCTCCTGTAAACGATGAAAAGAAAGCGCAGATAACAACAGCGGCAATAATTATTCCGCCCGGCATCCAGCCAAAAAATATTTTGAATGTTCTGACAAGGCGTTCCCCTGCCTTGCTTTCAGACAGAAAGAATCCTGTAAGTGTAAAGAGCGGAATCGCTATTAAGTCCGCTTCGGTTAACGCGGAAAAAACAGCGTCTGTAATCATTTCCGGCTCATGCCCCGCTGCCTGCAGCATAATCATTGCAATACCGCCGATAACAAGAAAAATCGGCATCCCTGCGAGTCCCGCAATAATCAAAAATAATATTATAGGCACTTTAAGAGGTATTGCAAAATCGTATAAAATATTTACCCACGAATAAAAAGGTTCAGGCGGCGCCGTTCCCCAAATTATTTTAGCGATAGCCGGTAATGCCGCAAAGCAGCCGAACAGAATTATAACAATAGCGATAATTCTATCGCGCCAATTATTTAATTTTAAGAAAAAGCGAAAAGCAATTACAGCAAAACCAAGGGGCATAGCGGCGGCGAAAACCTTATCAGAAACAAACCCGATTTTTTTTCCAAGCAAAGAATTCATTACAAAGCATACGCTGTCCCAGAAGAGGATAACCAGTAAAAGTACCGAAATTATAATGCAAATTGCAAATAGTATTTTTTTTATATTATCATTTTTAATAAATTGAACAAAGGAAATTGAAATATGTTCGCCGGATCTTACAGTGCGCATTGCCGCAAAAAAACCTGTTACAAGAAACAAGTGTCTTATTATTGAATTAACGCCCGAAATTGTTAAATTAAACTGACGTAATACCAAATCGATAAAGGGAAGCAGCGCAAGCAGAGCGAGAGCGCTGAAACAGATAGTATTTTCTATCCATGATAATCTAAGCGCTTTCCTAAGATCCATTATCGTCCGCTTCTTGTTTTTTCCAGTAATTCATTGATCCGATTATACAAATCGCGATCAAATATCGTTCCAACAAGAGAAGGCAGAGCCTTTTTTGTATCCAATTGCCAGGCATCATTTTGTTCTTTATTTGGTTTATTTACATTAAGTCCGTCTCTGCCCATAGCAGATATGGCATTAGATTCTGTTCTTGCCATCGATGCGTCAAATTCTACAGCTGTACGTCTTGTAATATTCACTATTTCCCGCTGTTGATCCTGAGTAAGTTTATTCCATGTAATCCTGTTCATAACAAGAGCGCCCATAATCGGAGCGATAGGTAAATCAAGCATATGACTCAAACTTTTGTGCATTTGCATGGGAGCAATCGCGGCAGGGATCATATAAATGGCGTTAACCATATTGCTCGCAAGCCTTGTTCCGATATTGACAATATCCGCTTCTACAAGCTGGTATCCCATTGTTCTGAACACAGTATTCATATCTTTTAACTCGGGGCTTGTTCCAAGTTTTTGCTTGCGAAGATCATCCGGCACTAACACCTTTTCTTTTGAAAAAACATATATCCATCCGCCTTTAGACCAGGCAAGAATAACAAACTCATTTTTAACGCGGCTTTCCAAAACCGGCTGTACATTCTGCAAAACTACATCCAGCTCGGCATTATTATGAATCATGAAAGGAACGCTTAAATTCAGGACTTCGGGGCAAATTTCAGCAATAGCCGCTGATGTAAAAAGCGCCACCTGAATCGCGTCACCGTTAAGCTTACGAAGCATGTCTCCTTCGGTGCCTTCCCTTCCGTCATGGTTTACAATCGCGCGGACCTGATTATTTGTCGCCTTTCCCCAATCGGCGGCAAGACGATCCAGCGCTCTCCCCCAGTCGGAATTCTTCGGTAAGGATGACGCCACCCGGATATTTACAACTTCACTGCGGGCGCTGCCGCGTTGGGCATAAACTGCATTGATTGCAAGAAAAATCATTAAAATTAAAAGAAACCATAATTTTTTCATAAAAAGCTCCTATAATACGGTGTCAATCTCCATTATATCAGTAATCATCGGGGATGGGAAGGAAAGAAAAATGAACCCAGGCATTATCCAGCAGCCAGCGCGCCTTTTGCTGTGAGATGATGTTAACAAGCCTTGTTGGAACATCGTCATCCGGATTGATGGCAAGAGCCTTTTCAAGGTAATCCTTAAAGGTATCATAATCCTGATCTGGAATACAAATAGACTGGGCAAAGGATACATACGCGCCTGCCGATTTTCCACCGGTTTTTTTCATGGTCAGCTCAAAATGCTGTTTTGCCTTCTCTTTATCGCCGCCCATCATTTCCGGCAGTGAGGCATAAAAAATGATAAAAAATTCGTTTAAAGCGGCGCCGCCAAAGTCAGGATCAAGTTCGTATGCCTTGTGAATCATAGAGTTCCACTGAGAAATATAAGAGCTTAATTTAAAATCCATGATATCGATGGAATACGCCGAAAGCCCTGCTGCCACAGCCCAGTAAATGGCGCCAACATCTTCCTTTTTAAACCTGTTAATATAATTTTTTAAAGCTGCCTCGTCAGATAAAGCCTTTTTAAAACCCGGGTATTTTGCTTCCAGAGCATTATAGAGGATTTCATAGCCTCTCAGATACAGCGCCTTGGCGCGCATTGCGCCTTCTTCACGCGCCTTCCATTCAGAAGAAGGCAGCATTTCCGCGGGTCCCTGCACAAAGGCATTAGCGTACATGACAAACATGGAGCCTGTTGTCAGCATCAACCCCTGATGCGCAGGGTTTTGCGAAAGCAGGGCTTCATACATTTTTATGGCAAAAGGGATGGCATCACCGACAAGCTGTGGATCACTGTCCCCTGTAAAGACATCGGAATTACCCTCGCCTGTAAGCGCGTCCGCGATCATATTCATCGCTAATTTATTAATTGAACAGGAAGG
>JAIRQF010000070.1 GCA_031256635.1 Treponema sp. | reverse complement strand
CCTCCCGCTAAGCCGATAATCGCAATGAAAAAAAGCATGAACAAAAATCCTAAAAATAAAATCATTTATTTTCCTCCTAAATGTTTCTTTATATTACTGGTCATTTCAACCAAATAATCATTTAAAATTTCTATATTACCTGACATTGTTTTATTCCAATTCACATAATAACCATCCACAGCCATTTTTAACGGCCTTGTGTTTACAGTAAAACACATTGAAAAAGTTAATACAAATGCAACGGCAAGCGTTAATATTTTTTTTGTATCAACCCTGTCATTTTTTGCCTTTTGAAGTCCTCTGTTTATGGCAGTATCAAGACAGTCTTGTTTACAGTCACAATTGTTTTCAATTAATTGCAAAAACAATTCTTTATTCATTCATAACCTCCAACCTTAACAAATTTAACGCCCTGTTCAAACGGCTTTTTACAGTACCTTCAGGTATTTTTAATATTCCCGCTATTTCATTAAGAGTATAACCGGAATAATATTTCAGGCTGATTATTTCACGCAGCTCAGGTTGCAATGATTCAATCATTTGATTGAATTTCATTTCGTTATGATTTTCATGATATATGCCTTCGGGCACGTCTTTCATTGTTACTTCATGTTTTTGCCTCCTATACAAGTCATTTGCCGCATTTATTATTATGCGGATAAACCATGTTTCCACAAATTTAGGTTCACGAAGCCGTTTTATTCCCTTAAATGCACGAAAAACAGCTTCGCTTACCGCATCAAGAGCCAGTGATTCATCGCCGAGAATACCTTTAGCGGTACGGTAAAGTTTTGTTTTCATTAAATCGCATAACTCGACAAAACTTTTTTCATCGCCCCTTAAAGCTTTTTCTGCAATGCTCTTGATTGTTATATTATTCACCGCCAAATTTCTCCCGCTCTTCTTATTATTAGACGCCCAGGAAGGCATTTTAGTTCTTGATTATTTTGAAAAGATATCAATTATTATGTTATAGGAGAGATGATACCTGCTTTTTTAGATTTAACTCATTTACGATATCGCTTAAAGCTATAAATTAACAAATTTGAGCCGCGCAGGATTCGAACCTCCGACCACCGCCTTAAAAGGGCGATGCTCTACCGACTGAGCTAGCGGCCCGTGTCCCAAGCTTTATGAAGCATAGGAGCCTTTTTATTTATATTATAAAAAACTAAATGAATCAAGTGGCTGCGATAATGACTAATGCGGAGTGATATGCTTTCGCTGATTCCTCATTAGTCACATCGTTGTTTTAGCCCTTTTTTTTAAGTTCTGTGTCTTTTTTCTCGATTTGTTCTTTTATTAATGCGAGTTCTTCCAATAATGACCGGAATTCGATCGCGTCGCGTTCAATTGTGTCCTGTCCGCGTTCTGTAAACGCGACATAGGCTTCATTTCCAAGTTTTGCAAGGAGTTTTTCAGCCTGATTTTCAAGCTGTTTGATGTCCCACATTAATACTCCCCTCTCGCCTAAATCCTGCGCTTTTGCTCCCGCTTTTAAGGCAAAGTCTTTTGATACTGCCCAGCCCTGCTCCAGCATGTCTTTCATTCTTTCGCTGAATGTCATTGTTAACCTCCTGATTTACTTACGTTTTATCCCCAGTATGGTCAAATCGTCATACTGCTCGTCTTCCATAACATGAGTATAATACATATACGCGGGATTTTCAGGAAATTCTTTTGTATGCGAACAGTAGCGTCTGTATTGCAGGAAGTGGTTTTTTAGGAATTCGTCGACTTTTTTATCCACAAGTACGCGGGATTCATCTCCTGAGTTTTCGGTTTTATAGCATCTGAATATTTTTTCTACCGATACCATAGCCATGATTACTTCGTCTGCCCGGCCCTCGCAGCCTGAAAAATCAAACTGCAGCTCAATATTGCCTTCGCCGTTGTGATGTTTGTGCAGGGTATAGATTTCCCGCGCCATTACTGCGTTTATAATCGCTTCTACCCGATCCGCTCCCATCTCTTCGTCCGCCTGTCCGCAAAGGTGGTTTTCATGAGGAGTATCGGCGGGCCCTTCCTTGCATGTTATTTCCCTGAATTTTTTATCCCTGAATTTTCTTTTTGCTTCCTCAATACCGTCTGTGTAGAGCAGCAGTATATCGCCCTTGTCTATTTGCGCGGTCTGAACTTTATAACCGCCTGTAGCCTGTATCATTATATTGGGAAGCACTCCTGTTGCGGGAGTTTGCGGAAGGGTGATCGCTTTTACCCTGTTCTCGGATTCATCATAAAAATGAATGACATTGTCTCCGGCGTTACAGAATCTGACAAGCCCTGTCTGCGAGTCAAAGAGGCAGAGAGTAAAAGCGGCAAACCGGCCCTTAAAAGCCAAGGCTTCGATAAAGTCGTTAATCTGATAAACAAGATCCTCGATATGAAAACCTTTCTCGGTTGGTTTCCATCTTTTAAAGTGGCCGATAAACATTGTCGCTACCTGAATCATAATTAAAGCCGCGGGAATTCCCTTTCCGGCTACATCGCACTTTATGATTGCGTAGTAACGGCCGTCAAGGTCTTTGTAATCAAAATAATCTCCTGATACGCCCTTTGCGCCTTCGTAGTAACCGAAGAAATCAAGATTGACCGTATTGTTCATGCCGCTTGACTGCTTGTTGCCGTGGCTGTCTACTTCAAGCGGTATAAATTTTTTCTGTATTTCCTTGCCGATGCTCAGGTCGGACGCGGCGATTGCCGCTTTAACAAGCCCGTGCGTCATGTCATTTACGGTGCCGCCAAGAATCGCTATTTCGTCATTTGTCTTAATGTCTATGTCAACGCCCGCGAGCTTTGACTTGTCTTCCGTATCGCGGATTATTTCTATGTGTTTTACCAGCTTTCTGATTGGCCTTATGATTATAACAGAGAAAATAAACGCGGCGATTATTCCTATCGCCATTACAGCTAACGCGACAATTCCGATGGTTGAAAGCAGTGTTATCTGTCCCTGATAAATCGCTTCCATAATTGAATCAAGGGATACTTCCAGCCTGATTAATCCGCGGTAAAAATGATCATCGGCGTTTTGGCGGTACATTACCGGTTTATAGAAAATATGGGTGCCGTCTCCTTCCTTGCTGATTCTGTCAACCGAAAAGCGCGGATAAGATCCGATGTCCCCTGATATTTGTGAAAGTATATCATTGAGTTTAACTTCCATATCATTGATCGCGACCTGAATATCAGCTCTTAAGCGTTCTGCTTCAGCACCTGTATCAAGCGCTCTCCTTAAGCCTTCTTCATACAGTTCCCTGATATTTTTGGAAAGCTCTCCCGCTCTTTCCTGCGCGCTTTTATCAAGCCGGCTGCTTAATTCATCATAAAACGGAGTAATTGAATCGGTTAATCTTGACACGCCGCTTCGCAGCTCTGCTGTGTCAATCTTTGAGGCTATAGCCGGATCATTTGTCGCCCAAACATGATCAGTATGAATCGAATTAATACCGTAACCTGTTATCGTTATATATTTCGCTTCCGGAAGAGCCGCTGACTGGGACGGAAGGAACATTAATTCCAGCGCACCTCTTTCTCCCATGGATTGAAGCGCCATTGGCAGATATGATCTTGAGCTGGAAGCGATTCCTTCCAGCAGAACTTTTGATCGATCCCATAAACTGTTCAGCAGTGTTTCGCGCTGGGTATTTGTCATTAATATGTACATGGGTATTGAAATCATTATAACCACAAGAAGAATAAGCCCTATTGTAAATGATGAAAGCTTAAACCGGAGCCCTCTTCCCCTTTTTTGAATTTTTACAATTTTTTGTTTTTTTTCCGTCGGCATAAAATCTCCTGTAATGATCGCAAGCGCTTCCTGCCTGATGGCTGAGCCTTCCGTAATTATTCCGCCTATACCTCTGATTATCGCGGCTGCGCCAAGCGCGCAGAAAATGATCAAAATAACGGCAAGCGCCATGATTGGATTTATTGTTAACAGTTTATTCTGCTGTATTCTCCATGAAGGTTTCCATTCTTCTGTATAATCGCCGAATTTTACGGTTCCTGTTCTGGCCGCCGGAACGAATGAGTCCGCCGTATACCGGCCTCTTGTCGAATGTTCCAGACTTATATTGTATTGGCCTTCATCGGTTATATGAAAAACAATGCCTTCTATTTCCCTGTCCGAGACAATGTTAAAATCTGTTGTTACCTGATTGGGGCGGCCTGCCTGTTCCAGAATAACCGACGTTATCACGCCGTTAGTTGAAAATCCGCGCCCGATTATCCTGATAGAAAGTTCTCCCTGTTCGTTCTGCTGCGCGTCAATAAAGGTGACGCTTGTAAAGGGTATAAATTTATTTGTGTTAATTATTATGCTGGAGGGCCTGCTTATATTGCCCGCCTGATCAATGGCGGATACCGTAAACGCGTAAGCGCCGTTTTCCTGATTTACGAAATTTGCCGACGCTGACGTTCCGGTTATATTTGACGGCGGAGCGCTAATAACAACATTATTAATAACAATGTTATTCGGAGCGGCTGCTCCCAAATATTGAAGATTCCATGTATAGCCTGCCGTATACGGATCTGTTGACGGTTCCCATAATATTTCGAATGTATTGGAATGAAGAAATCCGCGTTCATCTGTTTCCGGTTCAATAATTGTCAGTTCAGGCGGCGCTGCGGTTTTTCTGTAATACATGACCTGCGAAGGCGCGGACCAGTTGCCTGCGTAATCCGCCGCGCGGATTTTAAAATACCATTCTCCGTCCGCGCCGGTGTCAAGTTCAAGGTTCAGATTCTGCGTATTTCCGGTATTGTAAACCATTATTTGCTCAGATGGCACAGAGCTTTCATTTTGATTCCATGTCCATGAAAAGCCGTAAATACCGGAAGTATCCTCAGGAATATTCCATGTAACTCTTGTTCTTTCCGACCTGCCCGCTCCTGAAGCGGTAAAGTTAAGCGGCGTTATCTGCGGGCTTGCTACAGTCGCGTCCGGAGCAAGCATGTAGATTCGTTTTGAATCCCTTGATGTTGTCTGCCAGAAAACGTACGTGCCGTCCCTGGCCGCAACCGGCCTTGCGAAAGACGCCTCAGATGCGGCGCTTGAAAGCTGATAATTCTGCCAGTTATACTCGCCGCGCTGGGCCAGAATGACGCTGTTATTGCCGCTGCGGCTGTCGAACCATACAACGACAGGAACATTATCGTAAATAAAACCGATTGGGTTCTGGCAATAGGCTTCTACGCTGTTCACCCGCTCAACATTGCCGATTATATTTCCGCTTGACGAAATTACAGCGCTGTATATTTGCGGCGATTGATTTGTAAAACGCCTTTCCCATACCAGTAATAAATTATTTCCGTATCCTGTAAGATGGGGACGCTGATTGTCAAAACTGCGCGGATCCGAACGGGTCTGTATTACCGGATCTTGAAATACAGTGAACTGTCTTGCCGCTGTCCATGTTCTTCCGCCATTGTCGCTGGTTTTATAAAATAGCTGGAAAGTGGACATTGAATCGGATCCCATTGAAAGCGACTGAAAAAAAACTACGTCTCTTTGTCCTGAGCTTGCGTGAGCCGGAAGAAAGTTCAGCGTCAGATTGCTTTCCGTAACAAATGATTCAAAAGGCGACCAGTTTATTCCGTCATCGGAGCGGGAATAGAAGATTGACATTGATTCCGATCTGCCTCTTGTTGTAAAAAGAAGATAACCTCCGTCTGAGCGCACAAACAATTTAGGAGCGACGGAATTATCCGCGCCAAGATTCAACATTCGTCCTGTAAATGTGCGGCCCCTGTCCTCTGATATCAGTATCTCCGCCTGCGCGTCTCCCGCCGCCGCCGCGATTATTATTCTGCCGCGGTTATCAATTACAAGGCTTAATATTGACGGTTCCGCGCCGGGATACGCGTAAGGCCCGCCCGCGATTCCTCCATGTTCCCAATTGCCTCCTGTTTCCTTTACGGCAATGCTGACATTTATGGAACCGCCGCCTGATGCGTTAGGTGAAGCTTCCTGCCACGCGATAACCGAAAAATTACCTGAGTGCGCGCTTACTGGAAATGTGCCTTCTCCGGGAGAAAATACAGCCGGTTCTTCCCAATATAGATCAACTGCGCAAAGATTCTGCGCTGTTAAGATTACAATCGCCAAAAATAACGCGTGTTTTTTTATTGAATACAGTGAAAAATTTTTATTTTTTACGCATTTTCGCATCATAATACCGATTGTATCCTCCGCTGTAATTCTAGCAGCTTTGTTATATTCCGGTTTCTTGGATTTTGCAAAAGCGCTTCCACACGCGCGTAAGCTACAAGGACATTGCCCGCGTTTAGTTCGCGTAACGCCTGCTGATAACTGGCTTCATCATCCATTGTAAGGATGATGGTTCCGGGAATGCTCATTCTTCCGAGCAGTATGTCCCTTACGCGCATTGCTTCTGTATTGTCGGGGTTTAAGGTAATCGCCTGATCAAGCTGAAGACGGGCTACTTCATATTGCGCCGTTTGGTTTGCCTGTACTATCCGGTTTGCGGAAGCCGTTAACTCGTTTGAACGCGCGATTTCCGCAGGATTAACAGGCGGCGGGCGGTATCCCATATCAATTTCCGCCTGGTTTATCAGAGCCCTGATGTTAGGATAATTCGGATTTATTTCCGCGAGGTTCTGAAGGTCCGCGAATGCCTCTATTGACCGCGTTTTGGTCCCTGCTACCGCGTTTCTGATGCGCTGTTCAAACGTAGCGTTGAATTCGGCCGGATCGATAAATTGTTCAATCCGCAGATCCAGAATGCCTGCTTCCTGATTAAGAGGAAACACAATTTTTACTTCTCTTGTAAGCTGCCGCGCTTCGTCAAATTTCGCAAGTCCGGGCGTCCGCTCATTTGTGTTTATATAGCGCACTCCTTCTTCGTAATTTCTCTGCGCTTGGCTTAAAAGCTGGCTCATTTCGGGGTACAGTGGAGCTGTCGGCGATATCACCCTTCCTGTATTTGCAGATAACGCATTGCGCACAATGCTTAGCCACAGGGAAACCTCTTCATTTTCCTCCGGGTTTGTGGTATGCCAGCGGTTTCTCGCCCTTACAAGACTGTCCTCCGCCTGCACGAAATTTCCGTTAAAGTACGAGTTACGCGCGCTGTTTAAAAGACTGCGCACTTCCGCTATTACCGTTTCGTTTTCCGCGGAGGCGATAGACTGTCCCAGATTGATCAATTGAACATCGCGCATTTCGCGTACAGAAGCAGAATCCTGCAAAAAAAGAGAATCGCCGAATCTGACAGACGCGCGCTCGATGCGATCCCGCGCGGTGCTGAAATCCCGTCTTTGAAAAGCGTTTTGCGCTTCGGAGAAAAGGCGCTCTCCTTCCTGCCTGTACGCTTCCGCCTGCGCGCTGCGGCTGCGCGCGGCTTCCAGAAGTTCGCGGCCCTGCGCGACAATCGCCGTTAATTCCCTGATTGTAACCTGATAACCGGCGCTTGAAGCCGCAATTTCCGGAGCGGCGGACAGCCCTGTTAAGGCATTGGCGTTATCCAGATCAGCTGAAGCGGCCGCAAGCATGGCTGTTAATACCGGCAGCGCCTGTGAAGGATAACGCAATGCCGTAAAACTTTCTTCTTCTCCGCGGGGTCCGTAAATATATCTTCTTCCTGTTTCCAGTTCGCCTCTTCTTGTATTAAGGGTACTTTGTAAATTTTGATGCGCAATGGTGAAATATCTGTTAATTGACTGCTGTTCCTGCGCGAGGAACTGCGTGTGTATATTCTCGATTGCTCTTACAGCGTCTGTTATATGCGTAACACGGTAATAATCATTCAATTCCGTGTTGACTGCGTTTGCGTTTGCGATTATTGCGTCAATTTCATTTTGCAGATCATTTAGTATAATTATGGTCTGCTGTTCAATTCCGAACGCGTCTGATGCTGTAATGTTTCCTTCGTTACGGCGGTCAAGCGATGAGAGATCGATGTTCCTGCGCAGACCCGCGTTTACCGCCTGATTCAGGGAGTTTCCGGCTTCGTTTAAAGCGCTTATCTCAATGTACGGCCGGATATCTGAAATTAAAACACTATTTCCCTGTACAATAAATGTCTGCGAATCTGAACTTTCAATCAACTGCCGTTTTTTTTCAAAAAGAATCTTTGAAAAATTTACATGATATGCCATTGTATTCAGGGAAGATGTGTCAATAAAATAATTTCCTTCGTTTATCGCGGCGATATACATGTTTTTTACTCTTTCCATATAGGACGCGATTGCTCTGTAAACAGGATCGATTGAAATATTCCAGAATATATCGAATGCTCCAAGCATCCCTTCCTGTATTGATTCGCCTGATCGTCCGTTAATAATTACCGAAACAAACGCAAGATGATTTCTGTCGCCTATATCCGGATTTGCGGATCTTATTTCATTTAATATCCTGTTAAATATATTATTTGATGTATAAAGCTCCTGTTTTAACGAATGAAATCTGTCGGAAGCGGATGATAATTGCCCTGATGTTTCCCGTATCATGCTCATATCGCCGCGTTCAATGGCGCGGATATATTCCGCCGATGATGAGCTTAACTGCGCGCTTGTCTGCCGGAAAGAAGCAAGAATTGAATCTATCCTTTGCGCTTCACGCCTGACTTCGCTTTTATTGCTTTCTGTAAAATTTCCCGCGTAAAAATCATCGCGCATAATTGTCATGCCTTCCGCATATGTTTGAAGCGCAGAATAACTTTCTCCCCTTTCCAGCAAGTTTCCGCCCCTTTCCATTATACCGCGCAGCTTGTTCCTGTTGATGTTAAAAAGCGCGATTTCCTGCGCTCTTGCGACAAAGTTAATCATAATGGGGCTGTTTTCGTGTTCCAGCGTGTAAAGATACCTTGTAAGCGTATATATTTTTTCATTGTTATCCGGGTCATCCAAAAGCGTAATTATTAATTCGTCTGCGGCGCGGTTAAAATCTTCCCGTATTTGATAAATTCTGTGAAGCCGCTTCTGTGTTTCATCAAAATAATCCGGATTACGCCTTGTAAAATCGCTTAAAAGTATAATAGCGTCGTCGTACAGCTTGTTATTTATCAGCTCATCCGCCCTTGTAAGCTCCGTTTCCCTGCCACCGCCCCCAAATACCGCTAAGACCGGCAGTAGAAAAAGAAAGATTGAAATAAGAAAAATTGCTTTTATCCGGGCAAATTCCGACATTTTCATTATTATACTATATTATCGTAACTTTCCTTATAATCTTTTCCATATACACTGTTCTTTTTATATTAACCGGTTTATAGTATAAGTAACGATTTAATGAAAAATGAGTTTTTTCCACTAACTCATGTTTTGGATTAACCTCAAATATCAGGATTCCGCCAATAATTGTTAATGACAAAGACCAAAAAAGCGGTTTTTCTGACCGCCCATCTGATATTAACTTCACTTATATTTGTATTTGACTCCGAAGGACAGGATACTTACGGAAACATGGCTGATTATCTTAATAATATTTACGGCATTGACAATAATGCCGGGTTAACTGCTTTTCCGATATTAAATATCCCGATTGGAGGACGCGCCGAAGGTATGGGCGGAGCTTTTTCCGCTGTTTCGGACGATGTTTCCTTTCTGGAGTTTAACCCTGCGGGCTCTTCCATGCTTGGAAAATCCGAACTTGCATTTTTTCACAATAATTGGATTGCGGATACTAAAATGGAATCGATAGCTTACACCTCCCGTTTCTCCAGCCTCGGTTTTGGAACCGGTATGAAATGGCTGTATACCCCTTTTACTGAATATAATATCTACGGTGAGAGAGTATCCGGAGGTTATTATTCGGAAGGAGTTGCCATTTTAAATATTTCCTATAATTTTTTCCAGAGATTTAATTTTTCAGGTGTTTCCATGGGAGTTAATTTAAAAGGCGCTTTCCGGGTAATGCCCGATTATACCGACAATTATGACAATATTATCAGCGGTTCGGGTATGTCCCAATCCGCGTTCATGGCGATGGCGGATATCGGCTTTCTTACAAGATTTGATTTTTTAAAAAGTTATACAGCAAGAGAGAAAAACGCTTCCGCCGCCCTTGTTGTGCGTAATCTCGGCCCTCCCGCGATGGATGATCCTCTGCCTACCGCTTTAAACGCCGCAATTTCATATAAGCCTATCCGGCCGCTTACCATTGGCCTTGATTTTACCCTTCCCATAAATTTGACTGATTTTTCACTTTCTGAAAAACCCTATGCCTCTCTTGGCGTCTCTGTTAATATTACCAATTTTTTATCAATGCGCGCGGGTTTTATGTACAAGGCCGGAAGCAGCCGCATTAATATAGGCAGCGCGGTTAACCTGAACGGACTTTCAATTGATATTAACTATACATTGGATTTGCTTACGCAATTGCAGCCGCTGAACAGGGTAAGTATGGGAGTGCGTCTCGATCTGGGCGACGGCGGGCGTATAGCGGCGTCAAACAGGGTTGAAGAACTGTATCTTTTGGGACATGACGCTTACTCCCGCGGAAACGCCGCAGACGCCAGATACTGCTGGGAAGAAGCGCTGCGCATCAATCCGCGCTACCAGCCTGCTATAGAAAGCCTTGCCATTATGAATGCGCGCGAAAATATTATGCAGCGCGTCGATGACATGCAAAGGCTGGATCTTTAGCGCTTGATTAAAGACAGATTTTATTTCTTTCTGCGGAAGACGCGGTAATTGACATTCGGGAAAATGTTGTGGCGGCGTTCAAGCGTAGTCAGCCATTCGGTGCTGATATAGTTGCTGCCGAGCGCTTCATAAATCGTAGTAAAATTGCGAAGCGAATTTTCCACCTTGTTTCGCGCATATTCCGTGGAATCCTGCCTGTATAAAAGCGCGGGCCAGTCTGAGGATTGAGCAATCAATATCTCCCTGGCAGCCTGATTCAGCGCGCGCTCTTTTAAGCCTGTGTCGTCAGGGAAGCGCTCCGCAAGCTCTGTCATTCTTTCCATTGCGCGGTATAAATGGCGGTATATCCAGTCATTTGACACATCCAGCCAGGTTTCGGCATAGCCGTTTTCGCATCCGGATGAAAAATCCGGGGTTACAACCTGAAGTGATGTAATGCTCTGTCTGTAGATATATTCGCCAGGGCAGACAAATTTTATATCTTTATTGCCGGCTGCCAAGCGAAAAAGCGACTCAAGAAACATTGGGCCTTCGTGCCATAACCTGCCGAAATTATCCGCGTTATTCGCGTAAAGAATGATTGGCGCGTCTTTCATGTTTTTGGACGCTTCTTCAAGCCTTGCCGCGGTGTTATCCAGAAACGCTCTTGTATACTCAAGCACTTTTTCCTGTGCCGCCTGCGGGTTATAAATATTATCCTGCGCATTCTTTTTGCCGTTTGATGAATGATGCGCCCAGTACTTGAACCCTGTCATGCTTCTCCTGCCTTCCGCGCTTTGAAAAAGACTGACTTTATCATGCGGAAGTTCATAACCGATATCGCGGTTATTATTGCGGAATAATTCATCATTTGTAATTTTTTCTATCTCCTGCGCCGCATACAGATCCCTTGCAAGAACAAAAGTTCCGTTAGGTGTTTTTACCGGCGCAAAACTGCCCTTTTCCGCCGCCGGACTGCCGAAGAAAAGGCCGTGGCTGTCGATAATTGTGTAACTGTAGTTGTACGCCTTTAAATACGGCTCTATTGCCTCAGTCCAGCCAAGACACGGCAGCCAGAACCCCTGAGAGCAGCTTCCAAAGTGGCGGCGGAAAATAGATGTCGGCGTTTCCATTTGCGCCTGCAAAGATTCCTGATTGTGGCTTATGAAAGGCAAAAAGGCGTTTGTCGCGCAGCAGCCGAGAATTTCAACTTTTCCCCTGCGTTTATAAAAATCAAACGCCTTTAAAATGTTTTTTTCATATTTCTCCGTATAGGCGATTCTTCTGTCCACAACATGGTTGTAATAAATTTGAGCGAGTTTGTTAAAAGCTCCGCTGTCTTTTTCATCACTGATGGTCCGCTCCAGTTCATGCCTGCCGAAATCGATCTGTTTGTCAACGAAGGCAAGATACTTTTTCTGAAGATACTCATCGCATAACATGTGGCAAAGGGAAGGTGAAATCGCGAGTCCCAGCCGGAAAGGCACATGATCGTTTTCCAGTTTGCTTAACACTTCAAGAAGCGGAAGAAGGGTTTCCGATATATATTCAAAAAAACGGACTTCCTCGCCTGAATGTGTCAGATCTTCTTCCTTGCTGTATTCTCTTACAAGCGGCAAATGCGCTTCCAGAACAAAGGAGATCGCATAACGGAAATCCATAAATTTTATTACCTCTTGGCCCTGATATGACGGTCTTTACTCTTTATTACTGATAAATCCTGCACGCCTGAAAGACGGAGCAGCGGATTGCGGCTTAAATCAGCGATATTATCATTTTCGCTTAATGTGGGAAGGGTAAACGGAGAGGAAGACGCTATTAACAGTTCCGAACTTCCGCGCACTACGCCAAGTTTAATCACATAACAATTTAAATTTTTTAAGTCGCCATTTTTCGGGTTTGTTTCTGTTTCATTATTCGAATAGCCTGCGAATCCCAGATATCTTGCGCAGTCCTCCGTGCTTACAGAAACAGTGAAGGTGTTCTCATTCGATTCACGCTCATTTCCTTCCTTGTCCAATGGAATGACCCTCAGGAAATAACCCCCGAAATTCTTTGCGTTTTCATGGATTTCCCTGTCATGCAGCTTTATTTCCCAGAAAGCAAAAACCCAAAGCGGATCCCTTACAATCACTTCGATGTAGGAAATATTGTATTGTTTTGGCAGTAACGCCGGTTCGGAATAGGACGGATTAACTTCGATAAGGTCTTCAGGTTCCTGTATGTCTATGCTGGCGGCTTCCAGAATTTCTTCGATAATGAATATCCTCTCCAGTTCCGCAGGGATGTCAACTCCGTAAGAGTCTGCGTACTTTATCAGTTCGTCTGTACTAAGGCTATCCAGCCAGATACGTGACACGGGTGAGTGCGGGCTTTCTTCCATGATTGCTCCATTGTGGTAAGAAACGAAAATAAAGTCAATTACAGGAAAAATAACCTATAAAAAACAGAGAAAAAAAATTAAATTGAATTATATTTCAGTTTGTTTTCAGAATTTCTTCAATTTTACCAAGCTCTTCATCTGATAAAGGCGGCTGTGAAAGAGCGCAAAGATTTTCCTTAAGCTGAGCTGATGAGCTTGCGCCAATTAATACGCTGGTGTTGCGGCTGTCGCGCAGTATCCATGAAATCGCGAGCGAAGAAAGCGTTCTGCCTCCCTGTTTGGCGATGGTATTTAACGCATTCAAATTTTTCAGAAGCTGCGGTGTTATTGCGGAAGACTTAAGAAAGACGCCTTTGGAAGCGCGTGAACCTTCCGGGATCGCGCCGTCAAGGTATCTCCCTGTTAACAGCCCCTGCGCCAGAGGAGAAAAACATATGCAGCCCGTTCCCTCTTTTTCAAGAACGTCCAAAAGACCGTCTTCGATCCACCGGTTTAGCATTGAATAACTTGCCTGATGGATAAGACATGGTACGCCAAAACCGCGGAGCGCGGAAATTGCCTTTGCGGTTTGCTGGGGATTGTAATTTGAAATACCGGTGTAAAGCGCTTTTCCCTGCCGGACTATATCGGCGAGAGCGCCCATTGTTTCTTCTATCGGAGTGTCCGGATCCGGGCGGTGGCTGTAAAAAATATCGGTATAATCAATGGACATCCTTTTAAGGCTCGCTTCAAGGCTTGCGAAAAGATATTTCCTGCTGCCCCATTCGCCGTAAGGGCCCTGCCACATTCCATAGCCTGCTTTTGTAGAAATAATAATTTCATCGCGGTAGGGCAGGAGGTTTTCTTTTAAAATACGGCCGAATGTAATTTCCGCGGATCCCGGAGGAGGCCCGTAATTGTTGGCAAGATCGAAGTGGCATACTCCGGCGTCAAACGCCGCCAAAACTGTTTCCCGTCCTGTTTCATAGCAGTCAACACCGCCGAAATTATGCCAAAGACCGAGCGAAATTTCCGGCAGCTTAAGCCCGCTTCTTCCGCATCTGCGGTACTTCATCAGTTCATAACGATTTTCATTTGCTGTATATTTCATTATATTCTGTAATGTTAATATAAAAATTAATAGAAAATCAAGTAAAGCGCTATATAAGGGCCTACATTATTAATTAAATAAAAACTTTATCCGTAGCATCGAACCAAAGGTTCGCACTAACCGAGTTTTGCAAGCGGCTACTGATACTATTTCCGGCTGCTGTCCCAGATGTCCTTCGCTTCTCTTGCTCTCTTTGTAATTTCATTCCAATTCTGCGCATTTATCAGTTCTTTAGTCGCGATCCAGCTGCCGCCGATGGCAAGCACTGGAGCGAAGGATGCGTAACTTGCGAGGTTTTCCGTCGTGACGCCTCCGAGCGGAATGTATTTAATACCCAGATGATTATATGGTCCGTTGATGCTCTTCAGATACTTAAGCCCGCCCATGCTCTCCGCTGGAAAAAACTTTACTGTGCGGCAGCCAAGAGAGATGGCAAGCTCAAGTTCGCTTGCGGTTGATATTCCGGGAGCGAAAGGCAAATCCGCCGCGATTGCTTCCTTTACAATTTCTGCGTTGATGCCGGGAGAGACAGCGAAGCGTACGCCCCTTTCCTTCCTGACTTTTTGCGCCTGTCCCGGCTCAATGACAGTCCCAATTCCCATATACATCTGCGGAAATTCGCTTGCGATAAGCGAAATGGAAGGAAAAGCAGCCTTCGTGCGCAGCGCAAGCTCAATCACAGTGATGCCTCCGTCAAGAAGCGCTTTTGCAAGCGGAACAGCGTTATCCTCCGATTCTATTTCCAGGACAGCGATAATTCCCTGCCCTGCGATTTCATCCTGTATTTCTTTTGACATTGTCAATTTCATAACTTCTCCTTGTGCGGCGATCTGGCATCAGTATATATTTTTTGATATACTTTTAAAAGCTATGTGGCGTGTGCAGCTTCACAAAATAAATTTCGATGAAAGAGAGTATCAAGCAGTCAAAGAAGTCCTTGATTCAGGCTGGCTTACCATCAGCGAAAAAACCTATTCCTTCGAAGCGGCCTTTTCAAACTTTCTTTCAAACGGCGCAAAGAGCCTTGCTGTTTCCAACTGCACTGCCGCCCTGCACATGGCGCTCCTTGCGTGCGGTATCAAAAGCGGCGATGAAGTAATAACGCCGGCTCTGACTTTTATCGCTGATCAGAATGTCACCCAAATGATCGGAGCGAAAAATGTTCTTTCCGACATCACATCAATGGAAGACTGGTCAGCCGATCCTGATGACATAGAAGCGCGAATTACAAATAAAACAAAAGCTGTGATGATAGTTCACTACGCAGGTTTCGCCTGCGACATGGAGCGCATAACATCCATCTGTAAAAAACACGGACTTCTCCTTATCGAAGACTGCGCGCATTCACCGGGAGCAGATTACTGCGTTTCTTCGGAAAACGTTCCGAAGGAACGAGGACAGCCGCATGGTACATTTGGCGATGTATCCGCCTTCAGTTTTTTCGCAAATAAAAATATTGCGATTGGTGAAGGAGGCATGGTTGTTACACGCAGCGATGAACTGTATGAAAAACTGAAACTCCTGCGCTCTCACGGGATGTCCGCCCAATCCTTTGACCGCTACAAGGGAAGAGCTGTATCTTACGATGTAGTGTCAGCCGGTTTAAATTACCGCCTGACAGAAACTAATTCCGCGATCGGACTTGTTCAGCTTGCGAAACTTCCGGAAGCAAATGAAAAACGCCGCCTCCTTGTCGAACATTATTACAAACGTCTTGATAATGCGCCTTCAATCTCAATACCGTTCAGGCGTTTTTCGCGCGGAAAGCCGAACTATCACATAATGCCGGTTTTGCTTTCCGCTGAAACAGACAGGGCAAAAGTAATACAATCCATGAAACAGGACGGAGTGCAAACAAGCATTCACTACCCGGCGGTTAACATGTTCAGCGCGTATAAAAACATTGTAAATCCGGCGCCCAAAGCGGAATATGTCAGCGCTCATGAACTGACATTGCCGTTATATCCGGATATGACTGTTGACGAGGTTAATATCGTATGCGATTCATTGTTAAAAAGCTGTATTGGGTGATGTTTTATTGGGAAACCTGCATTTTACCTTGAAAATACCGAAAAAAGCAGATATATTGTACTTATTAACAGGCAAAAAGGGCTCTAAATGATTGTTTCCATAAGAAATCTCCGGAAAATTTATCCAATGGGAAACTTTGAGGTACAGGCGCTTAAGGGCGTAAGCCTTGATATTACAGAAGGAGAGTTTCTGTCAGTCGCAGGGCCTTCAGGATCCGGAAAGACCACATTGATGAACATCATAGGATTAATCGACAGCTTTAATGAAGGAAGCCTTATAATTGACGGCCTTGAAATTAACAAACAAAACCGCAGAGAGCTGGCCCGCCTGCGCCGTGAATTGCTGGGCTATGTGTTTCAATCGTTTAACCTTCTTCCGGTTTTGAATGTATATGAAAATGTCGAACTTCCCCTAATCATCTCGGGAAAAGGCGGTAATAAATCAAAAAGAAAAGAAAGAGTAAATTATCTCCTTGAAGAAGTCGGACTGGCGCAGAGAAGCAAACATGTTCCGGCGGAATTATCAGGCGGTCAGCAGCAGCGAGTGGCGATAGCGCGCGCTCTGGTTACAAGCCCAAGAATAGTAATCGCGGATGAACCTACCGCAAACCTTGACTCGGAAACAGGCGGGATTGTTTTAAACCTGATGAAAGCAATTAACCAAAGCGAAAAAACAACTTTCATTTTTTCAACGCATGATCCGGGGATATGGAAAATCGCGGATCATATTGTGTTCCTTCAGGACGGCCTTATAAAATCAGAGCAACTTCAGTTGCCGCAGAGGCAATAATGATTTTTTTACTCGCTCTTCGCAACATTGCAAGAAACAGAAAAAACAGCGCCATTGTAGCGCTTCTTATCGCTGTAATCGTTTTTATTTTTTTTACCGGAAACAGCATAATACAGAGATCAAATTTGAGCCTTCACGAAGCTTTTATCAAAAGTCTTACAGGCGATGTAATGATTCAAAAAAAAGCTGACGTGAGCATGAACCTTTTTGGCGCGAATACTCCGGTAATTGATGAGTTTTTTGTTATTCCGGTTTTTCCGGCATATGAGGCGGTAATGGATATAGTCCGCGCGGAAAGCGGAATCGCGGAAATTACAAGCCAGGTATCGGGAAAGGCGTATCTTGATGTATATGGAGTCCGCTCTCCCGCTTTGCTTTGCGGAGTGGACTCGCGCACATATTTTTCCATGTTTCCCGGTATTTTTCTCAATGAAGGGCGGACGCTGCGTGCCGGTGAATACGGCGCAATGATCACTTTGGACAGAGCGCAAAAAATTGAAAAAGAAACGGGTATTTATCCCCGTATCGGAGATCCCCTTCTTTTTACATCCGGCGGAAATCTTGGATTTAAAATAAGGGAAGTTCCGCTTACAGGAATTTTCAACTATCAGAATCCCGGCTTGTTTATGAACGAAATTGTCATTATCGATCCGCAGACAGTAAGAGTGTTGAACTCAATTCAGGTCGCATCGCTGCAGGAAATAAGCCATGATAATCCGCGGCAAACAGCGTCACTTTTTTCATTCGACATTGACGATATATTTAATATGGAGACCTCCATCTCTTTACCCGCTGATGAGGAAGATTTTTCTGTGGATTTTCTGATGGGCTGGCTGGCCGAATCCCCCGCCGGAAATGATGCCAATCAGGCAGGCGGAGACTGGAATTTCATTATTATAAACCTTAATGACAATGTTTCTTCAAACGCGTTCATTAAATCATTAAATAAAAAAATTGATCTCTACGGCGTTACCGCGGTTGACTGGCGGACTGCGGTAGGATCATCTGCAATTCTTCTTTTATTGATACAGGTTTTATTTAACGCGGGAATGTTTCTTGTGTGCGTAACAGGGGTAATAACAGTAATCAATATTCTTTTAATCTCCGTATTCAGAAGAACCAGGGAAATAGGTACGTTACGCGCTATAGGTTCTTCTGATTTTTACATAAGCTCCCTTATTCTCCAGGAAAATATTATTCTGTCGGCGGTTTCAGGCGCCGCGGGAATTCTTGCAGGTTTGGTTTTTATCAGATGGATTAACGCAACTGCCTTTAATATCCCGAATGAACTTGTTGCATCCCTTCTTGGAGGGTCTTTATTAAGGCTGGATTTTATTCCGCATACGGCCTTTCTTTCCTTTATTTTGGCAATAATATTGGGAGTAATCGTATCAATTTATCCTGTTCATGTCACTCTTCGCATTGAACCGGTAGAAGCGGTGAGGCAGGGATGACAGAAAAAATTTTAATGCTTTTCAGGCTTGGAATAAAATATCTTTACCGCTACAGGCGGCGTTACGGTTTTTTACTGATTGCGCTTGTGTTTTGCTTCGCGGTTGTTACTTTTATTACTTCAACCAAAGACGGAATGTACGACAATGTTTATATCACCGCGCAGTCGCATTATGCGGGAGATATTATCGCTGTCGGATACGGCATTTATAATCAAATGAAATCAGCTGAGATATCCGTATTATTGGATGCAGTAAAATTGTCAGGAATTAAACCTGTTTATACTTTATTCAGGACAGTATCTTTCAATTCAGGAATAGTGTATTTTAACGGAAACGCGCTTAACCTTAAATATGTGATTGGCAGCGACTGGGAAAATGAAAAGCATTTATTTTTGAAGATGGATTTTTCTTCCCCTGTAGATTCTCCGCTTGATGAAAACAGTATCATTCTTTCCGCTCCTGTCGCAGAACATCTGGGCGCGAAAAACGGAGACAGTATCATTCTGGAAGTTGATACCGTGAACAATCAAAAAAATACAAGCCGGTATATTGTTAAGGGTATTGTCAATGACGCTTCAATATTCGGCTACTATAAAGTTTATATATCAAAATTAAGCCTTAACCGTTTGTTACTTTACGAAGATACTGATTGTACTAATATTGGTTTCTTTTTTCATAATCCTTCCGCTGCTGAAAGAAACCGCCGTATTTTACAGGATATACTTTCAGAAAAAATTGACATGGGTCCTTTGGTTTACAACAGGGTTCAATTGGACGAAGGACCAACCAATATGGTTTATCTCCTTACGCTCCCGGTTTATTTATCGGAAGTATCTGATTTACTGGACGCTATGAATTTAATTACATACTTCCTTTACGGAATGATGCTGGTAATTATTTTTGCAAGCGCGGCTGTAACTTACTCTCTTATACTTCATGAGAGGACAAAGGAGATGGGTGTAATGAGAGCGATCGGCTTTTTTGGCGGCGACTTAAGGACGGTTCTCTGGACCGAAGTTATAATACTGGGAGTTATATCCTTAATCGCGGGATTTTTAACGGCATTGCTTTTAAATTTCGCATCTTCATTTATATCATTTTCATGGTTTCCAAGTTTTGAAATATTTTTAAGAAACGGAAGGCTTACTCCTTTATATCTTTTAAATACAGTTCTTGTAAATATATTCTTTACGCTGTTAATTCTGGCCGCGGCTGTAATTGTTCCTTCACTGCGAGCGTCAAGAAAAAATCTGCCGTCTCTTTTATCAGGAGAGCCATTATGAAAAAAATAATATTAATTGTTTTATCCGGTCTTTTTATCTTAACAGGGCTTTGGGCGCAAACCAGATCATCAAACGCTGATCAGGAATTGCTTGCAAGAGTTGACGCGACTGTAAGTTACCTTAACACGGATTTTCAGGCGGAGTATGTCATTGTGCAGGACAGACCAGGACAATCGCGATCTACGACGGTTGCAGGCGTTTTCCGCCGTGATTCACGGGAACAGTATGTAATAGTAATTATGGAACCGTCAATCAGCAGGGGGCAGGGTTATCTTAAGGAAGGAAATACACTCTGGTTTTATGATCCGGAAAGCCGCAGATTCAATACTACAAGCAGTTCCAGCCGTTTCCAGAATACAAACGCAAGGAATTCGGATTTTACGCGGTCTACTCTTGCGCAGGATTACAGGGTGGTTTCAGGCGTTAACGAGCAATTGGGCCGCTTTAATTGCAGAGTGCTTACCCTTGAAGCTGTTACAACCGAGGTTACATATTCCAAAATGAAGGTATGGATCAGCACGGATGACAATTTATTGCGTAAGTCCGAAGATTACAGCCTTTCAGGACAGCTTCTTCGCACAACCGTAGTTGCGGATTATTACAATATCAGCGGACGATTTGTTCCAAGGCAGATAATGTATGTTGATATGTTAAGAGGCGCCGATATAAACGGAACTTTTGTTAATGAACGCACTCAAATAACCATAAACAGGCCGTCGTTTAACAGAATAGCGGATTCAGTTTTCTCCCAGACCTTTTTGGAATCAGTCAGCCGGTGAAAAAGCTGTTTTTTGTTTTTCTGCTTTTTTTAATTTCCCTTTCTTTCGCTTTGGTTCAGGAATCAGACTTGCTTGATATTGATATGAACTTCCTTGATTCAATCTTTGATGAGCCTGCGCAGCAAACAGAAGCCCAAGAAAAAGATACACAGGAAGAGGAAACTGTTTCAATTGTTCAGAGTCTAAGAAGAAGGGGACTTGAGTTTGACTTTTCCTATGTCTTCAGGGGAGCTGTCAATCCGGGCTGGATAGATTTTTATCCGTGGGAGCAAAGCTCAGGCGATAATTTTACGTGGGCGCCGGCTTTAAATATGGGATCTTCGCTCGGAATAAACGCCAGGATTTCTGAAGTTTTCCGTGTTCAAAGCGCCGTTAATTTCTCAATTCCGGGTGATTTTCCGTATATAAGCCTTGGCGATTTCTTTTTTGACTATAATTTCCTGGACAGGGTTTTTATCCGCGCCGGAAAAGTGGAACAAGGATGGGGAGTTTCACCTAACTTCGGTTTTACAAATCTATTGTCGCGCGTTCCGGATAACGGACCTTCAGGCCCTTCATATCTTGCGAGGTTTGACATACCAATCGGAATCGGCGGCCTTCAGCTTATCGCCCAGACTAGATCAAATATCGCAGGCGGCGATATTCCTGAACTTGATAAAACTGGTTTCGGAGGAAAATATAATCTGGCGTTTAAATGGGCCGATTTTAACATGGGCGCTTTTTATCAGAAGAATATGAGCACGCGCGCTTTTTTTTCCGTAAAAACAACGCTTTGGGATTTTGAAATTTACAATGAGTGGCTTACCGCTTTTAATACGCATACCGACAAAGCGGCAAGCTTTGCTTTTAACGCTGGTTTTCTAAGGTCCTTTTTCGACAACAAATTTGATGTGAACGCGGAATTTTTTTATAACGGGGAAGGAAGAGCGAATTTTTACAAACCGGATACGCAATATGAATTATACGGATCAACTCCGTTTCTTGGCGGGTTTAACGCGGCGGTTAATCTGCTCTACCGTTTTGACGGATGGGGCAGCCCGCGTTTATTTGCAAGGTTTCTTTACGGCGATGATTCGTTCAGTATTGTTCCCGGTATCAGAATAACTCCGTTTCAAAATCTGGAAATATACCTTGCGCTTCCCATTGCTTTCGGAAACGGTCATTACAGAACAGCGGCCGCGGATGTCAGGGGTGATATAAAACCTTTCAGCATTTTATTATATGTCACACTGAAAGGCGATGTGCGCGCAAGTTACTATTATTAAAAAACCTCCGGCTTTAACCGGAGGTTTTATTCATTCGGCAGTGATTAAAGTCCCAAAAGGTAACTGTTAAGCACATTCTCAAGATATTCCTGCTTGCCGCTTGTAATGCCTGTTTTTCCGTATCCTGCGTCTGCTCCTATTTTAGCGAGCTGCTCAAGGGTAAGGTCTCCGTTTGAGAACTTCGCGCCGTCTCCCGCGGTGAATGACGCGTAACGATCCTTTACAAAGCCGGGTATTACTCCGTCGTCAATTATGCGCTGTGCGATTTGTAAACCTACCGCGAATGTGTCCATTCCTCCGGCATGTGCGATAAAAAGATCAGCGGGATCAACTGAATTGCGCCGTATTTTGGAATCGAAGTTTAAACCGCCTGTTGTAAAGCCGCCGATTTTCAAAATGGTGTACATGGCTAAAGCGGTTTCATAATAACTCATCGGGAACTGATCCGTATCCCAGCCGTTAATAAAATCGCCGCGGTTTGCGTCTACAGAACCGAAGAAACCTGCGGCTGCGGCTGTTTCAAGCTCATGGAAAAAGTCGTGCCCGGCAAGCTCGGCGTGATTTGCCTCAATATTCATGCGGAAATCCTTATCAAGACCGTAGTTGCGTAAAAAGCCGATAACGGTTTCTGTGTCAAAATCATACTGATGTTTTGTCGGTTCCATAGGTTTGGGTTCAATATAGAACACGCCTTTAAACCCCTGCTTGCGCGCATAATCACGCGCCATTGTAAGGAAGCGGGCAAGGTTGTCTTTTTCCCTTTTAAGGTCTGTATTGAGTAAGCTCATGTATCCTTCGCGGCCGCCCCAGAAAGTGTAGCCCGCTCCTCCAAGTTCTATTGTGGCGTCAATCGCGGCTTTTACCTGAGTAGCGGCAAGCGCTACAACACCAAACTCGGGATTGGTCGCGGCTCCGTTCATAAAGCGCGGGCTGCTGAAAACATTCGCGGTTCCCCAAAGAAGTTTAACGCCTGTTTGGGCCTGGAGTGTCTTCGCTTTCGCGGTTAATGTCATTAGGTTTTTTTCGCTCTCCGCGGGAGTTGCGCCTTCAGGAGCCATGTCCCTGTCATGAAACGTGTAATATTCCGTGCCAATTTTTGTGATGAACTCAAAGGCTGCGTCCATTTTCTTTTCAGCAGCGTCCATCGGGTTTTTTGCGTCTACATTCCACGGGAAGATGTGCGTACCGGGACCGAAAGGATCCGCGCCGTCCGCGCAAAAACTGTGCCAGTATGCAATCGCGAAGCGAAGATGATCCTTCATCTTTTTTCCGCCGATTACTTTATCAGCGTCGTAATACCTGAAAGACAGCGGGTTTTTGCTCTTCGGTCCTTCGTATTTGATTTTTTGAATTCCGGGGAAATATTCCTTTGCTCCCGTGTAATAATCCGCCATGACAGCCTCCGTATTTTTAAGTTATTTATATAATGGGCTTAACGCCCCAAGATACCTTGAATAAACCGCGTATGCTTCATTATATTTATCAACGCTCTTTTTATCCGGTTTTATCGCCGCGCCCAGCATGACATGCTTGTCCGCCAGATCCTCAATGGAAGTCTTTTTCCCTTCATGATTTTCAAGACACCACAGCGCCTGAATCGCGCCTCCCATCGCAGCGGCTTCCGAGCCTTCAAGAATGCGCACAGGAACATTGGTAACGTTAGCTGCAATGCTCTGCCAGATTGCGCTTTTCGCTCCTCCGCCTGTCAGGCGGATTTCCTTCGGTTTAAAACCGAGCGATTTAAAACCGTCAAGGCCGATCCTCATTCCGAAAATTGCCGATTCCAAAGACGCGCGGGCAAGGTTCTGCTTGTTAAAATTCGCCGCGGTGATTCCGTTAACGCTTGCTTTTCCGTTCGGCAGATTGGGTGTTCTCTCTCCGTTAAAGAACGGAAGAACAGCGATGCCGTCCGCGCCGATCGGAGATTTCGCGGCTTCCGCGTCGAAGGATTTGACATCAAATCCCAAAAGGCCGCGCATCTCTTCGCTTGCCACTGTGCAGTTCATTGTACAGAGAAGAGGCAGCCAGCCTCCCGAAGAAGAACAAAAGGCGGCAAGATCCCCTGACGGATCGACAACAGGCTTTTTGGAAAAACCAAAAAGAGTGCCTGATGTGCCAAGACTCATTGTTAAAAATCCGTCGCGGACAGCGCCTGTGCCGATCGCGCTCATCATGTTATCGCCGCCGCCTGAAGAAACCAATGTTCCTTCCGAAAGGCCGTAAATTTCTGAGGCTTCCTTGTTTACAACACCGGCTGTTTTTTCGGAAGAGGCAAGCTGCGGGAGATATTTTTCAATATCATCGGAAATGTATTTGCAGACTTCTGATGACCATTTGCGGTTTCTTACATCGAAGAGGGCGGTTCCCGAAGCGTCGCCGTACTCCGCCCAATATTCGCCTGTCAGAAGAAAATTGATATAGTTATGGGGAAGAAGAATATGCCGCAATTTTGAAAATTGAGACGGCTTGCGCTTTTTAAGCCAGAGAACTTTAGGCGCTGTATACCCCGGGCGCATCGGAAGCCCGGTCTTTTCGATGAGCTTTTTTTCGCCTCCCGCCGCTTTTGTAATTTCGTCACATTCACCGGCTGTGGAAGTATCGCACCAGAGTTTCACATTGTATACAGGCTTTCCCTTTTCATCCAGCGGCACAAACCCGTGCTGCTGCCCCGAAACGCCGATAGCCGCAATTGTCGATTTGGTTTTTTTATCTATTTTATCAAAACATTTTTTTAAGACTTCCCCGTACCACTCGGCTTTCTGCTCTCTTGTGCCGTCATTTTCAGCAATTATTTCAACAGGAAACGATGATTGGGCTATTATTTTATTTTTTTCAAAATCGTAAACTACAATCTTGCAACTCTGCGTTCCAAGGTCAATTCCGCAAACAGTCTGCATAAATCCTCCGCATTATTATCACCATTTTATTGCATGAATGACGGATTGTCTATCAGATAATTACACTGGTATATTATCATCCTTTTTTGTACAATAACCGTACATGAAATGGGCAAAAAAAGAGATTTCCGCGGAACAGGTAAAAGAAATCTCATTAAAATATAATTGCGATCTTCTAACAGCCTCAATACTGGAAAGGCGCGGCATTAAAACAGGCGATTCAATACGGTACTTCCTTGAAGACGACATAATGTCCCTGCGTAATCCGTTCGCGCTGAACGGGATGGAAGACGCCGTCGAGCGCATCCTTGCCGCAAAAGAAGAAGGCGAAAAAGTGCTGGTCTTCGGAGACGGCGATGTGGACGGTATTACAGGAACCGCCCTCCTTGCAGGATACCTTGAAAACATGGGCATGGATGTAACATGGCGCATACCGACAGGCGATGAATCTTACGGCCTCTCAATTGAAGCGGTCGAAGATTTCGCGGCAAAGGACGGCACATTAATAATTACCGTTGACTGCGGCATTTCGCGTTTTTCGGAAGTAAAAAGAGCCGCGGAACTTTCAATCGATGTGATCGTAACAGATCACCATGAACCGCAGGACGAACTGCCCGAAGCCCTTGTTATAATAAATCCAAAACTGAAGGATTCAACATACCCGTTCCGTAATTTAGCGGGCTGCGGCGTCGCGTTTAAGCTGGTCTGCGCGCTGCGTTTCGCGCAAAAAAGCGAGCTTTACGGACAACAGATTTGCCTGTTAAACACAAGACCCGTGAATGACGCGTGGATAATCGAAATTGTAAAAATGCGCAACCTTCATGTCTTTGACACGTTAAGCGAAACAATCGTGCCGGGAATGATTTCAATCGGCGAAACGCGGCTGCCTTCCTATCTTGAAGGGCAGCATATTTTATGCTGGGACGCGCCCTTGCATAAACAGACATTTTTCAAGCTCTTCGGCAGCGGAGTCGAGTTTGGATTGATGGATATTTCCAAACAGATCGGCAAAGAAATTCCGCAGACCGCGGGACAGAGCCTTCTTCGCATAAAAGAGCTTTCAAAGATCGCCAAATATTCGGACAGGGAATTAAGCGAGCTTGATGTTTTGGTTAATCTTTTTACATCCTACGCTAAAGTATGCGAAAAAAATCAGGCTGACACGGAAAATGAAAACTCCGATATTCAGCTGGCAGCTCTTGGCACAATAGCCGACCTTATGCCTCTTATGGATGAAAACAGAATAATCGTGCGCAGGGGAATTGAATACCTTGAAAAAAAACCAAGACAGGGAATTTCGCAGCTGCTTCATAAACTGGATTTGGCCGGCCGCCATTTTGAGACAAAAGACATCTCGTGGAAATTATGCCCGGCCATTAACGCGGCGCGGCGGATGGGCTGCGCGCAGACAGCGGCGGAATTGTTCTTTGAAAAAGATCTTTTAAAAAGAGAAACGCTCGCGGGAGAACTCGCGTCGATGAATGAAAAACGCAAAGACCTTGAAGAGGAAACATGGGCGGCTGTTGAATCCATGGCTTATAAATATTTTGATGAATGCGGCGAAAAATTTGTGTTTGTCTTCAGCGAAAAAATCAACAAGGGAGTCACCGGCCTTATGGCTCAGCGCGCTGTCCGCTGTTTTAATGTTCCGGCGATGGCAGTTTCACTCGGCGATGATGTTTGCACAGGTTCGCTGCGTTCGGTTCGTGGTTACAACATATGCGTCCTGTTGGATCAATGCGGCGATTTGTTTATTGACTCAGGAGGGCATAAAGCGGCCGGAGGTTTCAGCATGTATATGAAAAACTGGGACATGTTCATGGACAGGTTAAAGAAAATAACATCGGCGATTGAGTTTGAAGAAGGCACGGACGAAGATGTTATTCAAATTGACGCGGAACTTCCTCATGATTATCTGTCCCCTGACTTGTTAAAAATCGTTGACCGTTTTGAACCTTACGGACACGATAATGAACAGATTGTATTCATGACAAAAAAAATCACTGTCAAAGAAATAAACTTTATAGGAAAGCCGGAATCAAAACACGTAAAAATGATCCTTGACGCCGGAAAATATAAATGGCCCGCTCTTTACTGGCAAAGCGCAGACCGTGTACAAAATAAGGAATTTGCCGTTAATGATAAGGTAGACATTGTTTATAACATAGGCCGCGATTATTACAGGGGAAATGAAACCCCTCAAATGATGATTATGGATCTGAAGAAAAGTGATAGTTTAAGTTCCTGATTCCATGTACATAAAGGAGTGCGTATGCTAAAGCGCGTATTGATTTTTCTTTTAACCGGTTTCATTCTAACAGCCAGTATCCATGCGCAGGTCAGGTATACTGTTATTCCTGAATCGCCGCGTCCTGGCGACCCTGTAACAATCGCCGTGAACACGCCAATAACAGACGCGCAGTTGATTGTTAATGGAAGGCAGGCGGCGAAAGCGGCAGGGTTTACGGTACCTCCGGAAGGAACGCAGCCGGGGTTTATGGCGGCAATTCTCGCGGTTCCTTCCACGGTGGAAGCCGAAAACGCGGTTATCAGGTTAAATAACGCGGGAAATATAATTCAGGAAATACCGGTAAAAATAACTCAAAGGACGTTCCGGTCTGAAACGCTCGCTTTGACTGCCGCGATGTCTAACCTTGTTACAACCCCCGATCCTCAAAGAACCATTGAATCGGAAAGGCTGTGGGAGATTCTCACAACAACAGGAAATCAAATTTACCATGAAGGGCCTTTTGTTCTTCCTGTTACCGCGTCAACAAGAAGAACCAGCCAATTTGGCACGAGGCGCGTTAATGTATATCCGGACGGAAGAAGGACGACTGATATCCACGCAGGCGTTGATATCGGAGGGCCTGTAGCGGGACAGTCGCTGCAGGGAGCGGAAGTTTTCGCCTGCGGAAGGGGAATGGTAATCCTCAGCCGCATGAGAATTCTATCAGGTAATTCTGTAATCATTGAACATGCTCCCGGAGTTTACTCAATATATTATCATTTGGACAGTCTTGTCGCACGGGAAGGCGCTATAGTGGAAGCAGGAGCGTTAATCGGTTATGTCGGCTCGACAGGTTTTTCAACAGGAGCTCATCTGCATTGGGAATTGAGAATAAGCACAGAGAACGCCGACCCTGACGCGTTTGTCAGCCGTCCTCTTATTGACAAAGCTTTAATTATCAGTAGAATTTATAACAACGGTTTACAGATTAATCTATTGTTTTGATTTAGCGCTGTTTGCCGGATAATACCTAAAGGAAAGGAGGTGATTTAATTGGCGCACATTACAGTTGATGACAACGAGATGCTTGAAAAAGCCATCAAACGTTTTAAACGCATGGTGGAAAAAGAAGGCATCATCCGTGAATTCAAAAAACGGGAATACTATGAAAAACCTTCCACTATCCTTAACAGGAAAAAGAAAGCCAACGCCCGCAAATTGCTGAAGAGAAACCGCAAGGGCAAGGGTGAGTATTAAAAATTCATTTCAAATTTCTTTACCGCGGACCTGCCGGATAAATCGTAATGATTCCTGCGGTTCGTGGTCAAAGCGCTTCGTTTTTCTTTCATTCATATTAATAAATATTTCATGTGCGACTATTTCTCATGTTTCCGCGGAGGGGGAGTTTCCAGCGGTTTATCCGTTAATCGAAAATATTAATCCGCAATGGCAGCATTTTACCGGCGGCGTCGGATATTTTCACGGAAGAACTGAAAACCCGCGCCTTGAATTCTGGGCAATAAAAGTTGATCTTCGCGCGGAAAATATTTCCATTGTTACAGGAACCGGCGCGGCAAACAGCGGTAGCTCTTTAAGCACAAGAGTATCAAGTTTTGTCCGCGGCAACAATCTTGTCGCCGGTATAAACGCTCTTCCCTTCGATATAAGCACAACAGCAGAAGGACAGCCAATTCAGAATATAGGCATCGTTATTTCAAATGGCGCGCTTCTCTCACCGGCTAACAGGTACTATGACGCGCTTGTTTTTTACAAAACCGAAGAACATGACGAAGCTGCACCCAGAGCGGCAATTGTAAGCCAGTCCTCAATTGGTTCTGCGGAAAATATTGAAAACGCCGTAGGCGGGTTTCATAAAATACTTGCCGACGGAAATCCCGCGCAAAGAACGGTAAACAATGACGCAAGACATCCGCGAAGCGCCGCCGGTGTTTCAGCTAACGGAGATTTTCTTTATCTTCTTGTGATTGACGGCAGAAGGACAGGCAGCGTCGGAAGCACGGAAAGAGAGACCGCATTGATCCTCTCGGCGCTCGGTTCACATAACGGAATAAACCTTGACGGCGGCGGTTCAAGCGCGCTTGCAATGCGTTTCCAGGACGGAATTGTAAGAACGGTAAACACGCCCGTAAACATTTTTCCAGGACAGGAACGCGCAGTCGCAGGCTGCATTGGAATCAGGGCGGACTGAGGTTTAAAAATCAGACGTTAAATGTTTTATTAAAATAATCTTCCTGTAATAAAAACCTTAATCTTTCCACGGAAAAATAAAATTCTTGAAAGTACGCGTTCCGGTTCTTTCGCGTTCGTCAATTAAAAGGGCATCCCAGGGAATCTTGCGGCGGTTTTCACCCGGATTTGCTTCCAGCCAGTCGTATTTTAAAAGACGCAGCCGAAGCGCTTCATCAAGGTAAAGAAGAGCGCCGACAGGGCCAGGAAACATAAATGCGAAAAACACGGAAATTACAATTGCGATAATATTATTTATTATCAGAAAAAATGACAGCGCAGTATTATCAAAAGCGATTAGCAGGCATTTCTTAACCGCCTTTACAAGATTCGGACTGAGCCTTGCCGCTACAGTGAATAAAAACTGAAAAGAAAGAACTGTAAAAACGGCAGTCCAGAAAATAACAGCAGCCAAAGCAAGCCCGGCAACCGGAGGATCCATACTAAGGTAAAATGGTATGATCACAGTAACTACAAGAAACAGAAGAATTACAACAAATCCCATAACAAGACCGGCAGGCCATACGTTTTTAAATGACTGAATAAATTCTTTAAAAGTAAATGTACCGTAATCAGATATCGGCTTGATTGTATGAGCGGCAGCCGAAAGATATACCGTACAGCAAAATACGCCAAATACTGTTAATGTAATTTCCAATACGACAGATTCAATAAATAACGCTCCCAGCCTTGGAAGAAAAATCGGAATTGCGGAACAGGCAAAAAAACCAAGATTAAGCACGACTATTTTGAAAAGGTTATCCCATAAATCATAAAAAGTTTTCTTAATAAGGAAGCCAATCATGACCTTATAATAGCGGCGGATAAAAATTAAATCAATAGCAGTATAATTGTACATCGGAATTATTATCAGTATAATTCTGTGAAGGAGTATGAAATGATTGTAATGAAATTCGGCGGAAGCTCCGTAGCGGACGCAGCCCGATTGCGTCATGTTACGGAAATAATAAAAACACAGCTTTCAAAAAAGCCTGTTATTGTTTTATCCGCAATGGGCGATACAACCGATCATCTTCTGGAAGCCGGGGATTTAGCATTGAAAGATGGAAAAGTTCAGATAAAACATATAGAAAAATTACATCAGGAAACCATAAAAAATTTAAAACTCCCCGCTCAAAAAGAAATTGGCACGCTGATGGAAGAGCTTACGCGCCTCTTGTCCGGCATTGCGCTAATCAGGGAACTAACGCCCAGAACTAAAGATTTTCTTGTTTCTTTCGGAGAGCGGGTTTCCGTGAGGATAGCGGCAGCTTATATGAAATCAATCAACATGAACGCCAGAGTCTTTGACGCGTGGGAAGCGGGATTTATTTCCAATTCAAATTATACCCGAGCCGAATTATTAAAGGAAAGCTGGGAAATGATTCCGGAGAAAATTCTGCCTCAGATAAAGGGTAATGTGATTCCGGTTGTTACGGGTTTTCTCGCAAAGGATGAGAAAGGGAATATAACAACTCTTGGGCGCGGCGGATCGGATCTTACGGCTACAATGATCGCGGCTTCATGCAGATCTGAGGAAGTTCAATTCTGGAAAGATGTCGACGGCATTATGACAGCAGATCCCAGAATCATAAAAGATACAAAGCCTGTGCAGAATATTACATACGATGAAGCGGCGGAGCTTGCCTACTTCGGCGCGCAGATTCTTCACCCAAGAGCCATGCAGCCGTGCATTAAAACAGGAACACCGGTGCAGATAAAAAATTCATATAACATTGACGCGCCTGGCACAAGAACCAGCCAAACATCGTCAGCGCAGAAAAAAAGTCCTCCGGTACGCGCCATAACATCAAAGCAAAATATCACAATTGTGGATATTGTCTCAACAAGAATGCTGGGGCAATACGGTTTTCTTGCGGAAGTATTTTCTGTTTTCGCAAGACACAGCATATCGGTGGATATGGTCGCAACCAGCGAAGTGTCTGTCTCCCTTACGCTCGACGCGGCATACGATTTGACAGAAATAAAAAAAGAACTGAGTAAAATCGCAGGCGTTGAAGTCAGAACAGGAAACTCAATAATTTCGATTGTCGGAAACGTAAAACGATCATCTGAAATTCTCGCAAGGGCATTCAGAATCTGCCAACTGATCGGCGTACCTGTACAGATGGTTTCCCAGGGCGCAAGCAAGGTAAATGTCAGTTTTATTATAAGCGACAGCGAAGCCGCTGAAGTTGTCAGGGCTCTTCATATGGATTTTTTTTCTCCTCAGGAGAAAAATGGTGATAAACATTGAACCAAGGTTAACAGATAGAACGGAGGGATTGAAGATAACATGAACATTGCAATAATCGGTTACGGGAAAATGGGAAAAATAATTGAACAGATAGCGCGGACTTGCGGACACAGCGTTTCGGTTATTGTTGATCCGTTAGCGGCAAATACTCAGGCTGGTTTACAGATAACAAGAACGATTGCGAGCGCAGTTTTTGACTCTGTTGACGCCGCAATTGAATTTACCCAGCCTGATACCGCTGTAGAAAATATCATCGCGCTTGCGGAAAAAAAAATCCCGACCGTTACAGGAACAACAGGCTGGTATAACCAGCTTGGTGAAGTCAGCAAGATGATAAAAAAAACGAACGGTTCCGTGCTTTGGGCGTCAAATTTTTCTATCGGGGTTAACATGTTTTACCGCATAGCGTGGTATGCCGCGCAGCTTGCCAATAATTTTTCAGAATATGACGCAGGTGGTTTTGAAATTCATCATAATAAAAAGATGGACAGCCCATCCGGAACGGCGAAAATTCTTGCTGAAGGAGTGCTGTCAAGAATTGATCGAAAAAAGAGAATTGTATACGAAACAATGAATCATAAACCGGAAGCGGACGAGCTTCATTTTCCAAGCCTTCGGATGGGCAGCGTACCAGGCGCTCACAGCTTGTTTTTTGACTCTCCGGCGGATACAATTGAAATTACGCACACCGCCCGAAACCGCGAAGGCTTTGCTTCCGGCGCGATAAGAGCTGCGCAGTGGCTTACGGCAAAAAAACGCAAGGGCGTTTTTACGATTGACGATATGATGAAGGATCTTTTTAAAGAGTAATTAATATCCGGACAATACAGGAGTCATTATGACAGAGTTCAGGGGAGCATATACGGCGCTTGTTACGCCGATGAAGGAATCGGGAGAAGTTGATTACGAAGGTTTCCGCTCCCTTGTTAAGTTTCAGATAACACAAGGTATAGACGGAATTGTTCCGCTTGGAACCACAGGAGAGAATCCCACCCTTGATGAAGATGAAGAAGATGAAATAATTGAAATCGCGGTAAAGGAAGCCGCCGGAAAAATTAAGGTTATTGTCGGAGCCGGATCAAATGACACCAAACACATGGTAAAATACGTTCAGCGCGCGAAAAATATGGGCGCTGACGCCGCGTTGGTGGTAACGCCCTATTACAACAAACCCAACGATGACGGAATGCTCCGCCATTTTGAAGCCGCCGCCAATGCCGGTATTCCCATCATGGTTTACAATATCGCATCCCGTACAGGAAGAAATATCCCGGCTCCGCTGATGGAAAAAATTGCACGTAACACAGGAATCGCCGGTGTAAAGGAGTCATCAGGTGATATTAACCAGATGGGAGATATAATAAGGGAAGTCGCAATACCGCGCAGAAACAGCAAGGATAAGTTTTATGTCATTTCAGGAGATGATTCATTTACCCTGCCTTTAATCAGCATGGGCGGAGACGGAGTTATTTCTGTCATTTCAAATTTACTGCCCGCAAAAGTAAAAGCGTTAACAGAAGCCGCTCTTAACGGCAGGTTCGAAGACGCCCGCGCTATCCATTACGAACTGCTTCCCTTTATAAAAGCCGCCTTTATCGAGACAAATCCCGTACCGATCAAACAGGCCCTAAGCTGGGCCGGTCTGCCCGGAGGTCCTGCACGCCTTCCGTTAGGCAAAATGTCCCCGGCAAACGAAGCTGTTTTAAAAAAAGCAATGGTTGATTTGGGGATAATTAAATAAGTTTGGAAGATAATATACTCTCGACACACAAATTACTCGTACATTCAAATGACTATAAAAAGACAAACGCGTTGAACATATTATATATTTTTATACTATTCGCAGCCTGTATTGGAATTCGTTTTTTTATGGAAAATCTTGAAAACCGCGGAATGAATTTCGCAGATAATTCTCTGCCGGGAATTATTTACTACCTGTCGCCCGGAATGGCTGTCATTGCTGGGCTGTTATTAATTATCGCTCCGTTTTCAATACTGCGCAGTTTTTATATTGATATCATTGAAATATATCAGAACGGTATTCGGATAACCAACATGAAAAATAATAAACAGTTATTTATAACTTATGATAAATTTAAATTAACGCCTGCTGCTGATAAAAAAACCGGTTCTCCCGGATTTGTGATAGATATAAAAAAAGTGACCTTGAGAAGAAGTCTGTATTTTTATAATGATTTTGAGAATCCGCAGCTGCTGGAGGAGAATTTTAAGGAACACGCCTATTGGAAAACATGAAGGCAGAAACAGGAGTATTTTTTAACTCAAACTTATACCAATAAAATTATCAGTGTCACTCAGACAGATTTCATATTTCATTCCGACCGCGGCATACAGTATTGCGCTCTTTCATTCAAAGGCGTTATGCGCAAACTGTGTCCATGTGTTCGTCAGAGCATGAGCCGCAAAGGAAATTGCTAGGATAACGTATGCCTCAATATATCTTTGTCTATCTTTCTTTTACGTTCACGAAATACTTTTTCTCCGGTATATCCATTTTCAAGTTTTTCTTTCCACAGATAATACGTTTCAGTTTGAAATACCGGAAAACCAAGTTATTCCTGCTGTAACATCCCGATCGATCATCTCCTTACGGAAAGCCCAAACGAGCGGAATTGTACCGGTTTGGATTATTGAGTTTTTCCTTTTTCCGGATTTTGGGAACCGTATTATAGGCCGTTTAATTTTAGCGGCATTTTTTCGTTTAGGTTTTCTGACTCCGAATGCAATTTCTGCTTTTTCTTTTAATGCGGCTTCTTCAAGAGCCTTATCAATTCTGGCTTGTTCTTCTCTTGCTCTATCTTCGATAGAATCAATATGGTCAACAAAATTTTCTACATCCTGGCGGGTAACCTCACCTAGTAATTTGCCATCAAAGAAAGGAATCCAATACTTACATACGGCTCCATTCATTTCGATAGTATGACTACGATGAAGGCTATGATTCTTTCGAAGTTTTTCTTTTACATAAAGAGATTTCTCCCAATTCCAGAAATTCTGAAGAAACTCTGTGAAGCTTACAGCATTTTTACTTTCAGGTATTATATAGGTTTTTAATAAACCTCTCCGCTGTAGTCCCTTACAGATGAAAACAGAATCATCTTTAGAAATTTCCGCTGCCTTCGCCATATCTCTTAATGAATATTGTTTAAAAGAAATTGCCTCCCCTTGTTTCGGGATGCCTGTTCTAAGCCATTCAAATGCGGTTTTAGAAGCTTCGATTTCGGATTCCTGTTTTGTACTGATAGCTGGCAGATAATCGCCTGTTTCTTCATTTTTAAATTTGACGTAATAATAACGGCTGTTTGATCTTTTAAAGATCGAAAAAGGAAGACGCTTCATATCTCTAATCCTTGCAAACACACCCCAATAAAACCTAACATTGAGTTTAGGTGTAAATACAGGTGTTAATTTGATGATCTGCAATGATCAAAGACCTCTGCTGTCAGTCAGTCTTATGTAAATCCATACAACGTATAGACTTACGCTTTAGCAAGGACAGGACTCACGCCTGCTAATTTTGCGTAAGTCCATACAAGATATAGAGTTATAAAGCATTAACCTTGTTATGCCTACAAATAGCCTACATTTTTAACTATGCTTTTTTTAAATAACAACCTTATTCTTGATCGTCTACTCCGCTCTCGAAAATCTCCTCCAGAGCCTCCTCCAGATTAGACAGAAGCCCTTCCAGATTCTCTTTTGTTATCGGTCTGCCCTGGGCTATGCACATCGAGACCGCTTGTGCTTTCGCTCCCTGTTCCCCGTACTGCCGGAGAATCAGCGGATAATTCTCGTGATCCAATTCCAATATTATTCTTTCTTTTGCCATTCCGCTCACTCCTTTTATTGGTCTTGTTTTTGTTTTGTATCATTATCCCCAAAAGCGTCTTTATGAATTTGATTCGCTATTCTCTGAATATTCGGAGGCAGTTTGTCAAAATCGCCTGTGAATTCAGTATCGCCAAAATCATATTCCCATTTATTGGGATCATGTTTGGTATATGCTCCCGGATACTTTTCTTCAGCCATATTGATACCCTCCAATTAATTATACGTCTGATGTATTTATATATAAAATCCAGAACAATATTTGTCCCGGACATTACCGGGGGTTATATCCCATGTCGGCAAGCTCTTTTTGTAGTTTGTCGATTGCCGTTAATATCCTGTACGCCTGGGCTTTATCCGCGCCGCCGTCCGTTGTTTCCAAAACAAGATTGAATGATAGCCGCTTGAAAAATACAGCAAGCTCCCATTTTTCGTTTTCCGATAATTCATTCATTGCTTTATCTCCTGCCCGGTATTTCCGGGGTTTGGCTTATTGGTCAGAAAATCAATAAGCCCTAATTCCTCATGCTCTCTTTGGCAATAATGCCAGCCTTGTTTTTCCCCGATCTCCCTCATGCGGCTGCTTGGTGTCGGTATCTTAAAATAAAAGCCCTGGGCTGTGATGTTTTTTATCAGTTGGCAGAACACACCTTTTGTCTTTGCCATTATGAAACTGATTACAATGGTGTCGCCTGTTTTCCAGAGATATGAAGCGGGGTTAAATTTGTCGCTCGTGAATTCAAGTAGTCGCGCCGGTTCGGTGTCGATGTTAATAATGCCGTCTGTCATGATTCGTTCCTGTATGGGAATAAACCCCGGAAATATCGGGGCAAGGCTCAATCTATATACCCAATTTCGTGGAGAAAGCCGTCAAGATTCAGATTCGCCAGCGTTTGAAAATCAAATTCTTTTCTCGGCTCATGTTTTAATAAATAATTGCAATGATACGCAACCGCTTCTTTTTTTTCGCTGTCAAGTTTTCGGTAGCTGTTTAATATTTTCTGTTCATCTTTTGTTAAAATCGCTGTTTGGGTTTTCATATTTTATTCTCCTTCCCTTCCGGGGCTGCGGCTTCCCCTGCCTGATTGAACATGAAGTCTGCTAGCGGTTCCATAAGCAAGCCTAAAACATTGAAAGCGTTTAGATAAACCGCAAGCCCCTCTGCGCCGTTGTCTGCTGGTTGGTCGCAAGCATAACGCTCCATAACCTTAATGATTGCTCTTGCACCCTGCGCCGTTTTCGTCAGTTCCTCAATTTCATTTACCGTAAGAAGGCGGTAGTCTTTTTTGTCCCTGAAACATAATGCCAATTCTGCCATGATAAATTCCCCTTGCCGGATTTCCGGCGTTTTAAGTTTACGGAGCAATGCAGCCCCGGACTTTGTTTTCTTATACCAAATTTTCCTTTTGATTTTTTAATAGGTTTTTTGTGTAGTTTAAAAACACGCTTTTTTCTTTAGCGTTTAACTTGCGGTATTGCTCCAGAATTTCTTTTTCGTCCGAATTCAATGTGCGCTCTGTTTGGCGGTTTTCAATCTTGTCAAATACGGCGCGTTCCCTTTCCGCTTTTTGTCTGCCCAGAGAGAATTCATATTCAAAATTGACAGTTGATCCAGCTTCTTTAAGTTTCGCTATAAATGCGGCTTTGATATTTAATGTAAGGCTGGAGGGCGCGGCGTAAATAATAAAGTCAGCTTTGTTTGAAGTGGGATCGTTATAGCGGCCTATATCATATTTACTTTTTGGGTAGAGCGTTGCAAGGTCTTTTTCGTTGTCTGCCCATGCCTGATATTTATACATTCCACGGTTTGCGGTTATCCATATGATCCTGATTTCATCATCATGGATTTCCCATGCGTAAAGAATAAGGCCGTCCCTCTGTAAAAGCGGTCTGTAGTCTGCGTAACCTTCCGGTAATTTTTGCCCGGGAAGTACCTCTACAATTATAGGTTTTTCACTTTCTTTTTTTAACGGTTTCGGCGCGGTTGTTTCGTATGCCGCCGGTTGCCGTTGCGGAATTTCCGCACTCTGAAATGTCCGTGTTCCCCAGTTTATTCCGTCAATTACTGTTCCCATGTTTTACTCCTTATCCCCATACTGGGGTGATTATGTTTCCCTCGCGTTT
>JAIRQF010000157.1 GCA_031256635.1 Treponema sp. | reverse complement strand
AGGAAAAATACTCATCCGCGCAGGCGAAGACTTACAATTATACGGACTTTAATAAAATGTTTGATGAAATAAAGCCGGATACGGTAATTGTCACAAGCGTGGATCGCACCCATCATGATTATATTATCCGGTCAATGGAAAAAGGCTGCGACGTAATTACGGAAAAACCCATGACCATTGACGAGAATAAAGCGCAGGCTATCCTTGACTGCCAAAAGCGCACCGGGAAAAACTTGCGCGTAACGTTCAATTACCGCTACTCTCCCCATAACACAAAAATCCGCGAAGTTATAATGGACGGCCTTTTAGGTGATATTTTTTCCGTTCACTTTGAATGGCTTTTGGATACGTATCACGGAGCGGATTATTTCCGCCGCTGGCACAGAAACAAATTAAACTCAGGGGGCTTACTGGTACATAAATCGACTCATCATTTTGATTTGGTAAACTTCTGGCTTGGAACCATACCCGAAACGGTATTCGCGATGGGAGAACTTAACTTTTATGGAATGAAAAACGCTGAAAAAAGAGGCGTAAAAGATTTTTATTACCGCTGTCATGGAAGTGAAGCTGCGAAGAATGATCCATTTGCAATCAATATGGAAAATAACGAGACAATGAAATCCCTTTATCTTGACGCGGAAAATGATTCCGGTTATATCCGCGACCGCAGCGTATTTTCAGATGAAATTTCCATTGAAGATACAATGGGGCTTTTAATCCGTTACAGGAATAACGCAATCATGACTTACTCCCTTAACGCGTATATGCCGTGGGAAGGCTACAATGTTGTTTTTAACGGATCAAAAGGACGGCTGGAAGTAAGCGTTAAAGAAAAAGCTTATATAAACGCAGGCGGGAAAAAAAGCGAAGAAGGCGCGCTGTCGCAGAAATCAATCGTATTCTGGCCGATGTTCGCAAATCAGTACGATATTGAGTTTACCGAAGGAAAAGGCTCCCACGGCGGCGGAGACAATGTAATGCTGAACGATATTTTCGGCGAACCGCAGGAGGACAGATTCAAACGGGCTGCTTCCCACATCGACGGAGTTTATTCGATACTTACAGGAATCGCAGGCAACAAATCAATCGCTTCAGGAGAGCCTGTTAAAATAAAAGATCTGATAACGTTTTAATTATGCGTAAATTATGCATGATAATAATAACAGAATAGGTTTTATTCTTGCCTCAATTCATACAGGCGCTTCTCAGCGCATATGGCCGTCTTTCGCGAAAACCGCGCTGAGGGAAGATAAAAGCCTTTTTATTTTTCCCGGAGGGCGGCTAAATGCCCTGACAGATTCTGAATACCTCCGTAATCCCGTGTATTCCCTTGTTAACAGCGAAAATCTGGACGGATGCATAAGCTGGAGTTCAACAATAAAGTACACAGAGACAGAGGAAGAATTTATCCGTTTCCATTCCGGTTTTGATCCGCTCCATTATGTGACATTATCTTATAAAATTTCAGGACATCCGTGCGTGGAGTTTGATTCATACAACGGAATGAAACAGCTTACTTCCCATTTTATCAATGTTCATAAGGCGAAAAAAATAGCCTTTATCCGCGGCCCTGATTTTAACAGGGCTGCCCTTGCCAGGCTGGAAGGTTTTAAGGACGCGCACAGGGAAGCCGGTCTTTCCCCTGATAATTTATTAATTACAGATTCCTTTAACTGGGACAGGGGAGACACGGCGGCGGCTTTTCTTTTTGAAAACCGCATGCTTAAACCCGGAGTTGATTTTGACACTTTAATCGGATCAAGCGACCTTATGATTTTGGGCGCTGTAAATTATTTCGCAAAACATGGGTATCACATTCCCGGTGACTACCACGCGGCAGGGTTTAATAATTCAGTTGAGAGCAGGTTAACAGAAAGCCCTTTAACCACAGTTCATATACCCTACTCCGCTTTAAGCGCCGAATCTTTGCGAATACTTATGAAGCTTTCAGGAAAAAAGAAAAATAAAAACACGGAAGATATTAAATTACCTGTAGAAATTATAATCCGCGAATCATGCGGACGCGAAGGGCCTGCGGAGCAAAAAATCAAAGCGGCGGAAAATACTGAAAATAAAAATGACGCAGAAAAATTGTTAATCGCGATGATCGCGGATTTTTTTAAGCTTGACGCAGAAGAGGCAAACGCTTTTATAGCCCCTGTCGTCAACAGCCTGTTCGATATTCCAATAAGAAATAATTATGCGCATTTTTTTAAACTTTTAGAAAAAGTTATCGTCCGTTTTTTTGATTCAGGGCGCGATACGGAGCTTTTTTTCGATTTAATAAACAGAATATCAGAATCAGGTTTTGTTCCACCGCTTCTTGTTCAGAAACTAAGCCTGAAAATATTCAGAATGACTGTAAAAATTCGCGAACAGCTTACTTTTCATTCCCAATATGAAAATGAATTCCGCAATAAGGCGCTTAACTCCCTTAAATGCGAACTTTTGGGAACAAGGGACAGGAATTCCCTTTTGCAAAGCCTTGCGCGCCACCTTGTAAAAATCGGAATAAATACCGCGGGGATTGCGCTTTACAGGGACGATAAAACAACTCTTTGGGCAGGCAGTTTTTCATATGATGGAATAAGCCCAGTCCGTGAACAGACGTTTCCTTCCAGACTTCTTGTTCCGCATTCCTTAAAGCGGGAATTTTCCCGCGGTGTTTTTATGGTTCAGCCTCTTTTTATCGAAAATAAATCTCTCGGCTATTTTGTTCACAATGTGCCGGTTTATGACGGCATAATTCTTGAAGAGCTCCGCTCCACAATAAGTTACGCGCTAAAAGGCATTTTCCAGTTTGAGGAACTCACACGGACAAAGCAGATCGCGCAGCAGGCTGAAAGAGCAAAAACAGAATTCCTTCGCGCCCTTGAAAGCAATCTCTACGATCCTCTCGCGGGCGTTATCGAGAAAATAGAAGAACTTGAAAATGCCGCAGGAACAGAAATAAAAAAAAATCTTAAGCAGCTTAAAACATTTGTAGCTTCCCGCGAAGAACACGCTGTAAATCTGATTGATTTGGCTCTTTCAGGAATTGATGATCATGTGCTAACAAAAACGCTTTTTGATCCGCAGGAACTGCTTTCTTTAATTGAACCGGCAAAGGAAAATATTTTATTTCCTCTTCTTTTGGGAGACAAGTTAAAACTGTCCCAATGTTTTTCCATAATAAAAGAAGAGTATTCAGGCGGTATTTCCGCTTCTGTCGAATACGGAGGATTGGAAATAATTTTTCAAAGCGGCCAGGGAAATAAAAAGAAAATTATTAAAGAGCAGACGCTGCTTTTATGCGAAAGAACTATTTTGCTGCACGGAGGTGTTTTTAAAAGAAGCAGACAAAATTGCTCTGTCACAATTCCCTGGCCAGGGCTTACGGGAAAAGAGATAAAAATCCGCAGCCGCGAAAGACAGGATCATGTTCTTTTATTAACGGATTATATCATTCCGGCATGTTTAAGGGATCTTCCGGTAATCCGCGAAGAAATAAAGATTCTCCAAAGCGGCGGAAACACCGCGTTTATTATCTGCGGCGGTAAAGGCGCGGGATCAGAAGAACTGCTTGCACTTTCATCACTGGAACACAAAGGTAATTTCAGGGAGAGCGCGGTTCTATGTTACGGGAAAGAATTTGCGGGTAACGAATCTGTAATTGACGCGGCGAAAAAACTTTTAAAATCGCCGGGAAGAACGATTCTTTTTATAGGAGGAGAGAAAAGGGATACTGAATGTTACGCAAAACTTTCGGGGGATAAAGTATATATACCGTCCATCTCAGCCTTTAATGAAACTGTTACGACAATTAATCCGCGGATAATTATCTGTAATTCGGTTAACACGCAGGGAATATCGGAAATAAGAAAGCATCCAATAACGGTTACAGTTCCGGTAATCATGATTGAGAAAAAAATCAATTCCGCATCTGATATAATGGCGTTAAGCCGTTTTTCAGGACTTGTTATCTGTCACAGATCCGCGGCTTTTTCCATGGAATTCCAGTCCCGCCTTCAGGATATCCTTGACTCCGCAGAAAAATCAAACCAAAGGCGCGGCTCTGATATCCTTCCGCCGCATACAGGATCGCTTGTAAAAAAAACCATCCTCTATTTTGATCAGAATGTCCGCTCCTTAATTACACGGCGGCAGCTTGCCGACGCTATCAATGTAAATGAGGATTACCTTACGCGGATTTTTCATAAGGAGATGGGCTTATCACTTTGGAACTACCTTAACCGCCTTAAGGTATATACCGCACAGGAAATGCTTCTTCAGACAGATGAAAGCATTCAGGAAATCGCGCTATATTTGGGGTTTCAGGATTACGCCTATTTTTGCCGTCTTTTTAAGAAAATATACGGTCTTCCGCCGGGTCAATTAAGAAAACAGGAAAAAAAGTCGGAATAATCCAATTAATCACCGTTTTTTTTTCTATTTTTTTCCATATTCTTTAGTATCTTATATGTATGAGTACTCCTTCGGTACAAATTGGGCGTAAAGCGCTCTGGCGGGATATAAAACGCCACAAATCGGTTTATGTACTTCTGATTATTCCGCTGGTATACTACATCATCTTTAAATATGTGCCTATCTGGAACGGACAAATAGCTTTCAAAGATTTTATGGCTCTTGACGGAGTCCTCGGGAGCAAATGGGTCGGATTTGAAAATTTCAAGGTCTTTTTTAATTCATTTTATTTTACAGAATTGATCAGGAACACCCTGTTTTACAGTTTTGGCAAACTTCTTGTCAGCGTCCCCGCGGCGATAATACTCGCTATTGCTCTTTATGAATGTATGTGGCGGAAGCTTGCCAAGATTGTACAAACAATGTCGTATCTTCCGCATTTTCTTTCCTGGGTTATTATGTACGGAATTCTTCTTACTCTTCTGAATCCCGGAGACGGTATTGTTAACGATGTCATAAAAGCTCTGGGCGGAGAACCCATCGCCTTTATGTCAAATGTTAAAACATTTCCATGGATTGTTATTTTATCCGACGCATGGAAGGAAATGGGCTGGAGCGCCATTATCTTTATCGCCGCTCTTATAGGAATTGATCCTTCGCTTTACGAGGCCGCCATTGTTGAAGGCGCGACGGCTCCGCAGCGGACATGGTATATCACCCTTCCGTCGATAAGCCCCGTAATTGTCATGGTTGTCCTGTTGAGGCTCGGGACAATTATGGACGCGGGCTTTAACCAGATGTTCATGCTGTATTCAATTCCTGTTTACAGCGTCGCGGATATTATTGACACATGGGTATACAGGCAGGGTCTTCTGCAGTTCCAGTTCAGTCTTGCTACCGCAGTTGGCTTATTCAAAGGCGCAATTGGCTTAGTTCTTATTCTTGTTTCAAACTGGGCGGTTAAAAGATTAACCGATTCTTCCTTATTTTAGGAGCGGCAATGAAAAGCGGAGTATACAAAGGAACAGTAGTAAAATTAACAGGTATCGATAAAGTCTTTTATGCTGTTATTAATATCTTTTTGATATTCGTTCTTATTGTAGTTTTTATCCCGATGTGGAGTACCATAACTCTTTCTTTCAGACCGAATGCTTTTATAGGGACTAACCTTGAAGGGATGTTCCTCCCTCCGTGGAAATGGTCGTTTGCAGCGTACAAAACATTAATAGGCAATCTTGGCTTCCTTGGCGCTCTTGTTAACAGCCTTAAGATATTTATTTACGGAGTTGCCACTGCCTTGTTTTTGACAATTCCGCTGTCTTATGTTCTTTCAGTAAAAACCCTTCCGGGAAGAAAACCTTTAATCATCTTTGTTCTTATACCCTACCTGTTCAGCGTCGGTCTTATTCCGACATATCTTGTAATTGCCAACATCGGACTTGTAAATACACTAGCTGCAGTTTTTCTTCCCGGCGCTATTGGAACTTATAACTGCCTTATCATGTACAGGTTCTTTGAAGGGCTTCCGGAAGAATTGAAGGAATCCGCGCGCATTGACGGCGCCGCGGAGTGGTACATCCTGCTTCGCATCATCCTTCCGCTGTCAAAACCAATAATAATGACAATCGGTCTTTATTACGGCGTAGCCTTTTGGAACGATTTCTTTAACGCGATGCTGTACATTAACAGAAATGACCTGCAGCCGCTGCCGATAATTCTCAGAAATATTTTAATGGCGTCCGGAATGAACGAATTTGTGGAGATAAACGCGTACGGAGAAGCTCCGGTTCAGGCGATAAAAGCGGCAAGCGTTTTTATGTCCGCGATTCCCATGCTTATTGCCTACCCGTTTATTCAGAAATATTTTACAAAGGGAACCCTTTTAGGAAGCGTAAAAGGCTGATATTGCGTCATATTGTATTAGTGAAAGGCTTAAGTCTTTCATAAAATAAATTTTATTTTAGGAGAATAAAAATGAAAACAAAGTTGAAAATCGCGTTTGCTTCATTGCTTATGCTCTGCATTGCCGTCTCTGGTTTTGCGACAGGCGCAAGCGATTCCGGGAGTTCATCCGGACTTGTAACAATTGAACTCTGGTACGGCCTCTCGGTAACCGAAGCATCCTCACCTCCTGCGGACTGGATTGTATTGCAGAAGATCAGGGATGAGCTTGGTATCGATCTTAAACTGACGGCTCTTCCGAGCAATGAGAATGACGCAAGAACAAAACTTCTTGCCGCAGGCGCCAGTAACTCGCTGCCTGATCTTTTTCAGGTAGACAGACAAGGCTGGCTTTCACTAATTAATCAGCGTTTAATAGCTCCTGTTGATAATCTTTATACCATGATGCCTCAAAGGTCAAGGCAAATGTACGATGCCGAAGCCAGAGCCTATTCCACAATTAACGGAGTATCTTATGGTTTTGCAAATACAAGTACGATTCCCAGAAATGAGGGTCTTGTAATCCGCAAAGACTGGCTTGATAAATTAGGGCTTGCAATACCCAGAACATCGGAAGAGCTTTTCACCGTAATGAAAGCGTTTACAGAAAGGGATCCTGACGGCAACGGAAGAGCTGATACCTACGGATTCGGCGCATTCCTTGAGACAACAATGCCATACGAAGCAGGACTGGGCCGCCGTTTCGATCCAATCATGGGCGCGTTCGGCGTTGCCGGTATTTGGAACCTTGACAGCAGAAACCCCGGTTTTGCCATAAATAATCCCGCGTATTTCGACGCTCTTACCTATGTTAAAAGAATGATTGATGAGAGAGTCATAGATCCGGCATGGGAAACATTAAGCAAGGATGATTTCCGCGCGGCGTGGAAACAGGGACGCTTTGGAATTATGAGAGAGCAAATGGCGGCGCTTCTGGCACTGGCAAATTACGCTCCGTTTGATCAAAATTTCCCCAACGGCGAGTGGATTGTACTCGATCCGCCTGCAGGACCGCAAGGTTTATCATCGGTTGGAGTTTTCCCAAAACCGTATAGAATGTATGCAGTATCACAAAGAGCGGTGAACGCCGGAAAAGGCGCTAAAATCGCGGAACTTCTAGAATGGATGTCAACAAAAGGTTACCATGAAATCGGATGGGGCGTAGAAGGCGTAAACTTCAGATTCGGTCCTGATGGCGCGCCCACAACAGAAGGTATTTCACAAAACCTGCGTTTTGACAGCCCGTACATAGTAAATATCACACAGCTGAGGAACATGGTATTTTATAACAGTGATATAGAAATACTTGCCCGTTATCCTACATATACAACCGCGGTTTCCAGAAAAGTAATTAACATTCAGTCTGTTCTTGCTCAAATGATGGCAAAACCATGGACAAGGAATGACGGCGCTAATCTGCTGCCGATGCCGAACGCGGATGTACAGCGTTTTTATGAGCAGGGAATTCTGGAATTTGTAAAAGGCACACGCCAGCTGACGAGAGCCAACTGGGACGCATGGGTAGCTGAGTTCAAAAACAGCCGCGGCGGCAGCGCATGGGAAACAGCGGCAATCAACTATGCAAGACAAGAAGGTTACCTTTACTAAAAAAAATGAAAGCGCCTTTTGATAAAACAAAACCTTTTTCGCAGCGAATGGCACTTTCCGTAATGAGCCGGTATACTCCGGCTCAGGTACGGTGGCATTATGAGCACGGACTTGTCATGCAGAGCATTTTCATTCTGGGTGAAAAAAACGGCAATGAAGACTGGCTTGGCTGGGTTAAGGGAATGTACGATACAAAAGTGAAAGACTCAGGCACCATCGAAGATTATCAGGAAGAGGAATATAACCTGGATATGATTAACGCAGGCAAAACCCTCTTCCTGTTACTAAAAAAATACGGAGAAGAAAAATACCGCAAGGCGATTGAAAACCTTATGAATCAGCTTCGAAATCATCCGCGGACAAAATCAAACGGGCTTTGGCATAAAAAAATTTATCCATGGCAGATGTGGCTTGACGGGCTTTACATGGCAGGGCCTTTTCACGCGCAGTACGGAGCGCAGTTCGGCGATGATGGTGATTTACAGGACGCGGTTTATCAGTTTGTTTTAATGGAGTCGAAAGCGCGCGACAAGGAAACCGGCCTTTTATACCACGGCTGGGATGAATCGCGAAAGCAATTATGGGCAAACCCAAACACAGGATGTTCACCTCATTTCTGGGGACGCGCGCTTGGCTGGTATTGCATGGCTTTGCTTGATACTCTGGATTTTATCGCTGACAATAAACAAAAGGAAGCGCTCGTTTCGATAGCGCAAAGTCTTGTGACTCCCCTTTTAAAGTTCCAGGATAAAAAAAGCGGCCTTTGGTATCAGATTTTGGACAGACATTCCTGTCAGGGAAATTACACAGAATCTTCGGCAACTTCCATGTTTGTATATTTTTTATTAAAAATGATCCGCCTTGGATTAATTTCCAAAATATACACGCCCGCTGTAAAAGAAGCCGCCCTTTTTTCATATCAGGGTTTGATAAAAGAAAAAATAAAAGAAGATGAAAACGGAGAACTCCACCTTACAGGGATTTGTAAAGTAGCAGGCCTTGGAGGGAATCCGTACAGAAACGGCTCATATGAATATTATTTAAGCGAACCTATAGTTACAGATGACTTTAAAGGCGTAGGTCCTTTTATTTTAGCCTCAATGGAAGCGGAAGCTCTCGTTTAAAAATAATAAAAATTATTATCCTCCCGAAAACCGGAAAACCTCAATAAAAAAAAAGGAGGCTGTAATTTAACAGCCTCCGCTTGTTTTTAAATCAGATTACAGATTACTGTATAAAGTTTCCGGCCTGAATTACCTGCCGCTTTTCATCAATAATTGCCTGATAACCGGCTGCATTGTACTGCCTTACAGCTTCCGCGTATACTGTTTCAAATTGCGCTGTCGGCGCTCTTACAATTCTTACATACAGTTCCTGGAACAGAACATTGAGATCTGCGCGATACTGTGTAATCGCCGGAATAGGTACTGTAAAGAGCGGATCAGGTGTGCGCCACTGGGCTGTTGCTCTGTAATTTCTGATAACATCATCGGCAAGGCTTTCCCACCCTTGGGGAGCCATAAGCGCTCTCTGGGCAGCCCAGAATGCGTCTTCATTGGGTTCTCTTGCACTTTCAACAACAAGACACCAATAGTCTTTATTATTGTTCTGCGTTAATCCTATGCCATTAGTTCCTTTCTGCAATACATCCAGAACTGCCGGTGTATTCATCCATTCAAGGAACATCCAAATCGCGCGCCTCTGAATTTCTGTTGTGTTGTTGCTGATACCCATGATCATACCGAACTGCCAGTAGCCGCGGCTCTGGGCGACTTTACCCTGTGGAACATTCCAGCCAACCGGAAGAACCGCGAAATCAGCGCCCGGGCTGTTTCTCTGTGTGGCAAGCATTACATCTTCGCGTCTTGCGCTAAGAAGGTACATATCAAATGTGCCTGTGCGGCCTGCGACAAATTCCGCCTGGGCTTTTGCGTCGTCATTGCGAAGGAAGAATTCCTGATCAAGGACTCCGTTATTATATTTCCAGTTCATGTCACGCAGCCATTCTTTGGAAGCGTTTGTGGTAAGGTCTGCTACAGAAAGCTCAGAATAAAGATTGCGCTCTGCGGCATTAATCGGCCAGTCGCGGAACGCATAGCTGTAGGTGTAGTTGTTCATAAGAAGGCGGTGGCCCATTGTTCCAAGGCCGAGTTCCTTCCACTTTAAAAGCATCTGGTTGAATGTTTCAAGATTGGTAAGCTGATCTACCCTGTAGCCGGCTCTTTCTACCCAGTCCTTGCGAACTAAAGTTGTAAAGTTATCAGATACCGGACGCTCTGCAAAGAAGAACATCTTTTTATTATCAAGTGTTCCGTACTGTTGAATCATTCCCTTTGTCTGGTTATAGAAGTTAGGCGCGTAAAAAGCGATTTCATCCCAGTTAATTTCCTGAAGCGCTCCCAGTCCGTAGTAGTTAACCGCGATCGGCATGTCATAGTGCATTACAATGTTCGGCGCTCTGCGGGCGGCAAGCATCTGAAGGTAATCCTGATATTCTGTTGATCTGCCTACAGCAACATAATTTACGGTAACATTGTACTTGTTGCCAAACTCGGATTGAACCCAGCGTGTCAACGCGTTATTTGTTACATCCAGACCTTGATATGCGCGATCATATACCGGAATACTGATGGTTACTCTCTGCGGAAAACCACTTGCGTAGCTTGTGAATGCGGTACCGGCTGCGGCGGCTGTTTCTGTATTCCTGTTTCCTCCGGCGAACACGGAAGCTGCGACAGCCAGAATCAGGAAAAGAACCAAAAATCTTTTCATAAAATCCTCCTAAAATATTTTATCTTCCCTACGGAAAGATTGATCACCTTATTCTTTTACAGCGCCAATCATAACGCCTGTAACAAAATATTTCTGTAAAAACGGGTAAATACAAACAATAGGTAAAGTAGCGAAAACTACACAGGCTGCCTTTACCACTTCCGGGTTAATAATAACAGCGGATATGGATTCAAGCTGGAAACTTTCGCTTGCCTGAACGACAAGGTAATACAGTTTAAGCTGAAGCGGACGAAGGTCCACCCTCTGTTTAATGTAAAAAAGAGCGTCCTGATATGCGTTCCAGCGTCCTACCGCGTAAAACAGCGACAAGGTAGCGATAATCGGTTTGGACAGAGGCAGAAATATTGAAGTCAGGATGCGAAAATGCCCCGCTCCGTCAATACGCGCGGATTCTTCAAGGCTTATGGGAACGGAAGCCATCATCGCGTTTTTCATAATAATAAAATTATAAGCGCTGAAAGAAAGAGGCAGAATAAGGCACCATAATGTATCAAGCATCCCAAGAGAACTCATAAGCATGTAATCCGGAATTATTCCCCCGGAGAAATAAAGCGTAAAAATACACAGGAATGTCATTAAACGCCGCCCCTTAAACTGCGGTCTTGAAAGAGCGTAGGCAAGACAGCTTGTAAGGAACATTCCAAGGATTGTAAAAGTGACGGTTACAAAAATACTGATATACATCGAACGAATAATGCTTGCGTCCTGAAAAACTCTTGTGTACGCTCCCAGTGTGAAACCTTTCGGGAAAAGGAAAACCTTGTTCGCGATTACATAGGCGTCGTCGCTTACAGATTTTGATATAACATGGATAAAAGGAAGAATGCACGTTAAGGTAAATATTAAAATAACAAAATAAATTACCGCTTTCCAGAAATTACTTGAGAAGCTTCTTTTGTACCTTGCGGCTTTAACGTTCATAATAAGCCTTCTTCTCCCAGTCTTCTGGAAACAAAGTTGGAAAACAGCACCATTGCAAGGCCGATAACTCCCTGAAAGAGCCCTAACGCGGTAGCGCGGCTGAAGTTCATTCCCTGAATACCCCAGCGGTAAATAAGGACAGGAATTGTCGTCGTATATTCAACAGCCGCGACATTTGAAAGAGCATATATCCTTTCAAATGATCCTCCCATAATACGCCCAAGGTTTAAGATAAGAAGTATTACGATAGTACTGCGTATACAGGGAATGGTGACGCTGATACACTGACGAAAACGTCCCGCTCCGTCTACTGTAGCCGCTTCATATAACTCGGGGTTTATTCCTGAAATAGAGGCAAGATAAATAATTGTTCCCCATCCCATTGTCTGCCACATACCTATTATTACATAACTAAAGAGCCACGGAACATCGGTTGTAAGGAATGGAAAACGCTTTCCTCCGAAGAGTTCAATAATGTTATTAATCATTCCGGTATTTACGCTGAAAAGCTGATACGCAAGAGCGCCGATTATAACCCATGAAAGAAAATGCGGCAGATAAAGAAGAGTCTGTGTTGTGCGTTTAAACCACTTTATTCCGATTTCATTAAGAAGGAGGGCAAGAATTATGGGCATCGGAAAACCCATAATCAGATCCAGCATGTTTAATAAAAGAGTATTTCTTAAAGCGGGAAGGAACAGACGATGAGAAAAAATATCCTTAAAAACCTTAAATCCAACCCATTCGCTGCCCCAAAACCCAAGCGGAATCTTATAATCCTTAAAAGCGAGAACAAGGCCGAACATCGGAGCGAATTTAAAGATCAGAACAAAAAGCATCGGCAGAAAAACAAGAGCGTATAACTGCCAATCCCGGCGAAAATAGAAACCGGGACCTTTATGTATCAAGCTATGACTTGATAGCTTACCGTTCATCTAACTATTATGATGAAAAATGTCATTTTTGTAAAGCGATATCTTTAAAACCGGTTTATATTCACATGATTAACATTGATTTCGTTAAAATTCAGGTGTATACTGGTGAAATGAGAAGAAATGCCTTTGCGATGCGATTAAAACCCGGCTGTGAAGCTGAATATAAAAAACGCCACGATGAAATATGGCCTGAACTTAAAAATGAATTAAGAAAAGCCGGCGTTTCGGATTATTCGATATACCTTGACAGCAAAACCAATACGTTATTCGCTTTTCAATACCTTGCTGACGACTCTACAAACGACGATTTACCGCAAAAAGAAATAATTAAAAAATGGTGGCACATGATGAAGGATGTAATGGAAACAAATCCCGATGAATCGCCCGTAAGCAGTACGTTAACTGAAATGTTTCATATGGATTAATATTTATGAGCATTGAAAAGCTGGCTGAGTTATCCCGTTTCTACGGAAGTAATCCGGAATATACGCTTGCAGGCGGAGGAAACACCTCATTTAAAGATGAAAAAACCTTATTTGTAAAAGCGTCAGGTTTTTCCCTTGCAGATGCAACGGCGGATTCTTTTGTAAAAATGGACAGGCAGGCATTAAACGCAATCTGGGAAAAAACATACCCCGCATCCAGTAATGAAAGGGAAAAAGAAATATTAGCCGATTTAATGGCGGCGCGAAAAGATGGAGAAAAAAGACCAAGCGTCGAAGCGCTGTTACACGATATCATCCCCTTTTCATATGTTGTCCACCTGCACCCGGCTTTGGTAAACGGACTTTGCTGCTCCAAAAATGGAGAAACCGCTTTTAAGGTAATTTTCTGCGAAGATACATTGTGGATTCCGTCTACAAACCCAGGCTACATTCTTTCCCGCCTTGTAAAAACAGCGTTAGACGAATATTACGCTGCGCAAAAAAAGCACCCATCCGTTATTCTATTGCAAAACCACGGTATTTTCGCAGGAGCGAACACAATAGAGGGAATAAAGCGCGTATAGGATGAAGTAATGGAAAAAATCGGCGCGAAGATAATAAGAAAACCGGATTTTTCTGATGAACAGCGAATCTGTGCAGAAGAAATCCCCAGCAGGCACGCAGAGATATTTGCATTGTTGAAGGAGCTTAGCGGCTATTCTTCTTTTATGAACAGTAAGGAAATCGCGCGTTATATCAAAGATCGCCCTTCTTTCTATCCTGTGTCATCGGCGTTTACTCCAGATCATATTGTCTATGCGGGAAGCGATCCTATTTTTACGGAGGCAAATACACCGGAAACAATTCGCGCAGATTGGGATAAACATACTCAAAAAACAGGCAGGGCTGCTAAAATTATCGCCGTTAAGAGCCTTGGTGTATTCAGCGCGGCGGCAACACAAAAGGCGGCTTTTTTTGCTCTCGATCTTTTTAAGGATACGGTAAAGGTAGCGGTCTATACAGAAAGTTTCGCCGGTCCTCTTTTTATGACACAGGATAAAATTGATTTTATAAATAATTGGGAAGTTGAACGTTTTCGATCCGGAGTATTAACAAAATAGCGGAGGAATTATGAAAGAAGATAAAAAAACAGGCGAACAATTAAAACAATCAATCGAAGAATCCTATGAGCTTGCAAAAACAGCATACGCGCAATTCGCTGTTAATACTGATAAGGCAATCCGCGCGGCGCTTGACGTCCCAATTTCAATACAGTGCTGGCAGGGTGACGATGTTATCGGGTTTGAAGGCAGCGTCGGATCAGGGGGCGGCATTCTTGCTACCGGAAATTATCCGGGAAGAGCGCGTATCGCAGACGAACTTAGGGCGGACGCGGAATTCGCCTTTTCATTGATTCCCGGAAAAAAACGTTTTAACCTGCATACCCTTTACGCCGAAACAGACGGAAAAAAAGTTTCGCGCGACGAACTGGAGCCTGAACATTTTAAAACATGGATGTCCTGGTCAAAGAAAAAGAAAATCCCGCTTGATTTTAACCCCAGTTTCTTCGCGCATCCGATGGCGGATACAGGCTACACTCTTTCAAGCGACGATAAGAAAATCCGCGATTTTTGGATCCGCCACTGCAAGGCATCGCGCAAAATTGCTTCTGCTATCGGAGAGAATCAGGGAAGCCCGTGCGTAAACAACATCTGGGTGCCTGACGGCTCAAAAGACACACCATCTGATCGTCTTTCCCCAAGACAGAGGCTGCGCGACGCGTTAGACGAAACTCTGGATATTAAATATGACGCAAAAACAATCACGGACGCTGTTGAGTCAAAACTGTTCGGCATAGGAAGCGAAGCCTATGTTGTCGGCTCCCATGAGTTTTATATGGGATATGCCTCCGCCAGGCAGATTAAACTTTGCCTTGATTCGGGGCACTTCCATCCGACAGAAGCGCTTGCTGATAAAATATCCGCGGCCCTTCTTTTTATACCCGGCCTTTTAATACATTTCAGCCGCGGTCTCAGGTGGGATTCAGATCATGTCGCGATTTATTCCGATGAATTACGCGACACTTGCCGCGAAATCGCAAGAGCGAAATGTTTTAGCCGTATCGACATAGCCCTGGATTTCTTTGACGCCTCAATTAACCGCATCGCGGCATGGACGATCGGCACAAGGTCTCTTCGCAAAGGCTTATTGGAAGCGCTTTTAGAACCTACAAAGATGCTTACGGAAGCGGAAAAAGCCGGAAAGAATCACGAGCGACTCGCTCTTATGGAAGAGCTAAAAACGCTTCCTTTCGGCGCTGTATGGGATAAACTCTGTTTTGACGCGGAAGTACCTTCGGGAATAAACTGGCTTTATAAAGTTGATCAATATGAAAAAGATGTTTTGAACAAAAGAAAATAAAGAGTGAAAATGAAAACAAAAGCTGTCCGTTTATACGGAGAAAATGATCTTCGACTTGATGAGTTTGAACTGCCTCCCATAAAAAATGATGAAATACTCGCGAAGGTATTTTCCGATTCAATCTGCATGTCGAGTCACAAGCTTGCTTCTCAGGGCGCGAAACATAAACGCGTGCGCCATGACCTTTCTAAAACCCAGCCGATTATCGGCCATGAGTTTTGCGGAACCATTGAGCAGGTCGGCGCGAAATGGAAAGATAAATATAAAGCCGGGAACAAGTTCGCGATTCAAACGGCGCTTAATTATCCCGATGAAAACGGAGAAGCTACTTTATGGGCGCCCGGTTATTCTTACGAATACATCGGAGGAAGCGCAACTTATGTAATTATTCCCAAAGAAGTAATGGAGAGGAACTGTCTTCTTGATTACAGCGGCGAAAATTATTATATGGGTTCCCTTTCAGAGCCTGTTTCATGCATCGTCGGAGCGTTTCACGCGCAGTATCATACAAAGGCAGGCTCTTATATTCACTCAATGGGGATTGCGCAAGGCGGTTCAATGGCGCTCCTTGCAGGGGTCGGCCCGATGGGATTAGGCGCGATTGACTACGCAATTCACAATCCAAGAAAGCCTTCCCTCCTTGTTGTAACCGATATCGACGACAGCCGCCTCTCACGCGCGGCTCAGCTTCTGACAGCCAAAGACGCCGAAAAGAACGGAGTTAAACTAGTTTATGTTAACACGAAAAACCTGGCTGATCCCGTCGATCATTTAAAATCAATAAACGGCGGAAAACTCTACGATGATGTTTTTGTATTCGCGCCTGTTAAGCCCGTACTTGAAATGGGCGACAGGCTTTTGGGACGGGACGGCTGCCTTAACTTTTTCGCAGGCCCTGTAAATCCCGCATTTTCCGCGGAGTTTAATTTTTACAATGTGCATTATGAATCGCATCATCTTGTCGGAACATCGGGAGGAAACACCGATGACATGAAAGAATCCCTTGAAATGATGGCAAAGGGTGAATTAAATCCGGGCTTTATGATCACCCACATCGGAGGATTAAACACCGCTCCCGAAACAACAATAAACCTTGATAAAATTCCCGGAGGTAAAAAACTCATTTACACTCACAAAAAACTTGACCTTACCGCAATCGACGATTTCGCGGAAAAAGGAAAAATCGATCCTTTTTATAAAAAACTCGCCGAAATTTGCGCGCGTCATCAGGGATTATGGAACACAGAAGCAGAGAAGTATTTACTGGATAACGCTCCGGAGATTTAATGCTCATTATTTAATGCAGCATTATCTGCCCGCCTGTGACGGGAACAGCCTGCCCTGTTTCATATTCCTGTTCGATAATGTAATAAATCGCGCGCATTAAATCCTTTCCGGTACAGCCCCTTTTCATGGGAACTTTTGATTCGTAAAAACTGCGCACATCGGCAATGCTTTTTGCGCCGGAAACTTTTCCCTGTTTTAAATATTGAACAAAAAGGCCTTTTTCAGGGTCTGACCACAGAGGGCCGTCAAGAAAATTTCCCGGACACACGGCATTCACTTTTATTCCGTATTCAATAAGCTCCATCGCAAAACTCGCTGTAAGGCCAAGACCTCCGAACTTTCCTCCCGCGTACGCTCCGTTTTTATTGGAACCTTCAAGACCGGATTTTGAGTTTACCTGAATAATGTCTGTCTTCCAGTCAGGCGCGGTATAGTGCTGCGCTCTTAAGAGCCTGCCTGCGAATTTACATATAATAAAAAAGCCCGTGTAATTGATGTCTGTGACAAATTTAAAATCAGGGAGTTCCTGTTCAAGAACGCTTCCGGCCTTAAGCACTCCGGCGTTGCTGACGCAAATGTCAAGGCCGCCTGCGGTAAGCGCCACCGTATTGAACATCGCTTCCACAGATTCTTCGCTTGACACATTTACTTCAACGGCGACAGCGGCAGTCCGTTTTTCATTTTCATTTATAAGAGCTGCCAGTTTTTTCGCTCCGTTAATGTTAAGGTCTGCGATAAAAACAAGGGCTCCTGCATGCGCGAGGTTGCGAGTAATTTCCTCTCCGATTCCCTGAGCGCCTCCTGTAACCAGAGCTATTTTGTTTTTTACAACATCAGATCTTTTCTGCGCGTCAATTAAAATGTTGTCCTTTGCGTGTATTTCGGCAAGGGGGGATGTTTTTTTCTCATCAAGGCATTTACGCGCTGAATCAAGGTCCTCTCCAATCCAGCATACGCCTGTATGCCTGCCGTCAATTGACACCGCTACGCAGGAAGGTACAGAAACAAGTCCGTCTTCCTTAATATCGTTCTTTTTCCAGTCATAATAAGCGCTGCGGATAATATTTGCCGCGGCCTGTTCCGAATCTGTTGATTTTAACTCCGCTTTCATGGCGGTTTTGGGAACAATTAATTCCCAGTCGTTAAAGACTGCAATATGGGGTTTTCCCGTAACGTCAATGCAGAGACCTCTTACAAGAGCGGAAATTATTCCGTATTTCATACACTTCTCCAATTAAGATTTCCTTTATCAATTTCGATGGCGATTTGCGCCGCCGATTCATCAGGATTATACATATTTAATTTTTTACCGAAGAAAGCAAAGGCGGCTAACCTTTCCTTTAAATCAAGAGAAGCAAGAGGATTGTCAGCGGAAAATATCCCATAACGTATGTCAACGCCGGAAAGCCTCTCATGTGCGATTAATGCCCATGTTGTGTCAATTAGATGACGGCATTCATCTTTTAAAACTTCCGGGCAGTTAAAAGACTGGCGGGAGCTGTTTATATCAACCCCTGATATTTCCATAAAACCATGCTTCCCGCAAAGATTCTGCACATTACCAAGCTGCCGGATTGTATTGCGCGGCGGCATATAGGTAACCGCCTTATAACCCAGATGCGACAATTCAGAAAAAAGTTCTTCTATATAGTTATCTTCAAATTTTTCCGCTTTTTTATCTCCTGTAGGAGATTCTCCTACATCTCCAAGATAAGCGTAAGACGGTATCGCGCCGATGGAAGAGGCAAAGGACGTCACGCTCTGCGCGCTGATACATTCGTTTTCATCAGGCTGAATAAAAATCGATGGCAATAGATCTGTTTTTAAAATACCTAACAAATCATATAGATAATGAGGATTTTCAGGGTCGCTTAACAGCGTCTTTATTTTAGGTGAAACTGATATACCGAATTTTTGTTTTATCCCATCTGTCAGGCGCGGCCCTTTACCGTATTTTTGAATGATTTTTTGGGCGATTGAGGCAAGAAGATGCCTCTCAGTTATTTCTCCTCCCTCGCCATATTTTGAAATCTGATATATGTCCCTTTCAAAATCAATTTCTTCCATGCCCGCTTCCCTTAAAAGAGCGTCAGCTGAAACAGCCATCGCCTTTGTCCGCCTGAGCCTCTCTTCCCTTATGGGTACAAGGAACTGAGCGGCTTTTTTAATGCCGGGACGGGGTATCCCCTGAACCGTCATGTACGCGAAACCTTCGGAATCAGGGTTATTGATTTTCCTTGCGGCAAACGCGGACGCTTTACCGTCAGCGTCCTTTTTAAAACTGACGCGCACTTCAAAACCGGAGCATCCCCCAATACCCAAAACCGCGCCGGCTGCAAGCATCTCATCCGCCGCCGCGATAGAGTCATGATCTACAGATCCAGCGGCCCTTAACCCGGCTTCCCATGCTTTATAAGCCGCCATTGCCGGAGTATACGGGCTGTAACTGTAAATGGTATGTATATGGTTATTAATTTCTCCTGTATTTTCAAAAAAGACCCTGTTTCCTTCGGCTTTATGCCATGCTCGAAGAGCCGCAAGGCGCTCATCGCCTGAAAGAGAAGGGTCGTTAAAAATCTTAAGATTGTCTGTCATATTTAAAATGACTACGCGACTTTAAACCGTTCTACCTCCCTCATTAGCGTATCAACCTTCTCATGATTTATCACCGTTAGGTCATTTACCTGATTTACTGCAATATTTATCTGATCCGCTCCTGTTGCCATCTCGTTCATGCCGCCTGTAATTTCCTGAGTGATAACTTCAAGGTTCTTTCCTTCTTTTATTACTTCTCTGGAACCTGTGCGCATTTCTTCTGACTCGCTCTTTACATGCTGGGTAATATCGTTAAGGGTGCTTACGGCTTCCAATACCTGTTTGCTTCCCTGACTCTGCTCTTCCATCGCGTTACGGATATTTTCTTCCTGTTCC
>JAIRQF010000127.1 GCA_031256635.1 Treponema sp. | reverse complement strand
TTTGATACTCAGGCTAACCCGCAGGTTCACGAAAAAACCACAGGCCCTGAAATCTGGAATGATACGGATGGAAATATTGATATTCTTGTCAGCGGAGTCGGTACGGGCGGAACGATAACGGGCGCGGGAAAATATCTAAAATTCAAAAAACCATCGGTTAAATTAATCGCAGTTGAGCCTTCCGTTTCTCCTGTTCTTTCAGGAGGTCAGCCTGGTCCCCATAAAATACAGGGTATAGGCGCCGGCTTTGTTCCCAAAGTTTACGATGGATCACTTATTGATGAGATTTATCAGACAGATGATTTAAAAGCCGGAGCCGCAGCGCGTCTTCTGGCGAAAGAAGAAGGCATCCTTTGCGGTATTTCATCAGGGGCAATCCTCGATGCCGCGCTTGAAATTTCCAAAAGAGCGGAGAACAAAGGCAAAACAATTGTCGCGGTTCTGCCAGATACCGGAGAGCGTTATCTGTCAACATGGTTATGGGAAGAATAATTATAACGGCGTTAAAAAAAGTTATAATGAAAATTATTAATATTTTAAATACCGGCAAGGCTACTGTATCCTGCGAACTATTTCCTCCAAAATACGGATCGGGACTTGTCGGCGCTAAATCAATTGTACAAAAGACAGCGGCGTTAAACCCCGCTTTTATCAGCGTAACTTACGGAGCCGGCGGAGGAACATCAGAACATTCCGTAAGCCTCGCAGATGAAGCGCAGAATAATATCGGTATAACTTCTCTCGCTCATCTTACATGCGTGTCTTCCTGTAAAGAAACAATCATTGGTATTCTCACCCGGTTATCAGAATTAAAAATTGAAAATATTCTCGCGTTAAGAGGCGATATCGCCGAAGGCTCTCAATTTCCGAAAGATTCAGGTTATCATCATGCCTGTGATTTAATGAAAGAAATCCGGGAATTCGGCGGATTTTGTATCGGCGGAGCCTGTTATCCGGAAGGTCATCCGGAATCCGAGAGTATACAAAAAGATATTGAAAGTTTAAAGATAAAGGTTGAATGCGGCTGTCAATTTTTAACAACGCAGATGTTTTTTGACAATAATATTTTATATAATTTTTTATATCATCTTTTAAATAAAAAAATTGATGTTCCTGTAATCGCGGGAATTATGCCGGTTGTAGACGGAAAACAAATCGCGCGCATCTGCGGGATATCAGGCACTGCCCTTCCTCCCAGGTTCAGGGCGATTGTAGATAAATTTTCTTCCAATCAGAAAGCCATGTGCCAGGCGGGAATTGCATACGCCACGGAGCAAATAATAGACCTTATCGCGAATGACGTAAACCACATACATATTTATACCATGAATAAACCGGACATCGCCGGAAAAATTATTGACAATTTATCAGAGATTTTAAAATAATGGTAAATTATGCTGAATAAAGAAATTGAAGAGGTATTCAGGGAAAATATTACGCCGAAAAGCGTATATGCTGTTTATGATTGTCATGTTAATTCCGGCGCTGTAACGTTAGGTGTAATGTCAGTAAAAAGCGAAAGTCTTGCGTCTCATCTGAAAGGCTGTAACCGCGCTGTATTGCTGGCCGCTACGCTTGGCACAAAAGCCGATATGTTAATACGAAGGTACAGTGTGCAGGATATGGAAAAGGCATTAATCGCTGATAATATCTGCGCGGACATGATCGAAGCTTATCTTGATGAAACGGAAAAAGAAATTTCCATACAGGAAGATCTTAAAGGACTTTTCGCGGTTGATCGGTACAGTCCCGGATACGGTGATTTTAACGTTACCTGCCAGAAAGATATTTTAAAATTACTCGACGCTTCGCGTATTGGACTTTCATTAACGGACGGATTTATGCTTACGCCCTCTAAATCTGTTACAGCTGTCATCGGTTTTTCGGATAATTCCCCGCGGCTAATGCAAAAAACATCAAAATGCCTTCTCTGTAAAGATAAAAACTGCGGATTCAGGAAAGAAAAAAATGAATTTAAAAGATAGACTTGGTAAAGAAAGACTTTTTTTTGACGGCGCGATGGGAACCATGCTTCAGGCGCGCGGACTTAAAGCCGGAGAACTTCCTGAAATCTGGAATATAACAAATAACAATGCAATACAGGATATTCATGAACTTTACGTAAAAGCCGGAAGCATAATAATTAATACAAACACATTCGGAGCTAACCGTTTAAAATTAAAAGACACAAATTACTCTGTAGAACAGATCATTTCTTCGGCGGTGGAGACAGCGAGAAATGCCATTAAAGGAAATGACTGTTTTACCGCTTTGGATATAGGACCTACAGGAAAACTGCTCTGTCCTTTTGGTGATTTGGAATTTGAGGAAGCGGTTGACATTTTCGCCCAGATGATTAAAGCAGGAAATGAAGCTGATTTAATTTTAATTGAAACAATGTCTGATACTTACGAAATCAAGGCTGCTCTTCTGGCAGCAAAGGAAAATTCAAATCTTCCCGTAATTGTTACATTTACTCCTGATTCTTCCGGCAGACTGCTGACAGGCGCTGATATCTTAACTGTAATAAATCTCGCCGAAGGACTTGGTGCGGACGCTCTTGGACTCAGCTGCGGTCATGGTCCTGAACAAATGAAACCGATGTTAGACGACATTATTAAATACTCAAGTCTGCCTGTAATGATAAGCCCGAACGCCGGAATGCCGTCTGAAAATAACGGAATAACAGAGTATCACATAACGCCAGAAGTTTTCGCGCGGAAAATGAAAGAATACGCTCCTTACACGCAGATATTGGGCGGATGCTGCGGCACTACTCCTGAACATATCGCTCTGATGATCGAAACGTGCCGTGATGTTCCGTTTACGCCCGCGGAGCCGAAAAATTACACCGCTGTTTCTTCATGGGGAAAAACCGTTGT
>JAIRQF010000076.1 GCA_031256635.1 Treponema sp. | reverse complement strand
CTTGAAAAAACACTGTCAGATATTGCGGAAAAATTTTCTATATTAAGCCCTAATTCGGCGTGATTTGAATAGCTATCCCCGGAAATTTCCATGAGGCGGTTTAAAATATCAACATCCATGTCGAATTGTCCCGAAGCGTTCCCGTTTGCCAGAAAACCGGATATATTAAGGTTATAGGGAATCGGGCTTTCTCTTGGAATATTTACATCAAGAGTAATGCTTGACGGCATCCAATTTTCAAAAACAAGCAAGCCGCCTGCTTTTCCGCTCCCGCCGCCTGACGCCGCGACTACAGGGCCGAAAGTAACATCATATCCTTCGGCTGTAACATCAAAGGGAACAGACCTTATATCCGCGGTTAAATACTCCGGCACCTGGAAACGCAGGCTGGACGCTCTTGCTTTTCCGTAAAATTCCGGGTTCAGTACGGGACCTCTTAAATCCATCTGACCTGTAATATATCCGCCGACAATTTTAAATTCTTTCATGTCAGGCACAAACGCCCAGATTGATACAAGATCCAGAAAAAAATTATTAAACTGCGCGTCCAGAATACCTTCTTTAAGCGTTCCTATAACTGTACCCTGTATCGGCGACGGCGATGAAAGTCCTGCGAAGAAATTCCCTTCGCCGTCCATTTCAAGCCTGAGCATATTTCTTATGCCGCCTGAGACCAAAAGCGCGCCTTCATTTCGGGAAAAAGTAAACGCCATTTCATCATTTCTAAGATCATTGTAACGCAGATTTTGCAAAGTCAATGTTCCGCTGAATTTTTCATATGCTTTTTTATAATCAATCCAGGAATTTATAGGATTAAATTTGGCGTCAAGTTTCATGCTTCCTGTAATATTGAACCTGCCGATACCCTGAACGGCGGCGTTTGTTTTCGCAATGCCTGTTACCCTGTTAATCTGCATTTCAGGCAGTTCGGCCCTTATCGCCGCGTAATCCAGTTTGAGATTACTCACCAAAAGTTCATCATTATTTAATTTTAAATTTACAGATCCGTTAACGGGAGAATTATTTAAGACGGTATGAAAAGAACTGATATTGGCAAGAACATTAAAGGAATTAATTGATTCCCAGTATGCCGTTATATCCCCGCTTGCGATCATCGGCTGGATTTCCCTGACAAAACGGTTTACATGCATCTGTGATACGGAAGCGCGAAGGTCTGTATGGGTTCTGTTATAAACACATTCCAGAAAATAATTCTCACCTGACGCTTTGCCGTCAGACAGATTTGCAAATATTTGAATGTTGGAAAAATCTTTATCCCAATTAAAATCGGCGGCGCCTGAAAGAATCCCGGTAGAATCACTGTATGATAAATCCCTGAAATGCGCGCCTTTTTGATCGGCTGTTCCGGAAAAATTGAAATAATTTCCGCCGTTGTAAAGCACTTCAAACCCGCTTACTTCCAGATTCCATAAATCAGATGATTCGTACCGGAGCGATGAAAAAAAACTTAGGTATACAGTCTGCGCGTTTACAGGAACCGGAAAATTGATGCTTTCAATGTAACCGGATACGGCTCCTGTATCCGAAAGCGTACCGTACAAATTAAAGCCGTTCGGATCATGGATAATCATTGTTCTTCTGTCGATGATTTGCCCGTCCAGCCTCCATGAAAAATCAAGATAATCCGCGTTAATGTCAAAATCAAGATCCATGGGATTTGAAAAGTTCATTCTGGCTGACGCAAGCAGTTCAGTATCAAAAAAATTGACAGTTCCCTCGCTTATCGCAAATTGCCTGTCGGTACCTGATAATGAAACAACTCCGTTAATATATTCAGAATCAAAAACCATGCGGGGTACATTATAAATAATGTTGATAAAATCAGTTGAAAAAAATATATCGGCGTTTATTTTTGAGGCTTTAAGATAATTGCGGCTTATTTCAGGAATACTGAAATAATTAACAAAAGGGCGGATAATTTCCGTAAGTTCATAAATACTCAGCTCGTCCAAAGCAATGGACGCTTCTATCTGGTTCGGGTTTGCTATGTACATCCCGTCTATAAAAATACCGCCTTCGCTGCCGCTGGAACACGAGACAGAAATTTCAATATCTCCATTTTTAGGAAACAATACAATATTCATGTCATCAATTTTTGTCTGCGCGATTTCAATCTCTTTGCTTGAAATACGGATTTCTCCGTTGCTGCTTGATACATTAAATACCGCGCCAAGGTATTCGCCGCCTGACAAACTGAAGCGATCCAGAATTAACTTGCCGTTTACGGATAAAGGAGATATATCGATGATACCGGAATAACTAATAATTCCGTAAAAAAGACTGGCGGTTTGAGTAATGGCGGACGAGCTTAAAAGCAAATTATTTACCTGTATTGATTTTTCGTTTCCCGAAGCGCTTAAAATAAACGTGTCGGCCGCCTGATATGCTGACAGTTCATAAACAGGATTCAAGGCGGCAGGACCGCCCCTTAAGTTCACATTGTAATCCATATTTTCGCCGCTTAGCGCAAATGACGAACCGCCTGTTATCTGCAAACGGAAAAGATGGCTGATATCATTTAATGAGCCGGATAATATCGCTTTGGAGTCAGGACGGAAATCCAGTAAGTTAATTTCCGCCAGGATATCTTTAGTCGATATATCGTAACTGAATAAATAATTATTATCATTATTCTCTTTTGACGGATTTATTTTCAGAATCATGTCTTTATACGAAACCGATGTACTGAATGGAAGGATTGTAAGAAGGGTACTCTGTCTTTCAGTATTTACAGGCTGATCAAAAAAGCCGGCGGCTTTAGAAATTTCATCCTGCTGTAAAATTGTCAAAGGTGAAAAAGCAATACCGGCCTGCGCAGTCTGTAAATCATTTGAACACATTCCGTTAATGCTGATTCCGGTATTGGCGGTAATTGTCCTGTTGAAAACCCCTGAATATGATATTGAAACAGATAGCTTTCCATCCATAAGAAAATCATCGTTTACCGCGGTTTTTAAATCTCCCCTGTAAATGTTCAAATCAATATTTGTAAACTTGCAGCCCAGCTTTTTGTCAGAAAAAAGAAAAGAGCCGTTATTTACATGATAATCAGCCTGCCTCGGAAGATAATTTGATATTTGCCGCAGGGAATCGTCTTCATTTCCGCTGCTGAAAAGAGACGATAATAAATCAAGGATTTCCTTATCCCTTTGCGTATCAATATTGATTGCGGGTCTTTCTATCTGGACGGTATGGATGAGTATCTTTCTGTTAAAAATAAGCTCTTTAAGTGAAAAACTGAACCTAATGCGCACAGCATTAAAAAAAGGCTCTTCGCCTTTTTGGAACTTTAAATAACGGATATCAAATGAACCTAAAAAAGCCGGACGGATTGATGAATAAGTAACCGTAAGTCCTGTATATTTTTCGAGATTTTCAATCAAATCCGTATGAATTTGGTACATTATCCGGTTTAACGCTGTCTGTAAAGGTTGTAACAGGATAGCGGATACTAAGATTAAACTGCAAAAAATGA
>JAIRQF010000032.1 GCA_031256635.1 Treponema sp. | reverse complement strand
ATGCTTTTGCAGGCTGTTATGGAAGAGCCGACTCTGCCGGAACCGCATTATCACCTTGCGCGCTATTATAACAACCTAAACAACACATATGAAGAGCGCAAGACGCTGGAGAACGCCATCCGCGCGTTTAATCTCGCAAAAACAGAATCCGTGCGCCGCCGTCAGTACAGGGTCGATACGCACTACCGTTACGCGAATCTTCTTATCAACGCGAAGGAATTCTTCCCTGCCGAAGAAAATGTAATAAAAGGCATTGAACTTTATGAAGATTTTGTTAACAGGAACTTAATCACCGTCTCTCCCCAGCTTGGACAGTTGTACGCGCTTTCAGGTGACATTGAATACTTTATAAAAACCGGCAACATGGAAGCCGCCCTGAATAATTACCGCACCGCGGAAAGATACGGATACTCACTGCCTGAGATTCAATACAGAATGGGATCCGCGTACTATCAGCAGGAAGACTGGAGAAACGCCCTTGAGTACCTGTTTAAAGCATCTTCCGAGCTGCCCCTGAACAGGCGTCTGCTTTTCGCTCTCGGCAACGCGGCTTATCAGCGCGGTGATTACTTTGCCGCTCAGGGCTATTACAACCGCCTTCTTGATATTCTTGAAAATCAGAGGATACGGCTGCCCGTATTACTGCCTAACGATTCCGCTCAATTCCTGGAAACGGGAGAACGCCTAATGATGGCGCGGAATAATCTCGGTGTTGTAAATGAAGCCCTTGCCGATCAGACAGGCAACCGTCAATACCGCTCCGACGCCATGGTGATGTACATAGAATCCGCCCGATCATGGGACGCGATAACCCGTAATCCCGAATCCATGACAAGAATGCGGCTTACAGACAGTCCGGGCGCTCCGAGCATCAATCTTGCCTACCTTAACGCCAACAATGCCCTTCGGCCAAACAACGCTTACAACCCGCAAATCTTTACCCGTATTGACAAAGATGTCCTTGAGCCGTCCATGTGGGAAACATTAACCAGATATTAATATTCAAATTTTATTTGACGATTCAGGTCCGGTGTGTTAGAATTCAGGTAACCAGTTTGGTAGACCTAAATCATTTCTTTTTGGATTAAGCTATGCAGTATTTTGATACTCATGCCCATTTGGGGCTTATTGTTGATGACCCCATTGAGCAGCTCATCGTTATACAGGAAGCCCGTCAGGTATGTGTAAACAGAATTGTCTCGATTTGCAACAGCCTTCATGATTTCGCACAGGTTTATGAAAACCTGAAATCAGCGTCTAATGTGTATCATTCTGTAGGTGTAAGCCCTTCCGAAGTACAAAACCCCGGCAAAGGCTGGCTTCAGTTAATAGAGCAAAGCGTTCAGTATCCGCGCGTAGTTGCCATTGGAGAGATTGGTTTGGATTATTACCGGAAATTCGGAGATAAAAAGTCCCAGATAGAACTTTTTATAACTCAGCTGGATATTGCGACAAAACTCAATTTGCCGGTTATCATACATAACCGTGACGCGGGGCACGATGTTCTGGATATCCTGCGCGACCGACTGCCTCCCAAAGGCGGAGTGCTTCATTGTTATTCAGAAGACGGCGCATACGCCCAGAAAGCTCTCGATTTAAACCTGTTTTTCTCTTTTGCGGGCAACCTGACATACAAGAACGCAAAGAACCTGCACGAAACCATTTCAGTCCTTCCCGTGGATCGTATTCTCATTGAATCAGAAAGCCCGTTCATGGTTCCCGCCGATTACCGCGGCAAAAGAAACATGCCAAAATATTTACCGATAACAGCCCGCTATATGGCAAACATGATTGATATGGAAGAAGACGCTCTTGCCGCTCAACTCTGGGAAAACTCGTGTAAATTCTTCGGACTGCCGAATGAATAAATTCTTGTGAGTTTATACCGTCCTGTAAAAATTGGCTCGTTAGAGCTTCCCGGTAATCTCTTCCTCGCTCCTGTTGCAGGTTACACAGATAACGCTTTTCGTTCCATTTGCGCACAAGAAGGAGCATGTTTTTCTTTCACAGAACTGGTATCCGCCGAAGCGTTGTACCGGAATATTGAAAGATACGGACTTTCTGTTCCCCAAACAGATTCTCTCTCCCCTTCATCTTCGCCTCTTTGCGATAAGAAAAATAAAGCCAATCAAGCTGCAAATAATTTAATCAGGCGCGGTGAAAATGAAAAACGCTACGCGATACAATTATTCGGCGCACAGAGCGAATCGATCTACAAAGCGGCTTCAATTCTGTCTCCGTTGAAACCCGATGCGCTGGATATCAACTGCGGCTGCCCTGTGCCGAAGGTTGTTAAAAACGGCGCGGGATCGGCCATGATGAAGGATCCTTCCTGTATTGGAAAGGCAGTGGAAGCCGCGGTGCGGGCTTCGCGCGAAAGTCTGGGCGGTATTCCTGTAACGGTAAAGATTCGTTCAGGATGGGATTCCTCTTCCATAAATTACGCACAGTGCGCGCAGACTGCGGTTGATGCGGGAGCGGCGATGGTTACACTGCATCCCCGCACACGGGCGCAAAATTACGGCGGAAGGAGCGACTGGACGCATATCACCGATTTGGTTTCCCGCATAAAAGTTCCTGTTACAGGATCCGGCGATTTATACACGCCGGAAGACGCGCAGAAAATGTTAAAAGAAACAGGCTGCGCCGCCATCATGTTCGCGCGGGGCGCAATGGGAAACCCGTTTATTTTTTCACAGACGCGTTCCCTGCTGGAAACGGGCGCATGGCAGCCTGCGCCTTTCTCCGCGCGGACGGCGGCCGTTATGCGCCATTTGGAAACGCTGGCGGCGTGTATCGGAGAGCGTACCGCCTGCCTTGAAATGCGCAAGCAGTTCTGCGCTTACACAAAAGGCGTTCCCGGCGGAGCGGCATTGCGGAAGAAAGCGGTACACGCCGAAACAATTGAGGAGTACCGGAGAATAATAGCAGGTTGACCTCTTTTAAATCTGTCTTTATTCTATAAAAAATGAACATAATAAGGAAACCTTTTCAATATAATAATTTCCATGCCGTTTATTGGCTTATAGGGATCAATTTAATCATTTTCGCGGCAACGCAGTTTATGGGAGGTGAAGTCAGGTACTACCTGACAGTCTATCTGTCGATGATACCGGCCGCTGTTGTCGAATTTAAATGGATTTGGACTTTTGTCACATATATGTTTATGCACGGATCTTTCGCGCACATTATTTTCAACATGCTGGGACTTTTCATTTTTGGAATCCATGTTGAAAAGCAGATGGGCAGCAAAGAGTTCCTTCTTTATTATTTAGCCACGGGAACGCTTGCGGGGATTTTTTCATTTTTTGTGTATTACTATACCGGCAATCCTTTAATAGCCTTAATGGGCGCGTCAGGCGCGCTGTTCGCAGTGCTGCTTGCGTACGCGGTATTTTTTCCAGATTCGATAGTTTATATCTGGGGAATACTTCCTCTGCGCGCTCCTGTAATGGTACTGGGTTATACTGCTTTGGAATTGATTTTTTCCATTACAGCCGGTAATTCCGGAGTCGCACATCTTACCCACCTTGCGGGTTTTGCTTTTGGCTGGCTGTATTTTATGACGCGTTTCGGCATTAATCCACTGCGCAGGCTTACCGGTTCCAGGTAAAGCGGAGGATACAATAATGATAAAAGTCGGCATACTGTTCGGCGGCAAGTCCGCCGAGCATGAAATCTCCCTGTTATCTGCAAAAAATGTCTACGACGCGATAGACAGGACTAAATTTGAACCTGTTCTTATCGGCATTGATAAAACGGGGCGCTGGCTTTTAAATGACGCAAAGCGATTTTTATTAAACGCCGGTGACGCGGCACATATCAAACTTAACCCGGACGGAAAAAATGTCGTTCTGCACCCGGATTCCGGAGGTATGATTTCCGCGGAAAACACCGGAAATATCAGCATTGATGTTGTCTTTCCGATTTTACACGGACCGTTCGGAGAAGACGGGACAATACAGGGGCTTCTGAAGTTAGCTGACATTCCATTTGTAGGGCCGGGAGTTCTTGGCTCCGCCGCCGGAATGGATAAGGATGTGATGAAGCGCCTTCTTCGCGACGCGGGGATTCCCATCGGAAAATTTCTTGCTTTAAAAAGCCACGAAAAAATGCCTTCTTTTAAGGAAATAGAAGCCGCTTTTTCCTGCGGCGGTGTTCCATTTTTTATCAAACCCGCGAATATGGGATCTTCTGTAGGAATTAGCAAAGTTCACAATGAAGCGGAACTATCCGCCGCGTTGAAAGACGCTTTTTTATATGATACGAAAGTCATCATAGAGGAATATATTCCAGGCCGAGAAATTGAGTGCGCTGTACTTGGAAACGAAGAGCCTCTTGCCTCATTACCCGGAGAGATTATCCCATCTCATGAATTTTATTCATACGACGCAAAGTACCTTGATGAAAAAGGCGCGGCTTTTGTTATACCTGCAAAGTTAAATGAAGAGGCGACAAAACGCATTCAGGATCTTGCGGTAAAAGTTTTTAAAACACTCTGCTGCGAAGGACTTTCGCGCGTCGATTTTTTCCTGAAAGAAAATTCAGGCGATATTATTGTGAATGAAATTAATACAATGCCGGGCTTTACAAGAATCAGCATGTATCCCAAAATGTGGGAAGCAAGCGGCGTTTCCTACACTGATCTTATAACGCGTTTAATTGAACTTGCAATGCGGCGTTTTGAAAAAGAAAGAAAACTGAAAACTAGTGTGGTTTAGGCTGGCGTACTTAATTCTTTCAATCCTTCCAATTTTTTATCAGAACCTCATTTACATTGCCTCTTTTGGTGGAATCTGAATTAATTTTTCTTTTTGCCTGCACTGATATTATATCAAATATACTATTTTTGTATAATTCACGGATAAAGCCTGTATCGGAATTGCTTAAAAGGCATTTTACTTCCTGATTTGTTAATTTTACCATTACATCACAAAGCCGTTCCTGTTCGCTTTCATCAAACTTTTCCGCCTGATAGCTTGTAAAATTATTTTTATCAGGACTATGATAAGGAGGATCAAAATAAACAAATGAATTTTTATCCGCTTTGGCGGCAGCGTCTTCAAAATCACAGTTTAAAATTTCAATCTTGCAGGAGTTAAAATAATCACTTATCAGGCGCAATACATTCTCATCACATATTGCGGGATTTTTATACCTGCCGTAAGGCACATTGAAATGTCCCTGTGAGTTTACCCGGTACAAACCGTTAAAACAGGTTTTATTTAAAAAGACAAGACGCGCCGCTTTTTCAATATCAGATAACAAATTAAATTTCTCAGGTTCACGATCAATATTTCTGATTTTATAAAAACTGTCTTCGTTATAATTATTCTGATATATCCTGAGCAATGCGGTTAGTTCATCAATGTTATCCTTAATTGCGTTATACGCAAGAATTAACTGCTCATTATAATCATTTATAACGGCTCTCTGCGGCTGCAATTCAAAAAAAACAGCGCCTGCTCCCAAAAACGGCTCAAAATAGGTATAGTCACTAATATTGCAGGGAAGATGTTTTTTTATTTCGACCAACAACTGCCTCTTGCCGCCTGCCCACTTTAAAAACGGTTTTATAAGAGGATTGTTTTTTATCATAAAAAAATTATTTTACCGCCTGCTGCGGGATAATAATATAAGACGCAGCAGGCTCGCGATAGCTGTCAGCGCGGAAGCGACATAAGTAAGAGCGGCGGCGTTTAAAACTTTTCGCACTCCCTTAAGCTCTTCATTGCTAAGGACATTGTTGGAACGAAGAATCGCAATCGCGCGGTTTGAAGCGTTAAACTCAACAGGCAGCGTAATCACATAAAAAAGAACTGCGCCGCTGAATAAAATAATCCCTAAATTAAACAAAAATGACGAAAGAAATGAAAGAGAATCACCGGCAGTGAATCCCAGTCCTGCGATTGCAAGTATTGGTCCAAACTGCGATCCGATATTCGCGACCGGCACAAGCGTACTTCGTAAAACAAGAGGCCCCCACTTTCTCGCGTGCTGAATTGCGTGCCCCGTTTCATGAGCGGCAACGCCGACTGCGGAGAGCGTAGAAGCGCCGTATACGGGCTCTGAAAGCCGCAGTTTTTTATCCGAAGGCGAATAATGATCCGTAAGCGAACCTGCGACAGGTTCAATCTGCACATCGTTAATGTTATTCGATTTTAATAATAAACTTGCGGCAGCTGTGCCTGTGACTCCCTTTGAACAGTGTACTTTTGAATATTTGGAAAAAGTCGACTTAACCATAAACTGCGCGATTAAAGACAAAAGAAGCGTCGGTACAACCAAAATTAAATAATAAATATCCATAAAAGCTACTCCTTGTAATTAGGGCTTCTTCTGACATTATACTCCAGTTTTACAGGTCCTGGAATATCTATTGCCGCGCGGGAAAGCATTTCCTTCTGAACGCGGAAAGATTTTTCCCCGTCAGGAGGAGTCAGCAGCGTCCACTTGCCTGAGCTGTCAAGGACTGAAGCATTGCAATTATCGCGGAAGTAATCATTGAGAATACCGGTTATTTCTCCGCGGATTTTTTCATCCTGTACGGGAAACAATATTTCCACACGGTGTTCAAGATTGCGAGTCATCAAGTCAGCGCTCGCAAGATAAAGCTCTTCGGCGCCTCCGTTGAAAAAGTAATATATTCTGGAATGTTCAAGATAGTGATCAATTACGCTGATTACACGGATATTTTCAGAAACTCCGGCGATGCCCGGAATTAAAGTGCAGATGCCGCGTATACAAAGATTTATTTTAACTCCCGCGCGGGAAGCCGCGTAAAGGGCTTTAATGATATCAACATCGGTAAGTGAATTTATTTTCACCATGATTCTTGCCGGATAACTGTGCCTTGCCCTGTTGGCTTCCCTTTCTATAAGTTCCAGAAAGCGGCGTTTAAGCCCTGTCGGAGCTATTGTAAGCCTGTTCATTGTCTGAAATGCCGAATAACCTGTCAGCATATTAAAAATTAAACCGGCATCATAGGCGATATCCTCACGCGCTGTAAAAAGGCATATATCCTCGTAATATTTCGCGGTTCTGTAATTGTAATTTCCCGTAGAAAGATGCACATAACGCTTTACGCGATCGTTTTCGCGGCGTATAACCATCGTTAATTTGGAATGAATTTTCAGGCGGGAAAGTCCGTACACAACAATAACTCCCGCTTTTTCAAGCCGGTTTGCCCATGAAATATTGCGCTCTTCATCAAAGCGCGCTTTCAGTTCAACAACAGCGGTTACGTGCTTGCCGTTCAGCGCCGCCTGTTCCAGAGCGCGGACAACCGGCGAATAAGCGGAAGACCCCGATTGAAGGCCGATTCCCGGAATTGCGCCGCCTGTTCTGTAAAGCGCGGTCTTTATTGAGATAACCTGCGGATCTGAGGCGGCTTCCTGAAAGAAATTAACAACAGGATCAAATGAATGATACGGCAAATGCAGCATTACATCGCCCTGGCTGATACGATCCCAAATCGGCTCTTCGCTGAAATCCGCGGATTTATGAATCTTCCACGGTTTTTCAGACAGCTCTTCAAGGCTCGCGACATTTGACAGATCCAAAAAATCCGCAGGATTTATCGGGCCGTCCACTTCATAAAGATAATCTTCTTCCAGCGAAAAACGCCGCGCAAGTTCATCCTTTAATCTGACACTACCGGGCGAATAGACCATCCTGATTATTTCGGATCTTCCCCTGTCTTCCAGAACTTCTACCATCGCGTCTACAAAATCTTCGTCTCTTTGTTCATCCACAGAAAAATCAGCGTCTCTGTTTATTTTAAACATCATGCTTTCCATGACGCGGAAACCGGGGAAAAGATATGTACCCCATGTAACAATAACTTCTTCAAGCAGCGCAAATGAAAGTTTTTCTTTTTTTTGGTTTTCGGCGTTTTCTGTATTGGAATTCTCAGGATTGGAAAACGAATCATTATAAGCGGGAAACCAAACAAGCCTGTCCAATACACCGGGAAGCGGAACAATCACTTTTAATTCTTTTGAGGCCGGTTCATCCGCCGGAGGATTTTCGTATTCAAGGAGAAAAACAATATTTAAATAGCGGCTTTCAATAAAGGGCATCGGTTTGTCGTCTTCAAGCCGAAGCGGGGTAAGGACAGGATAAATCTGGCCGACAAAAAACGAATCCAGAAAATCAAGCTGAGGAACGGACCATGAGTCAGGACCCAAGAGCGATAATCCATTTTTGGAAAGCCCCGGAAAAATTTCGTTTCGCAAACATTCATACTGTTTATTAACAATGGAATGAACTTTTTCAGAAATTGCCTTTAGCTGCTGATCAACTGTTAAGCCGGAAGGATCAAGGATTTTCCCGGCGTCAGTTCGCAGCATGCGCTTTAACGCCGCGACTCTGACCATAAAAAACTCGTCAAAATTTGTAGAGACAATGGATAAAAATCGGAACCTTTCAAGAAGAGGCATTTCTTCGCGCAGTCCTTCTTTCATTACGCGCTCATTAAAATCAACCCAGGAGAGATCGCGGCTTATGTACGGGAGAGTTTCATTAAATTTTTTATTTTCATCAACATTACTCATTTAATATTCCCTAACTCAGAATCACTTTATATCCAAAAACATCCTGAAACATTCCACCTTTTTCTTCTATACCCATCTGCTCAAGTGAAAGGTCGTATGCCTTATCAACATGAAGAACCATGGTTTCCGGACGGCGTTCAACCGTAATTTTTTTTATTTGCTGCGTGTGGCCGCGGTCAAGCGCGTCCGCTACCCTTAAAATTGAAGCCATCTTTAAAACAAGAACGCGATCCTCCCTCTGAAGCGTCATAAACTCAATGTCAGACTGCGTTGGAGGATCTCCTCTGTGACAGTTTACAACATTCGCTATAATTCCGAGTTCATCCTGATGCAGCCCGAAAATCTCAGAATTCGCAATTATATATTGTCCGTGTTTCTGATGGCCGGATGTTTTTATATAAGTGCCGACATCATGTAAAATGGCCGCGGTTTCAAGCATTATCCGGTGACGGCGGTTCATGCCGTGTTCCTTTACAAGCGCGTCAAAAATCGTCATGCAATGAATCGCGACATGGCGGCTGTGCGCTTCGTCAAAGTGATATTTACGCCCAAGATTTAACGCCGATGCGATTATCTGCGTATAAAATTCATCCTGCATCGTCGAATCAATCCCTGACGCCAAATCAATAAGATAGCCGTCACGAATGGATACAAGCGGAACGGCGATATTCGCGGCGCCTGTGCGATCCAAAAACAGTTTTAAAACAAGCAGACCCAAAAACAAGCCTTCGGCGTCGATATAGGAAATGCCAAATTGATGTATACAATCCTCTATACTGAAGCCGCGGAGTTTTTCAACAAACTTGATAAAATCATCCCGTTCAATTATGCGGCTGTTATCGTTTAATTCCCTTCCTATTTTGTTAGCGGCAAGACGCACATCCGCTCCCGCGGCGACTACCGTGCGTACATACGTAAGATCCATTTCCATATTTAAAAGGCCAAGCGTATTTCTGATATTCTCATTCAGATAACGCTCATAAAACATTCCTGCGCCTAAACCGGTTGCGGCAAGACGTGAATGTTGATCGATAATTATCGTTCCCATTTTTAAACTATGAGCCGCCACCATCTGCCCGCGCCGTAAAAGCATAATTTCAGTCGAACCGCCGCCAATCTCGACGATGATGGAATTGGCGCGCCAGAAAAGAGGCAGATCCTGCTTAAGCGCGAAACGCACAGCGAGATACATCAGCCTGTTTTCTTCGATGCCTTCTATAATGGAAAAGGTAAAACCTGTTTCCTGCCGCACGCGGTCAATAAATACATCCCTGTTGCGCGCGGCGCGGAAGGCGCTTGTAGCTATGGCGTGAATATTGTTATCTGCAATACCCCACCCCGACAAGAGTTCGCGGTAATTCTGAAGAACGGTAAGGCACTCAAGCATTGACTCCCTTGACAGCACGCCGGTTGTAAACACGTCCCGCCCAAGAGAGACAGGCATGGCGGCCCTGTCCAATACCTTCCAGTCAGCGGCTTCAGCGTAAACTTCCGCAACATTCAGCCTTATACCGGTGGACCCAATCTCTATAATTGCGGTTAATGTCGCGCTCATAACATTACAGCTTGTCAATCAGAATCGAACATTTTCCGGACGGAATTGGCAAAGTTTTTTCCTTTATTCCGAGGATATTAATCGTAAAGTAATATAATTTCTCGCTTTCCATCTGAATTTCCCAGCCTCTTCCGCTTTTATTGGAAAGAATTGTAATCATGTTATTTTTAAGCGATAGATTTTCAACTCCCATTATTTCCAGGTTTGGAATTACCCAGTCAACGGTTTTTCGCGGAAGAGATATGGAAAGCCCTATAATATTTTCTATTGTCAGGCAGATTGTAGAAAGCGCGTCATATGTAAGATACTGAGGACGCGGAAACGAAACCTTGCCCGGCCACTTTGCGGGTCCCTCTTTTGAAGGCAGATACGCTTCCCAAAGATTTCCCCTGTGATGATTGCCGTCGGGGCTCATGGAATCCAGCATGAAGTAAACATGCCTGATTGCACATTCCCTTGCAATGTCCCAGCGCTGATAACGTTCAAGTCCTTTGATCACTATAAATGTCAAATGCGGGTAGACAGATCCGCGGAAACCGCGTCCGATTTCGTCATACTCTTTTTCGGATACAGAGAGCGAAGGGAAAGGATGAGGAGTGCCGAAAAATTGGGGATCGGAGAGTTTTTCAATAAGCCGCTCGGCTTTCTCTCCGTTTGGTATTTCCGCAAGAAGCGGCCAGTATCCGGCGATGGTTTTGATCGGGACCTGTTTCTCGCTCTTGTTAATGTCATAGTAAAAACCATCGGCGGAATTGTACATAAGGGAATTAATTCTGGTTTTTAATGAAAAATACTGCTTCTTGTACAGAAAGCTGGTTTCCTTGTCATTTAAAATATCAGCTAACGCCGATATATACAGCATGTTAACCGCCATCATGGTGTTAAAATCCATGAAGTAATACGCGTCCCCTCTTGGCGAGTTTGCCATTCCTGTCGCTGAGTGCGGAGTTTTATACAAACCATTGGATTTCTTGAAAAATGTATCGATCCACGTAGAATATTTACATAAAACAGGCAGTACATCTTTAATCCGCTTTTTATTACCGGATTTGTGATAGATATTAAACTCCGCCCAGGCAAAAAGAGGTATTCCCAACCCTTCAGAATTGTCCTTTTCGACAACAGGCGAGCCTGTTATAATATTATATGAGCTGCGAATGGCTCCGTTTGGCTCCTGCCGGCTGTAAAACAAGTCTAAAGTAGGGTGAGCCTGGAAAATACGGTTAGAATATACCAAAAAAAACGACGAAAGTATGGCATCAGCCTGAGTTACAACCTGAGATTCGGAATACGAGAAGAATTTCCCGTCAATTCCGCTTTTATCACCGCCGCTAATCCAGCAATCCTGTATCCATGCCCATGTTTTATCATAAATATCGACAAAATCCTGATCGTAGAAGTGTATTTTTGGGAAATCGTGCTTTATCACTATGTGTCCTTATGTATGGATTCATACGTATCCATAATAAATATAGTATAAATTGAGTACGATTGCCACAAATTTTGATTTTTATAATGAAATATCCAGCTGTTTTGCCGCTAAAGGAGCAATATCAAGCAAACTACCGCCCTGCGTAACGCTGCCCGCTTTAAGTCCGCATCCCCTGACCATGTAAAAAACCGAGTAATCGTTCATGTCAAGCGGATAACCGTGGTTTCCCTTTTTCTCTGTCCCGAAAATTTCATAACAGTAACCGGCTTTTGCGCAAAAACCAAAAGCTGTATTTGTTATGCCGGCTTCGTTTATTTCACCGGGAGTTAAAAACCTGTTAAAACCTTCGCTGTTCTTTATACATGAACGTATTTTTTCAATTTCGTCTTCGTTTAAACTGCCTGCGTGAAAGAACGCGCTGCCACCGCACAGTTCAAAAAAACAACTGCTCCCGCCGGGAAGATAACCGTTATCAGTTTGACGTATCAGTTTTTTATTAACCAGCTCAAGGTTTGGATCAATTACGGTATGAATATTGATCTGACTGTGATCTGAAAAAAGAATAATATCGTCATCGCCTGCGGCGTCAAGAAGAACCGACAGGTTTTTATCCATAGCCATAAAAATTGCTTCTAGCGCGGGGTTTCCTTTTCCAATTTCATGGCACAAAGAGTCATATGCGGTTAAATGAACCAGAGAGAGACCCGGCTTTTTTTCCCGCAGAATATCTGCCATGCACGCCGTAGAAAAAAAATCAAGGTTCGGCTGGTTGATGCCGTCCATAAGCTTTTTATGACGCAAGAATAATTTTAACTGAAGAAAAACACTTCCTGCTTTCAGACTGGTTAACACCTGGCTTTTCCCGGGACGCGCCCTGATCTCCGGCATATTATAATTAATCGTTTTGGAAAAAGCTGTTACAGGCCATAAAACAGCTGCGGTCTTAATGCCTTTCCGGGAGGCCGCCTGCCAGATTGTTTTTGCTTTTATTATATTTTCATTGCAATTCCAGATTGATAATTGTGAAGACGGACTTGCTGCCGGAAAAGGCTGCGTGTTGGAAGTTACTCCATGAATATGCGGAAGAACGCCTGTCGCTACAGAAGTATGAACAGGATATGTGTTGCTTAAAAAAACCGTTGAAACACCGCGAAATACGGCGCATTGTTTTGCAAAAGCGTTAAACGCGGGATATTTCAACAGAGTTTCATATTCGCTGTCTCCGATTGAATCAAAACTGATAATAAGCATATATTAATATTATAATATATAATGTTACCGGGCAAGAGATATATTACATGAGAATAAAATGGTTTGGAACCGCCGCAATATTAATTGAGGAAGACGGAACACAGCTTTTATTTGATCCGTTCATACCGTTGAATAACAAGATATTCAAACCGGATTTGAATGAACTTGCTTTAACAGAAAATATTTTAATAACCCACGGCCATTTTGATCATATGGCAAGCCTGCCGGATATTGTTAAACATGGAAACGGAAATCAAAGGATTTATTGCACAAACAAGCCGCGGGATATATTAATTTCCATGGGCATTGAACCGCGGCTTATAAATAAAACAGCTCCCGGCGATACTCTTGACATAAAACCTTTTACAATACGCGTATTAAAAGGACGGCACATTATTTTTGACAAGGCAATTATCTTAAAAACACTTTTTAATCCGCGCAATTTAATTTACCGTAAAAACCTGACATATATACTAAAGAATAATAAAAAATTTGATGAAGCGGGAGAAACGGCTGTTTATGAAATTTGCACGTCACATAAACGCGTGCTTTTACTTGGTAGCCTGAATCTTGATAATAACACGGAGTATCCCAAAGATTCCGATCTTCTTATACTGCCGTTTCAGGGACGCACTGATATTAATAAATACGCGTTAACATTTATGGATCGCCTTTTACCAAAAAAAATATTACTCGATCATTTTGACGATACATTTCCACCTGTATCGTCAAATGTTAGCTGCAAACAATTCATGTCGCGGATGCGGGAAAAATATCCTGATATGCAGATTATCTACCCGAAATCCGGCAATGACTGGATTGAAATTTTATAAATAAAGATCCACCGCGTCCGTTAAACCTGAAAAAAGTTTCTGCGTTGATTTCAAATAAGCGCGAAACTGATCTTTCTCATCTTTTTCTTCTTCAACAGGCGGGAATAAAAAACCCGCTACTTCCTTAACATCGCTTTTTTCAAGGCGCCGCGTAATTTCATCCAGTTCTTTAATAACATTATTCTGCTGTGAAGGATTTAGCGGATATCTTAAAGCGCGGCGCGTGATTTCTTTCCCCTCTTGCGCGGCTTCTTTTATTCTGTCAAGCCCGTGCTTTAAAACAGAAACAGCGTTTTCATAACGATCTCTTCTTTCTTTTTTTTCCCACGGATTATTAAATTCATTTTCAATTTTTATAAACACGCTTTTTATGCGCCGGTTAATTTCATCGCGGCGATTTGGCAGGGAAAAGAATTTTTCCTTGTCGGCCTGTAAAAACCCCGTAATTGCCAGTCCTTCTGTAAAAAAGCGGTAATTTTTTACATTAGGATTCTTTGCGAACTGGTTTTCAAACCATGCCCTGTAAAGCGATAATCTCTGATCCGTAAGAACCTGATTTCCGGCGCCTGACAATGCTTTAAAGGGCTTACCGTCCCGTAAGGCGCGAACAACCCATTTTTCCGCAGGGCTAAAACGGTTTGACTGTGAATTGGAGGTTTCTTCAAAACGCGCGCCGCGGAAATGCGTTTTTAAATCAGGGAACGCAAGGTCAAGACCAGCGATCCAGATTTCATTCCCTCCCAGAAGACGCGCGAAATCCCATGCCGTAGTAGCCACAGATCCTCCCGCTGCAAGCCTGCCTTTTGGATCAACCTGTTTCTCAATGAATGTGCCAAGCGGGAAAAGAGAACCGCAAAGAAATTTATTTTTAAAAGGCAGGCTTAACACAGGCGGATAAACAGCGGACTCCGCTATCATGGCAGTTCTGGTTTGAGCGTCATCACAGCGGTCAAGATGGCGGCTGTTCCAGAACTGAGGATCAACAATAACGACAAAATCAGGCTGTATGCCGTTTTTAATAAAAAAACGAAGACTTGTGTCAACCGCGGCAATAATGCATCTGTCATAAATGTCGCGTAACAACGGCCTGATTTTGTCTAAACTTGGACCTGCCGCCGCGAGAAAAACGGGCAAAGGTAATTTATCATTCTCTTTGTCTCCTGAAGCGAGATCTTCAAAATACGAAACACCGGGCAGATCACGGATAGTATTTATATTGCGTAAAAAATTACGAACCCACCGTTTTCCAAAACGATTATGTGTCGCGGTATTAACGTCATCCTTCATTGACCATGTGCGGATTTTGTCTTCTGCGGATTTATACCACTGTTCATCAAGAGACATCAGCGCCCTGTTGCGTATAACGCAAGGTGAAGATTTTTTCCTGTTTTCATGCGCATCCGGCAGAAATGCTGACGCTATCGCAAGTGCGTTTACAATATTTTCCGTGCTGTCCCCGATAACAAAAATTATCCTGTTGCTTGATAAAAACCCGCTTAAATCCCTGAGTTCCAATGCTTTTAAAAAGATTTTCCTGTTTTTTTCCACAATAACCACCGGCATTCCATGACTTGCGGCAGCCTGCGCCGCGTAGCCAAGGCCGAAACCGAGAATTACAACAGGAGAATCAGGAGCGTCTATTGTTTCGCAAAGGCGCTGCCCTTCACGCGCAGGATCGCGGGGAGAATGAATATAGAACCCTTTAATGCAAAGAGTCGGATCTCCTGCCGGAGTTATTTCTGTTTTTATATCTTCGGGCGACAGTTCATCATCGTTATCTGAAATTAACTCTTCAAACAGTCCCGGATAATGTTTAAAAAGTATTTCTCTGTTTTTTTCAAAAAAAGACATTATACAGCGCCTTTTATCATCAGAATTTTTCCGGTTACTCAAGTTCAAGAATAATGGCCATGCCCTTTGTAACAGGCGTTCCTGCCTGCGGGCTCTGGCGGCGAACCCATCCGTCGCCTAGAATCTCCACGTTTAAATCGTCACGTAACAAAAGGGGAAGAAGCACTCTCTTGGCAAGTCCTGAAAAATCGGGAATATAATCATGAACTTCTGGAAGAAGGCCTGCGGGAATTGTGACAGAAGAGGGATGATCGATCTGCTGATTGCGTCCGCGCGGAATGCCCAAATAATCAATTAATGATTCGGCGGCTTCACGTATCGCCGGAGCGGCAATTACACTGCCCCAGATTGTTCCTTTCGGCTTTATAACCGCGATATAAAGAACAAGCGAAGGATTTTCCGCGGGAAGCAGCGCAAGACAGCTTGCGATGTAATCGGTTTCGGAATATCTTCTTGTATCAGGATCGATAATCTGGGCGGTGCCGGTTTTCACGCCGATTGACATATCCTGAATTCCGGCGCGCCAGTCCATGCCGGAAGCCGTATCAACCATGTAGGATCTCATTGCTCTTGCGGCAGGCGCGTTTAAAATGCGGCGGCCCACTCCGCCTTCCCAATTTGAAACGGTCCTCCCGTCCGCTGACACAGTCTTTGATACTATTTTCGGAGGAACGAGAATACCGTCATTTGCAATTGCCGTCGCGGCCTGTAATAGCTGATACGCTGAAACCGCGATTTCCTGCCCGAAAGCGATTGTCGGTTTCGATCTTTCGGACCAGTTGGCGCTCGGAACAAGGTAGCCGGCGGTTTCGCCGGGACTGCCTGCGCCCGTACGCGATCCAAAGCCAAAATTGCTCAAAAGCTGATAGAATGTGTTTGAGCTGACATTATCCGACGCGAGAGCCGCGCCGACATTGCATGAGTGAATAATTATTTCCCTTGCGGTTATTCTGCCGTGGCTGGCAAGGCAGTTTATCTGGGTGCCGCGCGCCGGAGTGTAAACACCGTTACAGGTAAAAACTGTGTCCGCGGAAATAGCGCCTGAATCCAAAAGAGCGGCCAATGTGAATACCTTGAATGTGGAACCGGGCTCATATGCCCAGATAGCCGGACGGTTCATCCGGCTTATGGCGTTAGAATCGCGTATATTATTCGGATCAAAGCCGGGCAGGGAAACTGAGCCTAAAATGTCTCCGGTACGGGGATCCATTGCCGCGAAAATTACCGCTTCCGCTTCTGTTTCAGCCATGGTCTGGGAAGCGATTTGCTGCAGGATATGCTGTACATATATATCGATTGTTAAATAAACATCCGAACCTTTACCGCCTGTATCAACTCCGTCCAGAACATTGTTAAAAGCAAATTCAATCCCTTCAAGCCCCTTGTTTCTGTCTCCTACAAAACCGATAACATTGCCCGCAAGGTTTTTTTCAGGGTATACCCTGCCTGTAATCGGCTGCACCATAACACCTTTTATTTTTTTTTCCTCAAGCAAAGCCGAAATGCGCCTTGCCGTACCGTCATCAATTTGTTTTTTTAAAGGAATAAAGTCTGATTCCGAACCGTCAATCTTGCCTCGGATATCAGAGGGAGACATGTCAAGAAGAGCGGAAAGTTCGATGGACAAAGTATCAACATCGGTAATATACGGACGCCAGACGTTTACATCGGCAAAACGTATCTGAATGGCAAGAACGCGTCCGTTCCTGTCAAATATCGTGCCGCGATCGGGAAGGCTTTCACTTTGGCGCAGCGCAGGCGGAAGATCGCTTTTAAAAATTAAAACGGCATAATGCGCAAGCAGGTAAATAAGGAATGCGCCAAGCAGGGAAAATACAATAATATAACGCCGCTTAAGATTCATCAGTATCCTAAAACCTTCCCGATAATATTTTCCAGCGGAACAGGCCCGTACGCGCGGGAGTCATAGGAGGCAAGGCCGTTATCCCCTTCAGCAAAAAAAATCATACCTTCAGCGCTCACACACCTTTTTACGGCAAGCTCTCCCTCCGGCGTATAAAAAACAATCACTTCTCCATTTTTCGGCAATGCCCATCGTTTTAAATACTGCTGCCGCCACGGAAGACGCAGTCCGTATCTTAAACGGCTCACAATCAAAACAGTCCCGTCATGTATCGACGGTTCCATTGAATGTCCTTCGGCGATAATAAAATCAAAAAGAAACACTCTTAAAAAAAGTGCGGTTATTATTGCCAGCAAAACAGGTTTCAGCCATTTCATCTTTTAAAGCAGTATACGACATTAAAACAACGTATACTACCGCGAAGTTTTAATGCGCCTATAATCCCAATTGTGTTTTCTGTCGATAAAACCAGTATGGCCGCAATAATTGAAAAACAATTTATAGAAAAAAGACATAAATCATCTCCGTCAGGATTATTTTCAAAAAACGGACACACTAATAAATCGGCAGGTTTTAATTCGGGATTTATGAGTCAATTTGATCAAAATCCGGCTCATATAAAAAGGAAAAAACCTTTCCGCAGATCCGCGCAAAAATTACCGCTGTTTAAATTATTTAACGGAATAAAAATAAAACGCCCGGCAGCATCAAACCAAAGAGCCGAAAAAAAAACACGAAAGGTCAATGAGAGCGGCGGATTGAGTTTTCCCGTTCCTTCAATCGCGACTCTCGCTGCCGCGGCCGGAACTGTCGTAATAGCCCTGGGCGCGTTGAATTGGGAAAATATCGACTTTGGGACGCCGGATATTCTTGCGTTCCACCCTGCGGAAGATGAAGCTGTCGAACAGCGGATAATTGAATACGCCACAACCGGAGTACCCGGTTTAAGCGCGGGGAACATTGAAAATCTTAAAGCATTGGAAAAAGATAATGAACTTTTGGTCGAGATCGACGGAGTAAAAATAAATCTTGAACATGAAAATCCGCACGGCATGCTTGTTACTTTTGAATGGCAGCAATACAGGGTAAAAAGAGGCGATACTGTCTCCGGAATAGCGCAAAATTTCGGAGTTTCCGTAGGCGCGATAATCGCTTCCAATGAAATCAGCAACGCAAGAAGGCTTCAGGAAGGAGCGAATATACGCATCCCGAATATTGACGGCATTCCTTATCAAATTCAAAAAGGAGACAGCCTTTCCAAAATATCAGCCTCGTTCAATGTTCCGCTGGAGGTTATACTGGATGTTAATGACATACAAAGCGATATCATAAACCAGGGAGAAACAATTTTTATTCCCGGCGCAAGGATGAATGATATTGATCTGAGGCTGAGTCTGGGAGATTTATTCATGTATCCGCTTTCGAGCCGCTACATTACAAGCAATTACGGCATGCGTAAGGATCCAATCAGCGGAGCGCTGCAATTCCACGCGGGAGTTGACTTCAGAGCAAGCACCGGAACGGCGGTATTGGCTTCATTTGACGGTACTGTCGCAATGGTAAGCGAAAACTGGCTGTACGGGAAGTATATCATCATAAACCACACTAACGGGTATAAGAGCCTTTACGGTCATCTCAGCGCTTTCTCGGTAAAACAGGGGGATAAGGTTATAAGAGGGAGAAAAATCGGTGAAGTAGGCAATACAGGCTACAGCACCGGCCCTCATCTGCACTTCGGGATTTATGACAGGAATAATAAACTTGTAAATCCGCTGGAGTTATTAAATTAATCATGTTAAAATGAGGTATTATGCGTAATTTATTATTCGTTTTATTGGCGTTTTTGGCGATTTTTACATATATCCGCGCTATGGATGACTCAGAAGAGGCGGATCATACAATTCCGGTTGAAGCGCGAAGCGATATCATTCCAATAAAATCTGTGGAAATTTTCCGGTAAAGTATATTACAATTAGTATATGACACTGGGCGAAAAATTCGGAATAGATCCATCATCAAATCAATTGTTTAAATGGACAGATTCGGCGGTAGCCGAAAAAAAATCAAAGACCAGCTACTCATTCAGCGAGGTTGTGGAAAAAGCATGCGATGAGCTGATGGATCGCCAGATAAAATATTCAATTAAGCGAATTCTGGAAATGGAGGAAAGTCTTTCAGTTATCGAAAAGGAACTGGATGATTTCCTTGGATCCAAGGTTACAAATTGAGAGCAATGAATGTAAAATCTTTCTTCTTTACAATTCTCTTTTTATTTATATTATTATTTAATCTTGCGGCAGTCAGTTTCAGCGGCTTAAATCTTTCAGGCGACGACAGGCTTTTATTCAATGCCGAATTTGAAGGACGAAGCACTCTTTTCCTTTCGTATCTTGCGAATATGTCAATACAGCAAATCACAGCGATTCCTGAAAAAATGTACCTTGTCGAGGATGGAAAAACAATTCTTGCCCTCAGCCGTTTTGGCGCTGTAAAAATTCCGGCATCAGGCGGGCTTCCTTCTCCGCTTCCTGGTTATCCGTCTTTCTCGCAAAAAAATACTCCTTTAAAAGGAAGCCTGCAGGACATAGCGGCCTCTTCTGACGGCCGCTGGTTTCTTTATCTGGAACCTGTAAGCTACGGTTACGGAAATTTAATTCTTGTTGACATCGCAAGCGGCGCGAAAAAAATTGTAAGCGAACAGTTGGAATTACCCGGCGCAGATTTTCCGGTAAAATGGAGCCCTGATTCGCGCCTTTTTGTTTATTCAAAAGGAGGCAGGCTTTTTTATTTTCCAATAATAGACGATCTTTCGGTATTGATAGACGAAAGATTCAGAATGATAGGATCTGGCGAAATATCATCGGTCTTGTGGGGACAGCACGGAGATTTTTATTATTTAACAGGCAGAACCTTATACAGGGTGATAAACCCCGAACTTTTTACACGCACAATTTACGGAGACTTTCTATCTATCGGAAATGTTGTTTCTGTCCTTCCGTTTGATTTTAATCCCGGTTTTGACCGTTACTGGGTTGCGCCTGACTCAGTCTCAATTTTAATAAACAAGGGATCGAGGGGCTTATTTTTCTTTTTGTTAGGTGAAAACAGAAACAGCGACGCTCTTCCGCATGTGCCAATCCCGTACGGAGCGGAAAATTTCAATGTACTGTGGCCGTCCGCGGGCATTCTTACGGTAAATTATTCAATCGCGAATCATGTAACCTCACTGCGTTTTGAAGCAGCCGCAAACTCCATAAGGCCGTTAAATGTCAGAACCAGCCCGTCATTCCCTGACGGCTCCCTGTCTCCGGACGGAACAAGAGCGGTTTTCTGGGGTGAAGGCGGACTGGAATTATGGGATTATGTAAACTGGCGTTTAATTCAAAGACTTATAACAAATTATCCTGTCTTTTCATGTTCCTGGGTTAACAACAGGCAGCTCATAACAGGAAGCTCAAGGTTTATGGAAGAAATTGATATTTCCTCCTCCGCGTATACCAGAAGGAGAATCAGTCTTTCAGCCGCGGATGATTACGGCTTTGAAGACAGGGGCGCGTCGCGGATAATTGTCAGGAATGGAAACGAATGGTTTGCAAATAACGGGGAAGGCGCATGGACGCTTGTTTACGGCGTTCAGCTTCGGCAGGTGTTCCTGTCATCTGATAGATTCCGTGTTTTTCTGGAACCTCTGACTTCAGGACATTTCAAAAACACGATAATGATACGAAATGTAATGTCTACCGGCACTACGTCATTAATATCGGGTTTTACGGCTGGCAATGTCTATACTTTAACGCGTCAGACGCAGGTCGCGCTTTGTTTTGATTTATATGATGACGAAACAGGATTACCGGAAGTTCTTGCGGCATTGAAAAAAAATAACATAAGGGCGACTTTTTTCCTGAACGGCGAGTTTATCAGACGCAATCCGGCGGCAGCCGCGTCCATTGCCGCCGCGGGACATGAGCTGGGTTCAATGTTTTACGCTCCTATTGATTTTTCCGATACAAGGTACCGTATTACGCGGGATTTTATTTCGCAGGGTCTTGCGCGTAACGAAGACGA
>JAIRQF010000187.1 GCA_031256635.1 Treponema sp. | reverse complement strand
GTTGTAACAGCCTGCACCCGCGGCGAAGCTTCAAGCAATCGCGGCGAAGCAAGACCGCAAACACAAACATCAATAGAAGCAACTGAGGCAGTTGACAGCAATAGCGCGGCTCAATCCGCCCGCGGCTTCACAAGCGCAAGTATAGACCAGAGTTTAAAAACATCCGCTGATGCCGTTAACAGCGAAACAAAAGCGATTCTGGAAATATATAAAAAAATATTACTTAATGAAACAGGTTTTTATAATGAGGATAATCAAGTTGTTTCCCTTCGTGATTTAAATTATAAACAATTCGCAGTCCTTGACATGAACTTATACGCGGACGGAATACCGGAACTTGTTTTATATAACACAACTAACGGCGATACTCTCGTTTTACATTATAATGACGGCGCAGTATACGGGAAGGAATATGGTTACAGAGCCATGAGAAACCTGAAAACTGACGGATTTTTTGACTGGAGCAACAGCGCGTATAATTCAGGATTGGGCAAATTGCACATAACAGGAAAAGATCAGGAAATAATACATATGGCTGAATACGGTTCATTGATGGAAGAGATAGAAATGTATCGAATTCAAGGCAACCCTGTTAGTTTAGGGGAATTTAATGATTATTCAGCCTTTCAGCATGCAAAGGAAGATATTATTTTGTATAACTTAACAAATGAGAATATAAATAACTTAGCCTCGCTGAATATTATGCCGGAAGTTCCCTCATTTCCTCCCTCTGTGGATTATTTTCAATATATTAATTTTGAACCTAATTACAATCACTCGGATCTTAGATTGTGGGGATGGTCGAGAAACTCCAATGTCGCGTATACCATTAAAAAGAACCTGGATCCAATGGACGGAAATATTTTTACCGCTGTCATTTTTAACGCGATTGATGATATTGTCGTCTGGCAGGACTCGCTTAATTCAAATGACTATAAAGAAAATGAGTATAACGCGGCCCTTGATAATTTTATCAAAAGTTTTATGAGCAGAGCCGGACAAAACGGAATTGAATTTACTCAGGAAGCTTCGCCGCGGGGACAGGCAGATTTTAAAGGTCTTCCGGTAAGGCATAACAATCAGGTTGTAAACATTACAGTAGAAACAGGAAGGAGGGCAGACGATTGGCACGAGGTTTACGGAGATATCGGCAGTTATAAAATAATCGCGGAAAGAGACGGAAGACGAAAAACAATACACGAAAAAACTCTTGACAGACCTGTCATGGATATAGTGAGCTGCGGATATTTTATCAATCCTTTTGATAACAGAGCATTAATTGTAATCGGAGAATATGTATGGCAATTTGAAGGATATGATGTCAGATATGTTTTAATCGGATGTCATTTATCAACCGGTTTTAGGTAGAGAAAAAGGTCACGCCATGGTGACAGGAACCATGCGGTTATTTTACAACTATATTTACAAGTTTATCCGGCACAGAAATTATTTTAACGATTGTTTGTCCTTCAAGCCACTTTTGAATACCGGGTAACGCCAGCGCTGTTTTTTCAAGTTCATCCTTTGAGGTTCCCGCCGCGGCGGTAAATTTTTCGCGTATCTTTCCGTTCACCTGAATAACAATGTTTACCTGATCATCACGGGTTAACTCTTCATCATAAGACGGCCATCGTGCAGCTGATACAGATTCCTTGTGGCCAAGTTTTTCCCAAAGTTCTTCGGCAAGATGAGGCGCGTATGCGCTGACCATTATAACAAGAGGTTCCCACATCGCGCGAGGTAATTGTTCATTTGTCAATCTGGAAAGTTCATTTGTGTAGATCATCATCGCGCTTATCGCTGTGTTGAAATTAAGGGACGCCGTATCATCAGTGACTTTCTTAATGGTTTTATGCATGAGTTTCAATAACTGCTCATTTTTTACGGATGAAGCATTCTCCTCATTTCCAGGTCCTGATTCCTCAATCTTTACCGCGATATTCCATAAACGTTCAAGAAAACGCGACACTCCGTTGATGCCTGCGGCGATCCACGGTTTACTCACTTCAAGAGGGCCCAGAAACATTTCGTATAACCTTAATGTATCCGCTCCGTATTCCCTGATTATATCATCGGGATTAATTACATTGCCGCGGCTTTTGCTCATTTTCTGGTTATCCTCTCCGAGAATCATCCCTTGATTGATCAGTTTTTGAAACGGTTCAACCGTATTTACAAGACCGAAGTCATAAAGAACCTTGTGCCAGAAGCGGCTGTATAATAAATGGAGAACCGCGTGTTCAGCGCCTCCTACATAAAGATCGACAGGCAGCCAGTAATCGATTTTTTCTTTCGCGGCGAATGTCTTATCATTTTTGGGATCGAGATAGCGGATATAATACCAGCACGAACCTGCCCACTGGGGCATTGTATTTGTTTCGCGCTTTGCCTTGCCGCCGCATTTTGGACAGACAGTATTCACCCACGCATCTATTCCGGCAAGCGGAGACTCACCCGTTCCTGTCGGCGCGTATGATTTAACCTGCGGCAGTTTCAGCGGGAGGTCAGTTTCAGCTAACGGAACGATTCCGCACACGCCGCAGTGAACGACAGGAATCGGCTCGCCCCAATAACGCTGACGGGAGAAAATCCAGTCTCTCAGCTTATAGTTAACCGTTTTTTTTCCAATGCCTTTTTCTTCAAGCCAGTCCGTTATGCGCTTTTTTACTTCAGATGTCGGAAGGCCGGAAAACTGTCCTGAGTTTACGGAATAACCGTCTGCGGCCGTACACTCCGCCGGTTCATCAGAATATTTTTTTAAATCAGATTGCGCCGGCTTTTCCCGCGAAACCACCTCAATTACCGGTAAACCAAAAGTCTTGGCGAACTCCCAGTCTCTCTCATCGTGCGCGGGAACCGCCATTATCGCGCCTGTGCCATAGGAGATTAATACATAGTCCGCTATCCATATCGGTATCTTTTGATCGTTGACAGGGTTTATGGCGTAAGCGCCGCAGAAAACGCCTGTCTTCTCCTTCGCAAGGTCCGTGCGTTCAAGATCGCTTTTTCGCGCGGCAGCTTCGATATATTCAGTAACAGCTTTTTTTTGATCTGATGTTGTCAGCTTTTCAACCAACGGATGTTCCGGAGAGAGAACCATATATGTAGCGCCGAAAAGAGTGTCAGGACGCGTTGTATAAATTTCCAGCGAATCAGAGTGACCGTCAACTTTAAATATTACATTTGCTCCTTCGCTTTTTCCGATCCAGTTGCGCTGCATCAGTTTTACAGGCTCAGGCCAGTCGAGTGTATCAAGGTCTTCGAGCAGGCGTTCCGCGTACGCGGTAATCTTTAAAATCCACTGGCGTATGCGTTTGCGCGTAACTTTTTCACCGCAGCGTTCACAAAGGCCGTCTTTTACCTCTTCGTTGGCAAGGCCGGTCTTGCAGGAAGGACACCAGTTAATCGGGCTTTCAGCTTCATAAGCAAGCCCTTTTTCAAAAAGTTTCAGGAATATCCACTGCGTCCAGTGATAATAATTTTCCGCGGATGTATCAACTTCGCGATCCCAGTCGTAGGAAAATCCAAGCGCTTTTAACTGAACGCGGAAACGATCAATATTGGACGCGGTAGTTATTGCCGGATGAGTGCCTGTTTTTATCGCGTAATTTTCTGCGGGAAGCCCGAAGGCGTCAAAACCCATTGGATGAAGAACATTGAATCCGTTCATGCGAAGATAGCGGCAGTAAATATCAGTGGCCGTATAGCCTTCCGGGTGGCCTAGGTGTATCCCCTGCGATGACGGATAAGGGAACATATCAAGCACGTAGCGGCGCTTGTCTTTTGGAACAGACACATCTTCTGCCGTTTTAAAAGTACTGTTTTTCTCCCAATACTTTTGCCATTTACTTTCAATTGTTTCAAAAGGATATTTTGCCATAATAGGGAATTATATACAATTTTTCAAAACTCTAACAAGCGTGTTTCCCGGGAATTTTTAAAATATACGCGCGCGTTTATCAGCGCTTTAATTCAGCCATCCCTTGCGCGGACATACATTCCATCTTTCAGCTAACGCGGCTATCTGCGCGTCTGAGGGGATATTAAGATCAGGCATATGTATTACCTTGATGTATATTTCCGCGGCTTTTTCAGCTGTTTCGATTAAACCGAATGCTTCATCAAACGACGCGCCCGCGCCCGCTATTCCGTGCTGCGCCCAGACAACCAGGCGGAATTCCTCAATCTTTTTCGCGGTTGCCTCTGCCAGCTCATTTGTCCCGCTTAGCATCCACGGCAGCACGCCTATGCCGTCGGGGAAAATTCCGATACTTTCATAACAAAACTGCCAGAGCGTGCGCGTAAATTTTTTCTCGTCAATTGAATGTATATAAGTCATTGCGGTAAGATTAACAGGGTGCGCGTGCAGAATAATTCTGTTTTCAAGATTAATTGAAAGCCTTGCAATATGGCACATAAGATGCGGAGATAATTCTGATGTCGGTCTTCCGCCGCCTGAAAGCCCCCATAAAAGTTCCGCTGTTCTGCCGTCATTTGATATGCGGACAATTCCAAGATTTTCTTCGGGATTGTATTGAACATTTCTGAAATGTTTTCCGGCGCCTGTCACAAGAAAAATTTTTCCGGATAATTTCTTCGCGTCAACATTGAGAGGAAAAGATCTGATAACATTATCAGGGGCGATATACTGCCCTGTTTCTTTTTCATCAAGTAAATAACTTATATTTCCGGAATTACATTCGTCCCATCCCAGACTGTACATGTTTGAGGCTGTACGGATAATTTCAGTTAAAAAAGGCGCGTCAAAAATATTTTTCATAAAGATGATTTTATCAATTTACGCGTTTTTATAAAAGCGTTCTGTCATGACTGCGTTAATTTTCATCTTTTATCCGGCGCTTGCGGTTTCAATAAAAATAAAGTATTTTACAGAAGAACGCTTTCTTATTTATATGACTGACTTAACGCAAAAAATTATAGAACAGATTCTCGCTGTCCCAAAAGGCAAAGTTTCTAGTTACAGGGATATCGCGGCCAGAGCGGGACTTCCAAACGGAGCGCGGCAGACAGTAAGGGTTCTTCACACAATGTCGGAAAAATATAACCTTCCGTGGTACAGAATAATCCGCTCCAACGGCACAATTGCCCTCGGTGAAGGAACGGGAAAAGAATTGCAGATAAAACTCCTGCGCCGCGAAAAAGTAAAAGTATCAGAAGACGGACGCATTGATATCAATAAGTACGGTTATTAACGGATTAAACAGGAAAATTCTTATTTCTTGACGGACTCAAATTACTGTGTGAAAATCATCTATGGATATATTTTTCTCTCAGGCGCTTACTGATATTTGCGAACATTCGCTTGTATCTCCCGGGCGTCCGTTACGCTGCACAATAATCGCAAATCCTGCAGCCGGAGGATTTGTTATAAAATCAAGATGGCAGAAAAATTCCAGGGTATTAAATGAATATCAGCAAAAAGCCCAAGCAATGCCAAAAAGGGAAATTTATAAAAGTATAGCCTTAAACCTCACGGAAGGAAAAGGCTCAGCGAATGAAACAACAAGATCATTAATTAACAGAGCCGAAAAAGACCGTGTGCCGTTTAACTTAATAATCAGCGCGGGAGGCGACGGAACCCACGGTGAAATAATGCTTGCTCTCTACAACGCTCCTGACAATATACGTGAAAACATGGCGGTACTGCGCATCCCAATGGGAACCGGAAATGACGGCGCGGATAATGCGCATATGGAAAAAGCGCTTGATCTGCTAATAAATCCTGTTCATGTTGAATACGCTCCGGCCGTTCAATTAAAAACATCGGCGAATGGATCATTAAATAAAAAAGGACCTTTCATCGCATTTAATATCCTGTCCGCAGGATTGGACGCTTATGTAACGCATATGACAAATTTAATGAAAGAAAAAACGCCGGGAGATTCATATAAATTATGGCTGGACATTGCCACATTATTTTATGAGCGCAAGTATAAGGTAGATTTTATTAATGTTAAAGCTTTCGATGAAAATGATAAGGAAGTCTCCTCATTCAAGGAAAAACTGCTTATTTTGGTAATGGGAGCGTCGGGACACAGAACATACGGCTCACAGCACAGAATTCTTCCCGATGATCGCAATGTCTGCGCTGTTAAACAAATGCCGCTGTTTCAAAAATTAGCGGTTAAAAGTCAAATAACTAAAGGCGCACACGCTAATAATCCAAGAGCGATTATTTTAAGCGCAAGCCGCGTGGAATTTACAGGGCTGCATCCCATACTGGCGCAGATGGACGGTGAAACAGTCCTTTTAAAACCGGACGATTTCCCGGCATCGCTGGAACTTACAAAACCTGTCATCCCTTTATTAAAAATGGATAAATAGAGTCTGTCTATAATGTGGACACATTATAGACAGACTACCTTAAAAATAATCAAAAAAACTTGACAAAAATAAATATTTATATCAATAATAGTTAACTTATAAGGCGGTGCCGATTTAAGACACGATAGATTGTAACCAAGATTTTCGGAGGGGATACAATGGCTGCAGCGGGTAAAAAAAAGAAAAAAGACCAGCCGGTTGATGAGGATTTCACAGGAAAAATGGAAGCCGCTCTTTTGGCGCTTAAAAACGAGATAGTAAATAATTTAATTACCAGCAGCGAAGATTTCAAGGAGATAATGGACGGAGAAGAGCCAAAGGATCTTGCCGATATCGCATCTGATGACATTGACAGAAAAATGATAGAAGCCATCGGCGCTCAGGAACTGAAACGGCTAAAAATGATAGAAGCCGCCATTACGCGAATTAAACAGGACAGGTACGGTAACTGTATAAAATGCAATAAGAGCATCCCTCAGGACAGGCTTATCGCAATTCCCTATGCGCTCATGTGCATAGAATGTAAATCGGAAGAAGAGCGCCGCAACCGCTAGAAAAAAATACGGTGAGTTTTAAATGAGAAAAAAAATCCTCTTATTATATTTTGTTTTAATTGCCGCCATCACGGGATGTAAATCTTCAGATAACGATAAATCTTCGGCCTCAGGGCAGAATATTTACAGGCCCGGTGAAGAAGCGTACATTGAAGAGCCGCTGTTTATAGGACAGGGAACAGAGTACGCTCTTGCGGGAATTCTTACAATACCCAACGGCGATATTCCGGAAAATGGATTTCCCGCCGCGGTTATTGTGCACGGCTCCGGTCCTGTTGACATGGACGGAACCGTATTCGCGTACAAGGTTTATTTTGATATAGCCGATTATCTTTCATCTAACGGAATAGCGACGCTGCGTTATGACAAAAGAACATACGCTCACGGACAAAAAATGGTTGAGGAACTTGGCGGCTCTTTAACCGTTTATGAAGAAGTAATTGAAGACGCGATTCTGGCTTCTGAACTGCTAAGATCCGATCCCCGTATTAACAAAAACAGGGTTTTTTTGATCGGGCACAGCCTTGGCGGAATGCTGGCGCCGAGGATCCAGGCTTCAGACGGGGGTTTTTCAGGACTCATCTTAATGGCGGGTTCTCCGCGTTTCTTCATGGATTTAAGTTATGATCAAAATGTTGATTATATCGAAAAAATGATGACAGGCGAGGAAAAAAAAACCGCGCTTGCAAGTCTGGCAGGATGGGACGAAATGATCAATTTAATAGTAAGCCTGCCTGATAAAGAAGCAAAAAATGTAAAAATCGACACAGGTTTATACGCTTATTATTTAAAAGATCTATATAACCATCCGGCAGCGGAGTATATAAAAGATGTAAAAATACCGTATCTTGTTTTACAGGGCGCGGATGATTTTCAGGTGAGTCCGGATAAAGATTACGCGCAGTATAAGGAATTGCTTTCAGCGCGCGACAATGTAACTTTTATATTATACGAAGGGCTTAATCACATGTTTATAAGATCAACAACAGGTTATCTTGACGAATATTACATTCCCGATAATGTTGATAAACAGGTTCTTGAAGATATTGCAAGCTGGATTCGCAGCTAAAGCAGCGGCGCAGTTAAAACAGCGGTCTGGTTAATAGAGGAAACACTTATGAAAAAAAAAGCGATTATTTTGCTTGCGGACGGTTTTGAGGATGTTGAAGCTGTAACGCCCATCGACTATCTGAGCCGCGCGGGAATTGAAGTAACCGCCGCGTCAATAACAGAAAACCTGACAGTAACAAGCAAGTGGGGCAGAATAAAAATTACCGCCGCCGCCGCGTTAGCTGATCTTGACAAACACATCTGGGACGCCGTTATTCTTCCCGGCGGAATGCCGGGAGCCGCAAATCTGGCGTCTTCCGGGAAAACAGGCATGCTGTTAGCCGAAATGGCAGCCGCCGGAAAATTAATCTGCGCCATCTGCGCGTCTCCGGCGCTGGTGCTCGCGCCTTTGGGATTAATCGCCGGTAAAAAATTTACATGTTATCCCGGACTTGAGGAAAAAGTTAAAGACGGCTTCTGGTCAGATGATCGCGTGGTTACCGACGGCAATATCATAACAAGCCGGGGAGCGGGAACAGCGGGCGAGTGGTCGATCGTGATAATCGAAAACCTGCTTGATAAGGCGGCTGCCGAAAAAACAGCCGAAACGGTTTTACTTTAAAACTTTTTATACTATCCCGAAACCAGCAGCAGGCTCAACCTGCCTTAACATCGGCTTTCTTCAGTATCTTCGCAATGTTTTTCAATTTTCCGGTTTTTATAAGCGTACCAGGCACCTTTAAAATTTCACGCGCGGCTTTGTTGCCAAGCACTGCGCATTCTGAAAGGGATTTTCCCCGTATCCATGATGAAATAAACGCCGCGCAAAAAGCGTCTCCCGCGCCTACGGTATTCCTGGGAATTACAGTAAAAGTTTCTTCATGATACACATTGCCTCCGGCGAAAATTACCGCGCCGCGTCCTCCGAGCTTTACGATAATAATGGGAAATAACTCGCCGTCGGTGATAATTTTCAGCATCGGATTTACATCACGCAGGATGAATGATTCTTTTTCTTTTTCTGACGGAAAAGAAATATCATCGTTATTCTTTCTTATGGCATTGTAAAAGGCGATTGCTTCATCAGCGTTCATAAATATAAACAGCGGGAAATTACGGCTGTATGTAAGTATTTCTTCCGCCTTTTTTTTAACCTGGAAAACGGAAGCGACATCAAGAGCGACAGGAATTCCCTGCTTGCTTGCTTTCAGTAAAATATGTTGTACAAGCGGGCGACGATCCAGAATATATCCGTCCAGCGCTATAACTTCGGCGCTTTTTATCATCTCAATGCTTACATTCGCTTCGCTTAAGTCAAGGGCCGCGCCGGGACTTGCCGCAAAACGCGTTTCGCCGCCAATGTTACACGCAAAACACAAACCGGTCTTTTCATTTGACTTCTCCAGGAAAAGAGATACGCCCGCGCCTGTCATTTCCTTTTCAAAAATATACGCAAGATCATCCTGTCCGATACTGCCTGAAAAAGCGGTATTCATTCCAAGCATTGCGGCAATTTTTGCGACATTCGCGGCTCCTCCGCCGGAGCTTTTAATCGCATGAGAAAAATTAACTGAAGGCTCATGTAAAATTGATTCCGCTTTGTCCCTTTCGATATGTTGAACCGGATCAATTATGCCGTACTTCAGCGCGAAACTATTATCAATATCTATAAATACATCGACAATCGGATTACCGATACAGAGTAGTTCAAAATGTTCCAAATTTATTCCTTTTTCCTTTTAAACATACTGAGAAAATATTTGAATAGCGGAGTAACTGCGGGGAAATTAATTCCTTACTTGTCACCCTGCTCCCTATCTCGGTTTGGCAATAATCCCTTCCAGATCGGGATTTTTTTTCAGGTCGTGAATCAATCCCTCCGCTCTCCCCTTGTTCACATAATCCTTGCTCTGGAATGAATATGAAAAATGCGTATGAGTATCGTAAGTGCCTTTCATAAGAGCAAAGGCATCTTCAGTCATAACAAGTTCTTCGTCAGTTGGAATAACGAATATCGGTATTTTTGATTCGTTCTTACTGATACAGGTTTCCGTATTTCTTGTACAGGAAATTTTATTCTTCCGCGGATCAAAAACCATTCCGATGCCGTCAAGACCGTTAAGATATTTTTCCCTCATAAACCACGCGAACTCTCCGACTCCAGCGGTAAGAACAAGCGCGTCCACCCTGCCAAGAATAGCCTGATACCCGCCTATAAATTTTTTAACGTGGTGCGCTTCTATATACTGAGCGCGAAGAGCGGTTTTGTCGCCGGCTACCGCGGCTGCCTGAATATCGCGTCTGTCTGTATGTTTGCCCGTAAGTCCAAGAAGACCTGACTTTTTATTCAATACGTTTTCGACTTCTGCTGCGCTCATTCCGGTCTTGCGCATGATATAGAAAGGAAGAGACGGATCAACATCCCCGGCGCGTGTTCCCATAACAAGTCCCTCTAAAGGAGTGATGCCCATCGACGTATCAAAAGAAAGCCCGTCTTTTACCGCGTTAATTGAAGCGCCGTTTCCGATGTGACAGATGATCACATTGGTTTTAAAAGGATCCTGCCCCAGAAGAACCGCGGCGCGTTTTGCGGTGTAAAGAAAACTCGTTCCGTGAAAACCATAACGGCGCACCTGATACTTTTCATACCATTCCGCAGGAACGGCATACAAATAATTTTCAGGCGGCATCGTCTGATGCCAGGCGGTGTCCATAATCGCGCAGTGCGGCACATCAGGAAGCACTTTTTTGGCAGCCACAATTCCCATAATGTTTGCAGGATTGTGAAGAGGACTTAAATCCTGCATTGCCGTAAATGCTTCCATTGCGGCATTGTCAACAATTACGGATTTTGTAAATTTGTCGCCGCCGTGTACAACGCGGTGACCAACTGTCTTTATTACAGACATGTCGCTTATAACACCTGTATCTTTGCCGGTGAGGGTTTTTATGATAAGGTCAATCGCGTCTGTATGGGTTGGACAATCGTGATTAAGAACAACTTCTTCCTTACCCTTTGCTTTATGGGTAATGAAAGAACCGCCTATCGTTACTTTTTCTACAATGCCTACAGCCAGGACATCTTTGGTTTCCCAGTCATAAACCTGATATTTCGCAGATGATGATCCGCAATTTAATGTTAATATAATCATTTTCTTCCGCCTTTTGTTTTACTTTCAAACAACGATATTATTATAGCATACCGCGGTAAATAAAAAAAGCAGATATTAGACAGGCTGTCACTTCTTCCCTAAACCCACATAATATGTCTCTACCGATTCCCCCCTGCAAGCCTGCGGTTTAAAACTTTTGACAGTTTCAAATAACATTTTCATTTTTTTTAAAACCGCGTCAACTCCGCTTCCCTGAAAAACTTTTAACGCAAGATTGCCGCCCGGAACAAGAGCGCTTTCGGCGTACATGATAACAATTTCGGCGAGTTCAAGAGAACGGGCGGAATCTACCATATGGTTTCCTGTTGTATTCGGAGCGGCATCGCTGATAATCACCGAATAAGGACCTTTTGATAAAAGAGCCTTGCGGACATCATCAGCGGTAACATCGCCCTGTATAAAGAAAAAATTATCTCCGTCAAATAAACCCTTATCAAACTCGCGGGAAAGAGGCAAAAGATCAGAGGCGGCAAGGAAGCCGTTTTTAAGCCAGGAATTGTTCCCTTCTGAAAATTTGCGAAGCGCAAAAAGACTCCAGCTTCCGGGAGCGGCGCCGATATCAAGCACGCGTAAGGAAGAAGACGCGCTATTGCGCTGTTTTTTTAATATTGAAAATTTTTCATCAATTTCCATTAACTTGTAAACAGAACGGGCAGGGTATCCTTCATTACGCGCTTTTAACTGCCAGTAGTCAGGTTTCTTGTAATCCGCCATTTATTGGATTATAATATCATATGGATCAAGAGTATACACAACGGCTGGATAAAATTGAAAAGGAGCTGGAACGCTGGCTGCCGAGGGAGCTGACTGAAAGCTCTCTGTCTGTCAAATGGGCTGAACAGGTATTCACAGATACAGGGAAAAAAACAAACCGGGAATTAATCCGGTTTATGCTTGAGCCGTTACGGGAACTTCTTTACCGCGGCGGAAAACGCTGGCGGCCGCTTTTAATGACAATTGTCTGCGAAACACTTGGCGGTAAAGATGCAGCTGTTCCGCTTGCGCCCATTATTGAGTTTACACATAACGCAAGCCTGATTCATGATGACATTGAAGACGAATCGGATGAAAGAAGGGGAAAACCCGCGGTTCATAAAACATACGGCGTTGATACGGCGATAAACTCAGGCTCCTTTTTATATTTTTTGGCGTCATGCTGCATAGAAACATACGGACACAGCATCGGCGCTTTAAATAACAACGGGCAAATATTTAAACTCTGGAGTGAAAGTTTAAGAAAGCTTCATCTGGGACAGGCAATTGATATAAACTGGCATAGAAATGTTTCATTAATTCCGGAAACAGATGACTATTTTTTAATGTGCAAATTAAAAACCGGGAGCCTTGCGCATCTTGCGGCTGAATTGGGCGCATATGCGGCAGGCGCTTCGCCTGAAACCGTGCATTTATTGGGCGATGCCGCCGATATGATGGGCGTTGGCTTTCAAATACTGGACGATGTAAAAAACCTGACAACCGGAAATCCCGGAAAAAAACGCGGAGATGATATAGTTGAAGGGAAAAAAAGCCTTCCCGTCCTTTTATATATGCAAAAATATCCGGAAAAAAGAGACAGGGTTTTCTATTGTTTCCATGTAGCCAAACGCGAAGGCGGAGGCGCTCCGGAAGTGGAAGAATTAATCGAGACTTTAAATAATTCCGGCGCTATTAAAGAAGCGCAAGAAAAAGGACAGTCGTTATTGAAAGAAGCGCAGGCTGTTTTTACTTCATGTAAACATGATAATATTCCCATAAATGAAACCTTACTGGACGGTTTTATAAAACTAATTAGCTAGGTAATAAATTGAAACCGATGATAATCAGTGAAATATGGTCAATTCTCAAAACAAGCCACGGAAACGCCGTATTAATCAAGCCAAAAGAAATGGATATAGTCGTACCGGTTTTTATCGGGACTCTTGAAATGCAGTCCATTTTGGTCGGCAAGGAGGGGATGAGCCTTTCAAGGCCGCACACTCACGATCTATTCATCAATATGCTTAATCATGTAAACCTTTCCATTAAAAAAGTTGAAGTTCACGAGCTGAAAGATGATGTTTTCCACGCGCGGCTTATCATGACAGGCGGGGAATATACAAAAGAAAACCCACTTGTTCTTGACAGCCGTCCTTCCGACGCGTTTGCCATCGCAGAACGGAAAAAATGCCCAATATATATGGCTTCCCAAATAATCGAAGAAACAGGGGTTCCGTTAACATACTTTGTAAGCGATCTTGAAGATTCTACAGATGATCAGTACAGATCGCTTAAGGAGCAGCTTGAACAGGCAATTGCCGAAGAAGAATACGAACAAGCGGCAGAGATCCGGGATTTGTTAAAATTACTAGGAACATCAACCGATATTTAACACGTAAAATAAAGCAATATTATTAAAACCGGAATTGGTTAAAAATATGTTTTTTTTGGAAAAAGTTTAAAAAAAACGCCGATAATATTGCATGAAAATAAATTTTTGTATAGAGTGATGTCATGTTGTCATTGCAGGAAAAAACTTTTACAAACAACGGAAGACCTATATTTTTTAACTCAGGAAAACAGCCCGGGAAGTATTTTTTCAGGCTGATAATAGCGCTTTATCTGGTTTTTTTGATAAACCCGGGCCAATATATTAAAATCAGGGAGCTGCCTGCCGCGGAATACGGCATTGGCGGAGGATATTTTTCGCAGGAGTATATTTCCGAAGAAGAATCGGAAATAATGCTGACACCTGCGGCGTTTGAATCTGTTTTATTGGAACCTGATTCATTAACAAAACCGCGTTTTTTACTCTACGATTCATATATGGTTCAAAGCGGTGATAATATCAGCACCCTTGCGATTACATTCGGTTTAAATCAGGATACAATTGTTTCTGTAAACAAGGTAACAAATTCACGCCTTCTTCAGGCAGGAAGAACGATAAGAATTCCGAATCAGGACGGGATTTTTCACACCGTAAGCAAAGACGATACATTGGATTCCCTGGCGGAACAATACGGCGCGGACAAGGAAGCGATAAAAATAATTAATGAGCTGTTTTCAGATAAAATAACCGCCGGAACAGACCTCTTTATACCCGCAGCGCGCCTTGACTGGAGCACGCTGCAGGAGATAAACGGCGATTTATTTATCTGGCCTGTTAACGGAGCGATAACTTCACTCTACGGATACAGAAGGGATCCGTTCAACAGAAACATAACCCAGTTTCATAACGGCATTGATATCAGGGGCAACATAGGCACGCCAATCAGGGCGGCGATGGCAGGCCGCATAAGTGTTGTCGGTTACGATAATGTTTATGGACATTACATCGTAATCAACCACCATTCAGGTTATCGTACTTTATACGGACACTTAAGCGTTATCAGAACGAGAACCGGTGCATATGTTACTCAGGGAGAACGCATCGGCGATGTCGGCAACACAGGATTGAGCACCGGCCCTCATTTACACTTTACGGTTTATAAAAACGGAGTGACAATTAACCCGCGTCCTTTGATGAGATAATTTTTTAAATCAGGACTTATCCGCGGTATTGTCTTTATCCTTATCAAGCGATAAAAACATGTCAGAGAACGGAGATACAATTTCAAGATTATCAGGTAATTTAGTATCTTCCGCGTCTTCATTTACTTTAACAGGATGGCTGAATTCGATTTTACTCGCATGATCATTAATGGTTATTTCCGCATCTTCAGTATCTGTAATTTCTTCTATCCTTGTTTTCCTTTCAAAACATTCTATTTTTTCAATCATTTCTTCATCATTAAATGAATAAATATTACTTTTCATAAAGTTATCATTCTCATTTGTTTCTTCCGCTTTATTGACATCTATTTCCTCAACTTCATATTCCACCGGCTCATCCATTTCTTCCGCTTCTTCAATCTCTTCAAAGTCACCGGCATCGTCTATCACTTCTTCAGATTCATTAACTTCGTCAAGTTCATCAATTTCTTCAGCTTCGCAAGGTTCCTCCGCTTCTTCAATTTCCCCGATTTCATCCAGTTCATCTATTTCTTCTGCCGTACCTGTTTCTTCAATCTCTTCTACCTCTTCCATTTCATCAGCTTCATCAATTGCCTCCGCTTCACCAATTTCTTCAACTTCAGCTATTTCTTCAGTTTCTTCTATATTGACCGCTTCCTTGGCCTGCGGTTTTTCAGGTTTCTCGTGCTTTATACTCAATTCATGGCTTGTTCCCGATTTAATGACAGCCAACAATTCGTTCCATGATTTATCAATAATTCCGTTTATGGCCGTTTCCTGATCCGGGCGCAATTTTAAATCCCGTTTCAGTTCCGATCGAATCTCATCGCGGCGCTGTTCAAGCTCAATTATCCATTTGACTCTCTCCTGTGCGGTTCTGTCTATATACAATTGTTCAAAAAGATTTTCCCTGAGACGCTTTATGCGGTTCTGCACCAAGGTTAAAGGATGCGGTTTAAAATTCAATAAAAAGAAAACCGTAAGGTAGAGAGTCAGAATCATTGAAAGTCTGAAGAGCCATTCCATCGCAGGTGAGACAGAAAATTGGGTATCATTTACAAGCCGTCCGAAAAATAAACCCTCATCCGTTCTTGCGGAGATCAATGAAAATGAAGAAACGGAACTGTCAAGAATAACCCGCTCATGAAAATCTTCTCTCCATATTCCGGAAACTCTGTTGTATATATCTTCTTTGGAAGTCTCCGGGCTTCCCAATAATAACCCCGACGGTTGAGCAATAACAGAAATAACATCGCTTACTTTCAGACGCCCGTGCGCGACAAGCGTTTCACCCAGCGCCCGGATTGAAACGTAAAAAAGCGCTGTTCCGCGGTAAACATCCATAGAATCAGTGAAAGGGAAAGAAAAGATAATTCTGTCATTCTTATCATCCATTGTAAATTTAGCGCCGCCTCCCGCCGAAACGCTGACAGCAGCAAACGCGGGAGCGTTTATATCTTCGTAATAATTCCGGTAAGAAGCTGATTCAATATTCCGGCTGATAATATCACGAGGAGAAGTGGAATAATGAATTCTAATCCCGTTACTGTCTACAAACTGGACAGACTGAAGACCTCCGGTTGATTCTGTCAGTACTCCGAAAATCCGGGAACGTTCGTAAATATCTTCGGCGCTTTGATTATACAGAAAGCTGCTGCGTACAGCCGGTTCTGTCAGAACTGCCGTAAATTTATTATTAAGAGACGCGATATGATCATGAACAATATTCGCGTCAATTGTATTTTCTTTTATGTAGGAATTGACAAGAGACGGAATATAAAAACGGGTTTGAACAAAGTCCAGCACCCCCCTGTCCGCCAGAAAAATATAAAAAGCGTAAACGAGGACAGAGATAACCAACGCTAAAAACGGTTTTATAAAATTTGACAATTTGCTTTCCCGCTTATTCTAAAACGCCGGCTACCAATAAGGAAAAAAATAAAAATACCGGCTTCTGAAACGAAGATACCCATATCATTGAGGGGTTGGGGTTGGAGCCGGAGCCTGACTTGGAGCATTGGCAGGAGCGATTCCAAGGGATTTCATCTGCTCTTCTTCTTCTTTCTGAGCGCTATAATCATACCGTAATTGATTTGCTTTTACATATGAATTTTTTAATGCCGATAAATCCGGTTTTATGCCTTTAATTTTATCCCGGTCTTCTGTAGTAACGTTTGCTTTGAAAAAATCATCAATCGCGGAAAGAGTTTTATGAAAAGCTTGAATTTCCTTGATATTTCTTTCAAGATAACTGATTACTTGTTCTTCAGACATTGCTGAAAGTTTATTATAGGCAGGTCCGCGGCAAAAACTGGTCAAAATTTTAATCTTTTTTTCCAGATCACTTATAAATTGACGGAAATATAACTTTTCCTTAACGGGAACTCCCTTGGTTTCATCCATTTTTTCAATATTATAAACAATCTCTTCCGGTTCAGCATTGGTAATTTGCCTGATCAATTCCTTTATAGCCTCAAAAAAACCTTTTTTCCGGCTGTCTAAAACAGCCTGATTATCAATAATTTTTGTGAGAATTTCATTAAGCGTGTTTGACGCGCTGCCAATAACAACAATGCCGTCAAGAAGGATTTTTTTATAATCAACGGCTTGTTTAACAGCTTTGGATTTTTCTTCTTTTACTTTCAGGGTATTTAATATTGATTCCCTTAAATCACTGCCTTCACCGGCATAATCCTCTTTTATAATCTCGTCTATAAGCTCTTTATAAAACGGCTTACCCTGCATCGCGGAAGACATTTTTTTTCTGATGTTTTCCAATGTAGCTTCACCGGCGGACATGGATTGGGTAACGCTTTGGCGTACAGTCAGTTTATAACTTTCCCTGTAGTAAAGATTGAGCTCTTTCAATGATGCCATGGAAGCGGCGGTTGTTTTTGATAATCTAGAAAGGCTTTCTCCGATAATACTGAGGGTAAGCGTATCAACACCGGCCTTTGACTGGTTTGTCAAATCAGCTACCGCTCTGGTCATAACGGACTGTGAATCCGGAGAAAAACTTGTCCAGTCTATATAACGGACAAGCCCTACAATCCGTTTTATGCGGTCAAGATTAAGAAAATCCACGCCCAACTGATAAAAATTTACCAGAAAGTCCAACTGACTGTCATAATTGGAAAGCCGGATTGTAAGCTGTTCAATCCGTTTTGCCTCATTAAAGCTTCCGGTTTCAGGAATTTCAAGCTCACTTATTTTAGATTCCTGTTTATAAGGATCTTCATCAATGAGTTTTTTCTTTAAATAAATATTATATAGCGACGCGTATGATACCTGGAATGTTCTGAGATTTTCCTTGAGTTTTCCCAATTCTGATCTTTCAAGCCAGTCTTTACGGGCTATTAGCGCTTGATCAATAGTACTGATGTATTCAGAGATATCCATTTCCTTAAAGTATGATATATTTTCAACAAAAATGCAAATTGAAACAGGTTTCAGCCGCCACGAAACGGCCAGCAGCCTGTTAATCAGTCAATAATAAATAAAACTACAGGTAAATTAAAAAATATTTTCATTTTCGGTCATGCGTTATAACATTTTCACCCCATATATAGGTATCAATTTAAACTTGGAGGAACAATTTATGGATGAAAATAAATTATCAACTATCAAAAATCTAATTTATGAAATTCGGGGGCAAAAGGTAATGTTTGACAACGATTTAGCAGAACTATACGAGATAGAAACAAAAGCATTAAACAGGGCCGTAAAAAGAAATATTGAACGTTTTCCTGATTTTTTTATGTTTCAATTGACAGAAGAAGAGTTTAATTCATTGAGGTGCCAAATTGGCACCTCAAACGATGGAAAAGGCGGACGGCGCTATATTCCTTACGTATTTACTGAGCATGGCGTTCTTATGTTATCAAGCGTATTAAACAGTAAAAAAGCCATTAGTGTAAACATTGAAATAATGGTTACATTCATAAATATGCGCAAATACGTATTATCACAAAGTAATACAAATGAGCAAATCATCGAATTGCGAAAGCTATTAATGCTTTATATTGACAAAAATGACAAACGTGTAAATGAAATTATGATCGTATTAAACAACTTGATAAAGCAGCCAAAAGAAATAAAAAGGATAGGTTTTTAAAACAAATATGAAAGAAAAACATCAAAAATTAATAACAATCATAATAATATTTCTTCAATTCAACTGTCTGTTTATCAGCTGCCAGGATATAAATCCTTCCGGGTATATATTGGAATTGCCAAAAGCGCCTGATTCATGGGTATCTTTACTTGGTGATCCTTGCTGGCGAATAGAATGGATTAGTTCTGATAATAAGAAGCAGATTGCAAACATCCCGCCGCACGGCAGTCTTGAAATTGAAATACCTGCAACATGGGCAAATCCGGTAACGGCATGGCCTTATTGGCCCGGCCAAAATCTGATTCCGGGGTTTTTCAAACCTGCCGGAGCCATATTCCCATTTGATGCAAAGGACAGTCATTTGTATCTAAGCTGGGAAGCCGGGCCGGACACAATTTTTTACTGGGAGCTCCTCAATGCCAATGAGGATAAAAATTCCAGAGTACCAGCAAATTTTGACTGGCCCAGATTCCGCGAGCTTTTTAATACCGATAAGCTGAAAGAAGAAGTTCGCGAAGATCCCTGGCTTATTAACTGGCGCTCTGTTGCGGAAAAAACAGTTTCCGGCAATTTTGATACACGCCGCCTTGTTCCTGAGGTCGTTGTAAAAATAAATATTCCTATCACTTCTAGTCTCTGGTACGGAACATCTCCTTTTACAAAACCTCTATCTTTCAAGGAAGGAGAACCATCAATTTTTCCGATTCGCCCCGGAATAAATGTCTGGATTTCAGACGACGGCATATTGCGGGTAGATGGAAAAACATGGGTGTTTACAGAAATGAGGAATGACGATTAAAAAATTTCTGAGGAGAAATATGAATGGCAAAAATTATGGATAAACTGGATAATATAAATGAAACTCTTAAAAAAATGACAGATATAATAGATAAACCGGATCATACATTTATGAAGGTATTAATAATAGGTGGATTATTTGCCGGTATTTTTGGTATAATTGGAGATATTGATATAATAATTAAATGGTTTAAGGAGATAATATGGTAAGCACTTTCATAAGTCTTATAGCTCATATTGTTCTATTAATTCTATGTATAACATTACTGGTCAGGCGGCGTTATTAAAATTATGAATCGTTTATTTCTCATATCAATGTTATTCTTTTTCACTTTTTCGATAAACGCGCAGCAAACCCGCCCGGTTTACGCAGGGCTAAGTAATGAAGAACATCTTTCTTTTGTCGGAATGATGATACCGGAATTAATTCAACGGTTTGGACCGCCTGTTACAATCGCCGTTGAGAGAGGCATTGCGGTTTGGCAGGATGATGTTGTCTTTCAGTATAACGGAGCGGATTTTTACATCTACAGGGATCGTGTCTGGCAGGTAAGACTTAACTCCACGCATGGCATCTCAAACGGAGACAGAAAAGCGGTTGTTATGCTGACATTGGGGAACAGGGCGGCGGATATGGGAGATCATGTACAAATGCCGATCAGCGGCAGGGACTGGCCTTTGATACTGCGGGTAAATTTCAACAATTCAGAACAGGTAAGCGCAATATATATATACCGTCCTGATTATTAAACTAAAATACAAGATGAAATTTAAAGTGTTATCACAATTAAATTACAGAGGTTAACAATGGCAAAGATTTGCTTATGCCTTACCGCAAAAACCATTCAGAGAAATCTGGAAATATTAAACAAGTACGGAAAATACGCGGACATTGCGGAATTACGCGTTGACTGCCTTGACGCTGATGACCGTTTATATATACGCAGATTTCCTGAACTGGTAAATATACCTGTCATTCTTACAATAAGGCGCGATATTGACGGCGGGTATTATACACAGGGTGAAGGAGCAAGGGTAAGGCTTTTCGCAAACGGTCTTGCATACGCGGACGCGGATTCAAGGCACAATTTCGCTTATGTAGATATAGAAGAAGATTTTGATGTGCCAAGCCTTGAAGAAGCCGCCCGCACTTTCGGAACAAGAATTATTCGCTCCTACCATAATGTAAACGGTATTATCGAAAATATTCCCGAAAAACTGAAATCCATGAAGCGGGCGGGTGATGAAATCCTGAAAATCGCACTTAAGGTAAACTCAACAAACGATGTGCTTCGGGTGTTCAACGCATCCGGCGCTGTTACAGGACAGGATAAAATATTCATATGTATGGGCCATTACGGAATTTACTCAAGGATACTTGCAGAAAGGTTCGGCTCATTCTTAACATACTCAAGCGCATTATCTGAAGAAGAAACGCCGGGCGCTCCGGGGCAGATGGATGTACGTGAACTTGCTGAATTATATCAATTTAAAAAAATAACAAAAAATACCAAAATATACGGCGTTGTCGGCTATCCGTTGAAAGCAAGCGTCAGTCCGTGGTTTTTTAATAATGTTTTTAACATGGAAAATACAGACGCTGTGTACGCGCCATTCCCTGTTGATTCCGTCAGCAGTTTTTTAACCCTTGCGAAAGAGATGGATGTTCAGGGGCTTTCGGTTACAGTGCCTTATAAAGAAGCGGTGCTTTCGGAACTTGCGGACAGCTCGGACGCGGTACAATCCATTGGCGCATGCAATACCGTATTCCGCGACAGAGATGAATGGCACGGAGAAAACACAGATTGCACGGGGTTTTCATCATCGCTTTTGGAATTCTTGAATGAAAAAAATTTTAAACATAAAAAATTAACCATAATAGGAGCTGGAGGTGTGGCGAGATCTGTCGCTTCAGAAATACACCGTTTGGGCGGCAAAGCTCTGATATTAAACCGCACTGTCCATAAAGCAAGAGCTCTGGCGTCTCAGTACAATTTCCGCTGGGGAGGACTGGATAATCAGGGAATAGAACTTATGGCAAAATACTGCGATATAATTGTTCAGACAACATCTGTCGGGATGGAAGGTTACACGGACAATGATTCACCGCTCGATCCTCTGGAGTTATATAACTTTACCGGAAAGGAAAAAGTGATGGATTTGATCTATTCACCGCCTGTAACGCCTTTTCTTAAAAGAGCCGCGGACGCGGGATGTAAAACAATTAACGGTTACGATATGGTTATACGGCAGGCTTGTCTGCAATACTATAATTTTTTTGGAACGGAAATTCATCAGCAGCTTTTAACAAGAATAAATACTATGGGAGCAAAATCATGGAACAGGATACAATCGGGTTAATGAATGAGTTAAAACAGCGCGCCGGCAATGCTGTTACGGACAGTATGGTAAAAAGCGGGATGAAGCTCGGGCTTGGAACAGGCTCTACCGCCGTTTACGCGGTTCGCAGAATAGGAGAGCTGCTGGCGCAGGGAGTGTTACGCGACATCTGCGCTTTTGCCACAAGTTTTCAGACCGAAATTGAATGTGAAAAACAGAATATCCCGTTTTTCAACCTGAACTCCCGCGAACTCTCATCCGGCCTTGATTTAACAATTGACGGAGCTGACGAAGTGGATAATAAAAATAATTTAATCAAGGGAGGAGGAGGCGCTTTGCTTATTGAAAAAATAGCGGCGTATGCCTCCTTGAAGTATGCCATTGTAATAGACGAATCCAAACTAACACAGAGGCTTGGAAGCGGTTTTCCTGTTCCTGTGGAAGTAGTCCCTGCCGCAAGAGTACAGGTAACAAGAGTACTTGAAAAATACGGCGCAAATGTTATACTTAGGGAGGCGACAAGAAAAGCCGGACCTGTTATAACCGAGCATGGTAATATAATTCTGGACATCCATCTTGGAACGGAGTTCCATGGATCTTCAGTAACCCCGTCATTAATGGAAACAGAATTAAATCAAATTCCCGGCGTTGTGGAGAATGGTTTTTTCACAAAAAATCCGCCGGTAGTTTACATCGCCCGTTCAAACGGAACTGTAGAAACAAGGCTGGCAGAATAAAGCCGGGAGAAGTTTATGGTAAAAGAAGAACTGGAACAGAGTGTAAAAGAAATCGCGTCCCGCATTAAGGTATTAAGGGAAATTGAGGAAATTACCGCCGCACAGCTTGCAAAAGAGCTGGGTTTCGATCCTGCGGAATATACGGCATGGGAATCAGGTGAAAAAGATTTTTCGGTAGGAGCTCTTGTAGAAATAGCCGCCCGTTTTAAAGTTGACTTGTCAGAATTATTAACAGGGGCTTCATCAAAATTAAAAACATTCTGCGTTACGCGATCAGGGCAGGCTCCGGAAGTCAGCCGCCGCCCAATGTACGGATACTGGAATCTTGCCTATAATTTCCACGGCAAAAACGCGGAACCGTTTTTGGTGGAAGCTTCCGCAGAAACAGAAAATAAACCCATAAATTTGAACACACATCCCGGACAGGAATTTAATTATTTATTGGAGGGGCGGCTGCTGATATCGATCAGCGGCCATGAGATTGAACTTAATCCAGGTGACTGCGTTTATTACAATTCTTCAGAGCCGCACGGAATGAAGGCTTTGGGAGGAAACGCAGCCCGCTTTTTAGCGTTTGTCTTCTGATTTATATTCCGATTTAAACCAGCAGGGAACCGGATTATTATCTGACGCCCTGTAATGAAGGAGTTATATATGTCCTTGCTTGACAAATATTTGCCAGGAAAAGAATTTGAATCCTACGAGGATTTCTATAAAAATTATGCAGTTAAAATTCCGGAAAATTTCAATTTCGCGTATGATGTAGTTGATGTTCTCGCGCGGGAAAAACCGGATGAACGCGCGCTGCAATGGTGTGATGAAAAAGGCGCGCAAGCGTCTTTTACTTTCGCAGAAATAAAAAAACTAACGGACAAGGCCGCCAATGTTTTGGAAAAGGCGGGAATAAAGAAAGGCGATCCTGTCATGGTAATACTAAAGCGCCGGTGGGAATACTGGCCGGTATTGCTTGCTTTGCACAAACTTGGAGCTATCGCCATTCCGGCAACGCATCTTCTTACGACAAAAGACATTGTTTACAGATGCAATGCCGCCGATATAAGGGGAATTATCTGCGTAGATGATCACGAACTGATGTGCCGCGTAAATGAAGCCGAAGCGGTAATGGGGCGCAGCTGCGATTCTTTTGGAATGATGTATCTGAAGTACAAGGCTTTTGTCCGTTCTGTTCACACTCCAAAAGATCACGACCCGGCAAAATCGGCAAATGAAAAATTTTATACCCAAACGCAAACGCTCAGTAATCAGGAAACATTTTCAGGGAGCGTTACAGACGGAGCGGCCGGATATTACGGCGCAGCTAAAGAAGCAAAATCAGGCTTTACAATGCCTGAACCCCTGCTGCAATGGAATGATTTAAGTTTACAGATAGAGGAGGCTTCCTGCGATTATCAAAAACCGGCTGTAAATAAAAATGACGATATCATGCTTCTCTACTTTACATCCGGCACAACAGGAATGCCTAAAATGGTGCGCCATGATTTCACATATCCTTTGGGCCATATAGCGACCGCGAAATACTGGCATCAGGTGGTGCCGGAAGGATTGCACCTTACGGTTGCGGATACCGGCTGGGCAAAAGCCGCGTGGGGATGCATTTACGGGCAATGGTTATGTGAAGCGGGTATTTTTATTTATGATTACGATCGTTTTGATCCGCGCCAGATGATGGAAATAATAAGCAGGTACCGCCTTACAAGTTTTTGCGCGCCTCCCACGATTTATCGTTTTTTCATTAAGGAAGATTTAAAAAATTACGATTTTTCAGCATTAAAACACTGCAGCGTAGCCGGAGAACCCCTTAATCCGGAAATCTTTAACCGGTTTCTGTCGGGCACAGGAATAAAACTCAGGGAATGTTACGGGCAGACAGAACTTACGGTCTCCCTTTGCACATGGCCGTGGCTGGAACCAAAACCAGGCTCCATGGGAAAACCGGCGCCGGGTTATGACATCGATCTGTTACGCGAAGACGGAACATCATGCGCAATGGGCGAAGAAGGCCAGATTGCGGTGAGAACAGGCAGGCAAAAGCCTTACGGAATGTTCGGCGGTTATTACCGTGACGAAAACCTCACCGCAAGCGTATGGCGCGATGATATCTACTATACAGGCGATGTCGCGTGGAAAGACGAAGACGGCTACTATTGGTTTGTCGGCCGCAATGACGATGTAATAAAAAGTTCCGGCTACCGTATAGGCCCGTTCGAAGTGGAAAGCGCGCTTATGGGACATCCGGCGGTTCTTGAATGCGCCATAACAGGCGTCCCTGATGAAGAGCGGGGAACAATTGTAAAAGCGACTGTTGTGCTTGCAAAAAATTTTACAGCCTCGGACGAATTGAAAACCGAATTGCAGAACCATGTAAAAAAAACAACCGCGCCGTATAAATATCCGCGTATTGTAGAATTCGCAAGCGAACTTCCAAAAACAATAAGCGGAAAAATACGCAGGGTGCAGATTCGGGAAGGAGACTCGGGCAGAGCTGAAATCTGATGATTTAAATCTGAAGTATTTATGGAGAATAAACGATGGATGTAAAAGAACACTTAACTGAAATTTCGGGTAACGATTATATTGATTCGGAACTATTTTCCAAATTCAGCGTAAAGCGCGGCTTGCGTAATGATGACGGCACGGGCGTGCTTGTCGGCCTTACGCGGGTCGGTGATGTGCACGGTTATGATGTTACAGACGGAAAAAAAACCGCAGTTCCAGGCAAACTATTTTACAGGGGAATAAATGTAGAGCAAATAGCGGCTGAAGCCGCGGAACAAAACCGATTCTGTTTTGAAGAAACAATTTACCTTCTTCTCTTCGGCAAACTTCCGACTCAGGAACAATTAAATGATTTTAATTTACTAATCGGCGAAAACCGCGCTCTTCCAAATCACTTTGTAGA
>JAIRQF010000146.1 GCA_031256635.1 Treponema sp. | reverse complement strand
CGTTGCTTACAATAACTCCGCCGTAAGCAAAACCGCTTAAAGGATTTTTGCTTACGGCATAACATAGCTCATTCATCGCGAAAGACGAATAAACAAAATAATAGGTATCGCCAATTTTTCGTATGGAAGACGCTTCAAAAAACTCATGCCCTTCGAATCCTGTGCCTTCGCTTACTTTAGCGCCCGGTATTATGTGAAACGGTCCTTCTTCGATTGTCAGCATATCTGTGCCAAGAGTAACCGCGATAGAGCGGGTTCTGTAGTCTTCTACGGTTTTAACTTTGCCCCAGCATTGCCCTGAATACAAATAGGTTTTATCGCCTTCTGTTAAAACCGCCGGGTCAAACTGCGGAACATCTCCTTCTTTTTTTCCAAGCAAGGTGCCGTCAGGATAATGAACATAACCCAGGTATTCATACTTGCCGGCAGGCGTATCACAGACAGCGGCTCCGATAGTTTCGAGCTTGTCAAGAACATAGTATAAATAATACTTTCCGTCAGGCCCGCGTGTTACATCAGGCGCGTAAAGGTTCATCTCTGCGTTTTTGTTGTTGGGATCATCTGTCTTTTTGTAAATTACCCCCTCATATCGCCAGTCGCTTAAATCGCCTTCGTCCGCTGACCATGCGATATAATCGTTCAGACAGTACGCGTAACCGTTAAATCTGTCATGAGAGCCGTACACATAAACTCTGCCGTTGAAAACATGCGGCTCTCCGTCCGGAATATATTCCCATGAAGGAAGAAACGGATTAAATCCCTGTTTTTTCATATCAACCTCAATTAAGCTCCTGCATTGTATCTATTGTTAATATGTATTATTATCAGATAATATTCAAGTTAAATATTGAGGTATTAAATTAAAATAGAACTTTTTACATTCTGTGATTTCGCCCAGGAAAACGGCGGAAAACTGACGATTGTCGGCACTTTCGATACGATTATTTCCCGTAACTTTCCCTGCGTTCATCCCCAGCTTTCTGTTGTTATCCGCCTGCGTTTTGATCTTTGGGAATTCGGCGCGCACGCTTTCCGCATTGAAACGCGCGACCTTGAAGGCGATATGAGCATGGAAACAATCAACGGAAATGTCGATGTAAAGGGAGTGGGAAACGCGTCCGCTGTTTCTCATCTTGTCTTCAGCATTACAAATCTGCATATAAAAACCCACGGACTTGTAAATTTTGTGCTTTTCATTGATGACAAGGAAGTGGACTCTATACCGCTTTATATCAGAAAAGGTTAAGTTATTTTATTAAATATGGACAAAATTGTTTACTGCCAAAAGGGTATGCCGGTAAAATATTTGATATACTTATAGAATTTGCTAATAGAGTTGTTCGATAACTTCAGTTATTGAACAACTTCTTTATAAAAAAGCATTTTTGCAAGGCTTTAGCCTGAAAAAATGCAGGACTTGTGAGACAACTGACCTCGAACCGAAGGTTCGCAGTTGTCGAACAAGTCCAATAAACAAGGAGTTATTATGAGGAAAATTATTCTATCCGGTATTTTAATGTTTTTTACTGGTTTATCCGCATTCTGCAGCGGGAATTTGGAACTGGTTAATACACAGGAAATTAAGCTGGATAATATAACTGATATAAATATAAATTATTCATCTGAAAGAGTTTCTTTGTTTATGGGAACATCTGATTCGCTGATTATAAAAGAGTATATGAATGAAAACAACAGTGAATTTTTCGCGAATATTTCAAATATAGGGAATAAAGTAATTGTTGAAAAAGGAAGAAGTCCGTTTCGTCCGATTCTTAATTTTTTTAACCGGCGCTTAGAGGTATATCTTCCGCTATCATACAAGAACGCAATTAGTATAAAAACTTCCAGCGGAAAAATAGAAACGTCTGATTTAATTTGTTCAAATATAGTTATTGAAAGCTCAAGCGGCGGTATATCGGCCGATTCCATTATTTCTGATTATGTAAAAATTAAATCATCAAGCGGCAGCATAATAATTAACAATATAAAAGGTGAGATTTCTGTTGAATCTTTGAGCGGGCGTATTAGTATAGATCAAGCGGACGGTAACCTGTCCGCAAAAACCTCAAGCGGCGCTATTCAAGGTGAGAGCGTACAGGGTAATGCGATTCTAAATACAAATAGTGGCAGCATAGTATTCGGAACAATAAACGGCAATGTATCAGCGGAAGCTTCCAGCGGAAGAATCGAATTAAATTTTGTCAGCGGTTCTGTAAACGCAGAGACGTCAAGCGGCAGCATTCGCTGCACGATTGGCGGTAATGCCGGGGATATATCTTTAAACACGGCAAGCGGTGCTGTCATATTAAATTTACCGCAAGATTCAAATTATAATTTCACATCAAGAACATCAAGCGGCAAGCTTACAACTCCGTTTTCTGATAAACTTTTTATTCCGGCTAATGACAGAAATTCGACGCAAGGTACTATAACCGGCAATAGTATTTCAGATAATATTCGCACAATTAATATTAGAACAAGTTCCGGATCAATTAGCGTTAATTGGGTTTAAATTTTTGAACTTCGCGACAATAGCAGAAAATCCGCAAGCGCAAGAGCCGCCATCGCTTCTACTACAGAAACGGCTCTTGGTACGATACAGACATCATGCTGTCCTTTAATTTCAATTTCCCTGATTTTGCCTTCCCTGTCAAAGGCTTTTTGCATCCTGCCGATGGAAGGTGTCGGCTTGAATGCCGCCTTAAATAAAATATCCTGACCGATTGAAATTCCGCCTGTTATGCCGCCTGAATTGTTGGAGGCAAACTTCCCGCTTTCGCATGGCAGGTCGTTATTCTCGCTTCCTTTCATTGAAGCACAGGCAAAACCGGAACCGAACTCTATGCCTTTGCACGCGCCTATTGATAAAACAGCGGCAGCAAGACGGGCATCAAGTTTATCAAAAACAGGCTCTCCAAGACCAGCTTTAACGCCTGTTACAAGGCAGGAAATGACGCCTCCCGCGCTGTCTCCCTCTTTTTTGATTTCCTCAATTTTGGATTTTATTATTTGCACATAACTTAAGGAAGGGACACGATAAATATTTTGATCAATATCATCAAAATTAAAATTCCTTTCACCGGGTAAAGGAAGATCAATTCCGGCAATAGAAGATGTCCATGCGCGGACAATAATGTCGTGTAACGCAAGGAACTTTTTCGCTGCAGCTCCTGCGGCGACACGGCAAAGCGTTTCTCTTCCTGAACTTCTGCCGCCTCCGCGATGGTCGCGAAAACCGTACTTAGCATCCCATGAAAAATCCGCGTGAGAGGGCCTGTAGATATCTTTTAAATAATCATAATCGCCTGATTTCTGATTCCTGTTTCGTACAATTATCGCGATAGGGCTTCCAAGCGTTTTACCATCAAAAACTCCTGATAAAATTTCAGGCGTATCTTCTTCATCCCTTGAGCCGTATTCTTTTCCCGGCCGCCGTTTTTTAAGCTCTTTTTCAATATCATCCGATGTTAGTTCAAGACCGGCAGGGCATCCGTCAATCACGCAGCCCAGCGCAGGGCCGTGTGATTCGCCGAATGTTGTTACCCTGAATAATTCACCGAATGTGTTTCCCATGCCTTGTTACAGATACCTTCTTTCTTCTTCATTCATAACATTGGCGTACAGTTCGATATGCTGTTTTGCCGTGCTTCCTGATATTTTATGCATCAGCACCTCTTCAATTTGAAAAAGACCGACCTGTCTTGACATATTCACATCAATGCGTATGGGTTTTTCCGCGCCGGAAGTGATTGTCACCTTTTCAACAGAATTAGCTGAATATTGATGTATGTGCCCTGGGCGAGGGGAGTGCCCAAGAGCAATTGGAATGCGGGCTCTTCCCTTTGTCATGTCGCATCCGTCCGCTATCTGGACAATTCCGGCTTCAATCGATGATATGCTTATTGTTCCCATATGACCCGCGATTCCTTCGAGCGCGACCGCTCGGACCATCACTCTTTTATATATGCTGTCTTCATATACGCCGGCAAGGAGTTTATCTATAATTGGGTGGGCCAGAATTGTGCTGTGCATTTCATGATTTTGCCTTCCCATACCCATACCGATATCATGAAGTATCGCGCCTATCATAACAGAGAGCATGCTGTCTTCATAATCGCCGCATCCGTCAGTTTCAAGTGTTGTTTTTATTCCCGCTTTTTTAAGCAAATCCATCATAAGGAGAGCGTTATACGCAACTGTGCGCATATGCACGGGTCCGTGATCGTTATAGCCAAGCCTCATTATTGAAACGGTATTCGCGTATTCCTGCGATGCCTGAATCTCTTCATCCGTAAGCAGGGTTTTAAGGCATTTCATCGCTCTTTCGGAAAGATTAAACGATTCCACTAAATCAATCAGATTAATATCAATGCTCAGCGCTTTTGAAGATTTCATTACATCTCCTCTCCTTGTTTATCAGGATTCCAATCCGTGCTTTAAATCATCAATGATATCGTCAATATGTTCTGTTCCGATGGACAGCCTTACAGTTGTCGGTTTAATTCCGCTTGCCAAAAGTTCCTTTTCGTTCATCTGCGAATGGGTAGTGGAGGCGGGGTGAATAACAAGCGATTTAACATCGGCGACATTGGCAAGATGGGAGAAAAGCTCCAGTTTTTCGGCAAAACGTTTTGCCTTCTCTGCGTCGCCCTTAATCTCGAATGTAAAAATTGATCCCGCGCCTTTGGGGAAGTACCGCTTGTACAGCTTGTGATCGCGGTGATCGGGAATGGCAGGGTGGTTTACTTTATCAACCTGCGGATGGTTCTTTAAAAAATCCACAACTTTTAGCGCGTTTTCCACATGACGTTCCACGCGCAATGAAAGCGTTTCAAGTCCCTGTAAAAATAAAAACGCGTTAAACGGCGATAAACACGCTCCTGTGTCACGTAACAATGTTACGCGCGCCTTTATAATATAGGCCAGGTTTTTTACAACGTCTGTAAAAACCGCTCCGTGATAACTTGGATTTGGTTTTGACAGGCCGGGGAACTTGTCATTCTGAGCCCAGTCAAATTTTCCTCCGTCGATGATCACGCCTCCGATTGATGTTCCGTGCCCTCCGATAAACTTTGTCGCCGAATGAACGACAATGTCGGCTCCAAGTTCAAGAGGCCTTAAAAGGAAAGGCGTCGCGAAAGTATTATCAACAATAACAGGTATACCGCTTTTATGCGCGATAGCTGATACAGCTTCAATATCGATCAGGCCTGAATTGGGATTTCCGAGCGTTTCAAAAAAGAAAGCTTTGGTATTTGGTTTAATCGCCTTTTGCAGGTTCGCAGGATCGCTTGCGTCAATGAATGTCGCCTCGACTCCCATATCATTAAAAGTATGCGCGAAAAGATTATATGTTCCGCCGTAAACTTGAGTATCCACAACAATATGATCGCCTGATCGCGTAATGTTCTGAATGGCCAATGTTGAGGCGGCCTGCCCGGAAGCGACAGCAAGAGCCGCAACGCCATTTTCAAGAGCCGCGATACGCTGCTCGAAAATGTCCCATGTCGGGTTCATAATTCTTGAATAGATATTTCCGGTTTCTGTTAGCGCGAAACGGTCCGCCGCGGATTTAGCGCTTGGAAATACATAGGATGTGGTCTGGTAAATCGGCACTGCCCTGGAATCTGTAGCCGGATCCGGCTTTTCCTGGCCTGCATGAATTTGAATTGTTTCAAATTTATATTTTTTTACTGACATATTAACTCCTTATTTATAATAGTATTCATAAATCAAAAAAAATGATATAGTGCATCCTGTATTATTCAGGATGAGGTTTATGAAAAAAGTTGCGGTTATTATGGGAAGCGACAGCGATTTGAATGTTCTGGAAAAGGCTTTTAAAAGGTTAAAAGATTTTGGTATCCCGTTTGAAGCGCATGTTATGAGCGCGCATCGTACTCCGGCGATTGCCTGCGAATTTGCCGCAAACGCGCAAAAAAACGGTTTTGGAGTGATTATAGCAGCCGCAGGAATGGCCGCTCACCTTGCCGGAGTTCTTGCGGCTCATACGGTGCTTCCTGTTATCGGTATTCCCATTAAATCCTCATTGGACGGCCTTGACGCGCTTCTTGCAATAGTACAGATGCCTCCTGGAATCCCTGTTGCGACAGTTGCTATAGATGGTGCCGACAACGCGGCAATTCTGGCAGCCCAAATTCTCGCCTCCGCCGATGATACGCTCAAAGTTAAACTTGAAGCGATGAAAGCGGATATGGAAAAAAAAGTAATTGAAAAAGACAAGCAATTACAGGAAAAATTTAATTTACTATAAAAGGTTTTATGCAAAATAGTTTCAGTGACAGCTACAAAGACGCCGGTGTTGACGTAACATCAGGTTACCGCGCTGTTGAGCTTATAAAAAAACATGTTAACCGCACAAACACTCAAGGCGTACTTGAGGGGATAGGCGGATTCGGCGGTTTATTCGCTCTTCCAAAAAATGATTTCAAAGAACCTGTTTTGGTTTCAGGAACAGACGGAGTCGGCACTAAATTAAAAATCGCGATGATTACAGACAAACACGACACTATCGGAATTGACTGTGTCGCAATGTGTGTAAACGATATTATCTGCGCTGGCGCGAAACCGCTCTTTTTTCTTGACTATATAGCGCTTGGAAAAAACATTCCGGAAAAAGTAGAAAAAATTGTCGCGGGAGTCGCGGAAGGCTGCGTACAGGCCCAATGCGCTCTTGTAGGAGGAGAAACTGCCGAACATCCGGGAATGATGGATGAAAACGAGTATGATTTAGCCGGGTTCTCTGTCGGGATCGTCGATAAATCAAAAATCCCGGATAAAAATAATGTTAAAAAAGGTGATGTAATTATTTCATTGGCTTCATCAGGAGTACACTCAAACGCGTTTTCCCTTACTCGCAAAGTTTTTAATATTGATAATGATTACAGCATTCTTGAAAAGCGCTTTGCGGATCTTGGAAAAACGCTGGCGGAAGAGCTTATGATACCTACAAAAATTTATGTAAAGCCAATTTTAAAACTATTTGAAAAACTGCCTGTCCGCTCTGTATGTCACATAACAGGGGGAGGATTCCATGAAAACCTTCCCCGCGCGTTCGGCGAAAATACAGGTGCGGTAATTCAAAAAAAAGCGATGGAAGTCCCAGAAATATTCCGACTGATACAGGCGGCGGGAAAAATCCCAGAACGCGACATGTTTAACACATACAACATGGGAACAGGAATGTGCGTAATTTTACAGCCTGAATACGCTGATGAAGCGCTGCGTCTTCTTGGATCATTCGGAGAAAAAGCCAGCGTTATAGGAGAGATGAAAGAGGGAATCAGCGGAGTAAGGTTTGAATGATAAAAATAGCGGTCCTTGTAAGCGGCGGCGGGACAAATCTTCAGGCTTTAATTGACGCGTGGAAAGAAGGCAGCCTTGAAGGAGGAGAGCTGTCCCTTGTTGTTTCATCAATGGAGGGAGCGGCTGCTCTTGACCGCGCACAGAAAGCGGGAATTAAGACAGTCATTGTAGAGAGAAAAAAATATAATAACATCTGTGATTTTGACGTTTCCCTTGCCGCCGCGTTATCTGAATATAATATCGATCTTGTAGTTCTTGCGGGCTTTTTGTCCGTACTCGGGGAAAATGTACTTAAATTATTTGAAAACAGAATCATAAATGTTCATCCGTCCCTGATTCCTTCTTTTTGCGGAAAAGGTTTTTACGGCATAAGGGTTCATAAAGCCGCGCTTGATAAAGGAGTAAAAGTGACAGGAGCTACAGTTCATTTTGTAAATAATGAAATAGACGGCGGCAAAATCATTCTTCAAAAAGCGGTTGATGTTCTTCCCGATGACACACCCGAAACTTTACAAAAGCGCGTTATGCGCGAAGCAGAATGGGTTTTGATTGTTAAAGCTGTCGCAATGTTCTGCCGCAAAGAAATCTGATAATGGATTGAGAAAAAACATGAAAGTACTGGTTATAGGAAGCGGCGGAAGAGAGCACGCGATAATAAAATCATTAAAAAAAAATAAAAGAATAACTAAACTTTACGCTGCGCCGGGAAACGGCGGAATAAGCGCGGACGCGCAATGTGTTCCGGTAAAGGCGGTTGATATTCACGCGATGACCGAATTTGCCGTAAAAGAATCATTGGATTATGTAGTCGTAACCCCCGACGATCCATTGGCAGTTGGCATGGTTGACGCGCTTGAGGAGAAAAGCATCCGCTGTTTTGGCCCGAAAAAAGAAGCTGCGAGAATAGAAAGCAGCAAGGTGTTTTCAAAAAATCTGATGAAAAAATACCGAATACCAACCGCCGCTTTTGAAACATTTTCAGATTACAGTGAAGCCTGTCAGTACTTGAAATCCGGCAATATTTCTTTTCCCGTTGTAATTAAAGCCGACGGACTCGCCCTTGGAAAAGGCGTTATTATAGCCGCGGATTTAAACGAAGCGTTAGACGCAATTAATGAGATAATGCGCGATAAAAAATTCGGACAGAGCGGAGATAGCGTCGTTATTGAAGAATATCTGACAGGGCCTGAAATAACCGTTCTCAGCTTTACGGACGGAAAAAATATTATTCCGATGATTTCATCAATGGATCATAAACGCATATACGACGGCAACAAAGGACCGAACACAGGGGGAATGGGTGTAATCGCTCCGAATCCTCATTATACAAAAGAAATCGCAAAAATATGTGAAAAAGACATCTTTATTCCCACGATTCAGGCTTTAAAAAAAGAAGGATGTCCGTTCAAAGGTTGCCTTTATTTCGGGATTATGGCGACAGAAAAAGGACCGATGGTAATTGAATACAACGCGCGTTTCGGCGATCCTGAAGCTCAGGCGGTGCTTTCGTTACTCGAAACTGATCTTCTGGAAATAATGGAAGCTGTTACGGATGAAAGGCTGAATGAAATTGATATCGTCTGGAAAAAAGAGCATGCCGCATGTGTAGTTCTTGCAAGCGCAGGATATCCGTCAGCATATAAAACAGGGCTTAAAATAAACGGGCTTGACTCCGGAGGCGGCGCGGGAAAAGAAGGAATATTGATTTTTCACGCCGGAACTGAATATAAAAACAGCGCATTTTTTACATCAGGCGGAAGGGTTCTCGGCGTAACCGCCGCCGGGCAGTCACTGGAATCAGCTCTTGGTAAAGCATACGACGCGGCGGATATGATTAATTTTGAAGGAATGTATTTCAGGAGAGATATCGGCAGGTATTAAGGTAATATGCGCCATTTTTCATTTGGAAGAGCGGTATATTGACTTTTTTCTTCATTTTTCATAAATTCATAATTGCATACAGGTCTCCATCGTCTAGCGGTTAGGACACCGGGTTTTCATCCCGGCAACCGGGGTTCGATTCCCCGTGGAGATGTAATAAAAAAGCGTTTAGCCGCCATAAAATGCTTAGTCGTTTTAAATCGCATTGGCTTTTTTTTTAGATTTTGGAGTATTATTTTGCGAAACTCCGGATTTTATCTTCAGGATTCGATACATGGAACCTATTCCCGATAAACACAGTTTCAAGTTAAGTGAATTTGAAGGTCCCCTCGATCTTTTGCTTTACATGATCCGTAAAAATGAAATTAACATCTATGATATCCCGATAGCCCAGATAACTGAACAATATATCGAGTATCTGCGTAATATGGAAACGCTGGATCTGGAAGACCTTACCGGATTTCACTCCATGGCGGCATATTTACTGTATACAAAAAGCAGGACATTATTGCCTGTGCAGATGGATGAAGATATCGGGGAGGATCCGCGCGCGGAACTTGTAAACCGCCTGATTGAATATCAGAAATATAAAAAATTATCAGAGCTGATGGAAGAAAAAGAAAAGGAAAATGAATGGGTGATAGAAAGGCGGAGGCTTCAGCATAATCTGCCTTTCACGGATGACGACATGTGGGAAAAAGTCGATATCTGGGATTTGGTAAAAACATTTTCTTCCCTGACAGTAAACCTTCCCTCCGAAAGAATTATCGATCTTTACGAAGAGGTTTCCGTAAATGAAAAAACCACCTTGCTTTTTGAACTCCTTGAAAACAAGGGCGAGTGCAGGTTTACAGACCTTATAAAAAACTCAGGCACTCTTGATATAGTCTGCTCATTTCTGGCAGTCCTTGAAGCCGCCAAACTGCGGATGATAATCATCTTTCAAAACCGCCTCTTTGGCGATATACTCATCAGATCAAGTTCTTATGGAATTACGGAGTAATTTGTGACAAAAGATATTGAAAAAGAAACGGCGTTAGTTGAAGCGGTTCTTTACATGGAAGGAGAGCCGCAGGATGAAGGCACAATTGCGCGTATCTGCGGACTTTCCGCGGATACAGTTAAAGCGGCTCTTGAGAATTTAAACGCCCGCTATATGGATTCTGACTGCGGCCTTGAAATTTCGCGGATAGGCGGCGGAGTAGTGATCTCTGTAAAGCGCGAATACTGGGATAACTTAAAAGAACGTTACGGTAAAAAAAACGAAGGAAAAATTTCCCGCGCCGCGATGGAAACGCTCGCGATTATCGCGTATTCGCAGCCCATTACAAGAGCGGAAATAGAAAAAATCCGCGGAGTATCCGCCGACAATATGATGCGCCTGCTGATTGAAAAAAAACTTATTCATGAAATCGGAAAAAAAGACACTCCCGGCAAACCCGCGTTATACGGTACTACAAAAGAATTTTTAAAAACTTTTCATCTAAGTTCAATCGCGGATCTTCCAAAACTCAGCGAAGATGATCTTGAGCGGTTTGAGCTTGAGGGGGAAAGATATTAGACTGCAGGTTTATCTTTCGCACGCCGGGATTGCTTCAAGACGCGCGGCAGAGGAAATAATTGCGTCAGGAAGGGTCTTTGTAAACGGAGTAAAAGTTACAACACAGGGATGCAAAGTAGGGGAGGGTGATGTTGTCCTTTTAGACGGAAAACCCGTCCTTTTGGAAACTAATCAATTTTATCTTGCCTTAAATAAACCGCCCGGATACATTTGCAGCTCAAACGATCCGCAGGGACGCCCTCTTGCTTTAAGCTTATTACCCAAGGGAATAAATGAAAGGCTTTACAGTGTAGGCAGGCTCGATTATTTATCCTGCGGTTTGATTTTTTTTACAAACGACGGTAATTTCGCAGGCCGTCTTGGGCACCCAAGTTCCAGACTTGAAAAAGAATACATTGTAGAGGCGACAGGCGTTATTCCGGACACTGTAATCGACGCGTTCAACTCAGGGATAACGATTGAAGGTGAAAATTATAAAGCGAAAACCGCCGAAAAAACCGGACGAAAATCGCTGCGAATCGTTCTTATCGAAGGAAAAAACAAGGAAATAAGGCGGATTTTTTCGCATTTCCATTTGCATCCAAGCCTATTACGCAGAGTCCGAATCGGCCCTGTTTTACTTGGCGCTTTGCAGGAAGGAGCATCCCGTCCTTTAACAGAACAGGAGTTTAAAATACTAGATTCAGGAAATTTAAGGGGGAACTAATGGTAATAGCGATTGACGGGCCCGCAGGATCTGGAAAAAGCACTATCGCCAAATTGCTGGCGGAAAATCTGACAAAAAAAAGCGGACAGGATTACACATATATCAATTCGGGGAAACTGTACAGGGCGATAACGCTGGGATGCCTTAGAGCGGGTATTAGCCCGGCTGACAGTGAAAAAGTAATTGAATTCGCGAAAAATATTAATATTTCATACAAAATGGACGTGGTATTTTTGAACGGTGAAGATGTCAGCAGCCTGCTTCATACGGACGAAATTGACCGCCACTCATCGCCCCTTTCTGCAATTGTTCCTGTAAGGCACATCGTAAACGACTATATTCGAAAAATTTCAAAAGACCAAAATATTGTGGTTGAGGGCAGGGATATGACCACTGTTGTTTTCCCGAATGCCGAACACCGTTTTTATCTTGACGCCTGTGCGGATGCAAGGGCGCGCAGGCGCTTTGATCAGGGAGTGTCAAATTTAACGCTTGAGGAGATAAAAGACGCAATTATCCAGCGGGACGAAATTGATAAAAACAAAGCGGAAGGAAGTTTAAAAATTGGCCAGGGAGTTCAATATTTGGATACCAGTGACTTGACGATTATTCAAGTTTATGACAAATTGATAGAGAACATAGATTAACTTAAAGGAAAGAGAGAACATGGTTGAGAAGGAAGTGGGCCAGGACACGAGCCCTGCTAAAGACGGAGAAAACATCCAAACACAATTGCAGGAAGAATACCTTAAAACTCTTGAACAGCTTGAAGAAGGTCAGCTGGTCGAAGGAAAAGTAATCCAGGTTACATCGGATCAGGTATTCATTGATGTAGGTTACAAATCGGAAGGCAAGATTCCAATATCGGAATTTTCCGAGATTCCGAATATCGGAGATATTGTACCTGTTATTCTAATCGCAAAGGAAAACAAATACGGCGAAGTTATTGTTTCAAAGCAAAAAGCGGACGCGAAACTTTTCTGGAAGAATTTGCGCCAGGCGTTTTCTGAAAAAAAACCTGTTGAAGGGAAAGCAGAAAAACAGGTAAAGGGCGGCTTTGACGTAAATCTCGGCGCCGGCGTACGCGCGTTTCTTCCCGTAAGTCAGGCGGATATTCAAAAACTTGACAAACCTGAAAAAATCCTGAACACGAAGATACAGGTGTATGTTGAACGCCTTTATTCAGACGGAAAAATAAATATAGTTGTAAACAGACGAAAGTTCATGGAAGAAGACCTTGAACGTAAGCGAAATGATTTCTTTGAAAACACTCCCATCGGGACTGATGTAACAGGCATAGTAAAAAGTTTCACCTCGTTCGGAGCGTTTATCGACCTCGGCGGTTTTGACGGGCTTCTGCATATTAATGACATGAGCTGGGGACACGTTACGCGCCCAAAGGACTTTGTAAAAAAAGGCCAGGAAATCAAATTAAAAGTTATCCGAATAGACAGGCAGGAAAAAAGAATCAACCTTTCACTCAAGCATTATTCCGATGATCCATGGATCCATTTTGAGGAAAAATATCATGTTAATGATGTGGTTAAAGGGAAAATAACAAAGCTTACTGACTTCGGCGCGTTTATTGAGCTTGAGGAAGGAATTGAAGGGCTTGCGCACATTTCGGAATTTTCCTGGTTAAAGAAAGTTCAAAAACCGCAGGACATGCTGAAAATGAGCGACCTTGTTGAATGTATGATCCTCGGTTACGATCTTCAGGCGGGCAGGGTATCGCTTGGGTTAAAACAGGTTCAGGAAAATCCGTGGGATACGATTGAGGAAAAATACCCTGTCGGTGCAAGAATTAAACGTAAAGTTGTTAAAGTAACCAACGCGGGAGCCTTCATTGAACTGGAAGAAGGTATTGACGGGTTCCTGCATACTGATGATATTTCATGGACAAGAAAAACCAAAACAACAGGTTTATCATCAGGCCAGGAAATTGAGGTAATGGTAGTTTCCATTGACGCGGACAACCGTAATATCAAACTTGGTATAAAACAGCTTTCCGCTGACCCATGGAAGGAATTCAACGAAAATTACAGGATTGGATCTCCTGTTGAAGGTGAAGTTGCCTCTGTTACGGATTTCGGACTGTTCCTGCGCATTCCCGGCGGAATTGAAGGTTTAATACATAAAACGAATCTTGTGGAAAACCGCGAAGAAGATCCGGATGAAGCCCTGAAAAAATACAAGACCGGAGACAAATTAAAAGCAATCGTTCTTGAAATACAAAGCGACAAGCAAAAGGTCGCCTTTTCGATACGTGATTATCAGAAGAAGGTACAAAGAGAAGAAATATCCCGTTATATGACAACAGGAGAAGAATCTTCTGATTCCACCTATACCCTTGGAGCGATCCTTAAATCAAAAAATACCCAGGACGAATAATCTGTATAAGGGACGGCGATGCTGTCAAAGATCGATGTAAATAAATTCCATACCCTGATTGAGATAAATTCTCTTATAAACTCCAATTACAGGGATATTCACGGTCTTTTATCAAGAATAATGGAATCGGCAACATTGCTTTCCTGCGCGGAAGCGTCAAGCCTCCTTTTGCTGGACAGGGAAAAAGGCGCGCTTTTTTTTGAAGTGGCGCTCGGCTACAAGGGAAAGGATGTAAAAAAATATACCGTTAAGCTCGGAGAAGGAATTGCCGGCTGGGCTGCGCAAAAAAACAAATCCCTTATTGTAAACGATGTTCAGAACGACAAACGCCATCTAAGCATTATAGGGGAAGAAATAAACTACAAGTCCAAAACAATAATGGCAGTCCCCATGAGAATCAAGGATGACTGCATCGGGGTTCTTGAAGTAATAAACAAAAAGGATGACGCCGATTTTTTACAGGATGATCTTGAATGGCTTGAGATATTCGCGAATCAGGCCGCGTTGGCAATCGTTAACGCGAAAAACATGGAAGAAGCCCGGAGTAAAATTGAAACTCTTGAGAGCCGGATACAAAGCGATCAGTATCATAAGATAATTACAAAAAGCCCGGCTATCCTTGAAAAAATGGAAATAATCGACAGGGTAGCAAAGACAGATTCTTCGGTTCTTTTATTGGGAGAGAGCGGAGTAGGAAAGGAATTATTCGCCGAGAGAATACATTTTAAAAGCGCCCGTAAATCCGCTCCTTTTGTAAGGGTAAATTGCGCGGCGCTGCCGGAAGGACTTCTGGAAAGCGAATTGTTCGGCCATGTCAAAGGAGCGTTCACTAACGCGATAGCAAACAGGAAGGGTCGTTTTGAGCTGGCGGACGGCGGCACGCTTTTTCTTGATGAAATCGGCGACCTGCCTCTTTCACTGCAGGCAAAAATTCTTCGCGTAATTCAAGAAAGAAAATTTGAAAAAGTAGGTTCCGATATTACCATTACGGTAAATGTCAGAATTATCGCCGCGACAAATAAAGACCTGGAAGAGCAGGTGCAAAAAAATGAGTTCCGCGGAGATTTATATTACCGTCTTAATGTACTGCCTGTATATATTCCGCCCCTTCGCCAGCGCCCGGAAGATATTATGGAATTGGCGCATTTTTTCCTTGAGAATTTCATGAAAGAAACCAAAAAGCAGTTTGACGGATTTTCCCGGGAAGCGCTTGATTTAATGCTCTCATATTTATGGCCGGGCAATGTCCGTGAACTTCAAAATTGCGTTGAACGCGCCTGCGTAATCGGAAAAGACAAATTAATAGGACCCAATGATCTTTTCCTGAAAGGCGGATTAGATGAACCAGCCAGGGCGGATAAACGCGATTTAAAGAACGCGGTCAGCGCCTTTAAATCCGGTTTTATCAGGAAGGTGCTGGACGAAAATAACTGGAACCAGACAGAAGCCGCCAGGGCTCTTGCCATACAGCGCACTTATTTGTCAAGATTAATAAAAGAGCTTAATATAACACCCAAGGAGTGATACATGGAAAGCAACAAAGAGAAAGAAGGCATTGGAGAGAAAATCAACGATTTTGTTCAAAGAAACAGAAAGGGAATATTTATTTCTTTGGGAGTATTTGTTCTCCTGTTTGCGGGAATAATAGCATTCTTTTTAATAAGCGATTCGGTGAACAAGAAAGCGACCTCCGAAATTGTGGAATTAACCGAAGAGTATGAAAAACTGCGTTTTACAGAAGGAGCGGATTTCCATTCCGCGGATATAAACGCGCTGCTTTCAAGGCTGGAAGTTTTTGCCGGGAAATACAAAGGGTTTCCGGGAAGCAAGGCATGGTCCAATATTGCCCATATATATTCAGGCAGGCAGGATTGGGCAAAAGCCGAAGAAGCATGGCTTAACAGCGCCAGAGCGGGAGCGAAAACGTATCTGGGTCCCATAGCGTTTTTTCAAGCAGCAGTCGCCGCTGAGGAGCAAAACAAGCCTGAGAAAGCAATTGAATATCTTCAGCAATGCGTGTCTCACAGCTTTGAATTTCCTGATGCGCCCCGCGCTCAATTTAATATCGGTAGGCTATATGAACAGATTGGCAATTTCCCAGGAGCGCTTGAAGCGTACCGCGCAGTTTTAATAAACTGGCCGTGGGAACGATCCGAGGCAATACAGCAGAATATGTATGTCTGGCAAAACCTTGCAAGAAACCAGATCATAAAACTAGAAATGAGATGATCCAGCCGCGGATACTTGGGACGTTTGTTTTATTGTTTTTTTCACTTTTTATTTCCTGCGGAATAGAGGAGTATTTCTATCTTCCACAAGTGCCGCAGGGTAATATCAGTACCAATTTTGATACAAATGCTTCCATTCATATTCCGCCGGTTGACATGTCAGAATTTTATTATTTCACAAATTACGCAATTTACTACCGGATATATATAAGTGATACGCTTATTGAAATTGAAAATACTAACAGTTACACTTCCGAACTCAGGCAGGATTTTAACGCGATAGCTCCTTACGCCGATCCGACAAATTCATCGGCAGGAACTTCAATAGACCAACTATTCAGAAACAGGAATTATCATGAATTATGGTTTGAAGGAGAAAACCCGGTATCCATATTGCAGCCCGGCAGTTTACTAAATATCATTTTTCCTACAGCATCGGGTGATTATCCTTATGTAACTTTGAACGGAAACGCAAAAAGAATAAATCTTAACCGTTCTGTAAGAGAACCTGCGCCAAACCGTTTTTTCATTAATTCACTTGAGCTTAGAATAAATGAAAGAAACGATGATGTATCAAGAAGATCCGGCAGTAACGCATATGTTTCCATGTATATTGTCGCAAAGGGAAACGATACTGTTAATTTTAAGGAAGTTTTCAGTAAACCAACTCATATCAATTTTTTTAAATTACCGGATGGAAACTGACTTTATATTTATGTAAATTTTTCTGCTGAAAGCAATAACAACGTTGTCTGAGAAAGACTATTATTACCCAAAGAATTTACTATTCATAATGTATCTTCTGTCTACCAAATAATAGTGGTATTTTGCAGCACAAATATGGTTAAACGCTATTTAAAGTTTATTTTTACAAATACAAAGATCCGTATACATCAAAATAAGAAACCCATTCAATTTCATTATTTGAAATATTACGCGCGAGCACTTCGTGCCGCTCTAAATCAAACAAAGAAATACCTGAATTAATTTCAAGTCGTTTTTGTCTGTAAACCTTTTCATCGTTTTTGTTAACAAAATCAATGCCGCCATTATTTTTATATGAAAAACCCCATAGTAAAGATGATAATGAATGTTTCTTCATTCCGCTTTCAATATGAAAACATTCATAATTATTAATAATAATATCTTGAGGTAAACAATTATTCAGTTTATATATAAAATTAGAATCCGGTTTTTCATCAGAAAAATCAACTGCCGCGATCTCATTTTCAGCTTTTATACCGGTTGTTAAAGGAGACGCAAATTCAAATTTTGCAAGCGGATTAAATCCCTTTGTATACATAATGGGAATATCCGCTCTTCTGAAAGCTAAAGAAAAAATTTCAATAAGACTTAAATGGCCATGAAAAACAGCGCCTTCTTTCTTGGAAAAACTAAAAATAACCCTGTAAATTGACGGATCTTTTTCATGAGTTGTTTCGTTGTTAACCATATTATTTAATTGGTTAACATAAATATTTTTATTTATTAAGCTCCTAGGTAGTAATTTTTTATCACATGCTCCGCATGAACTGCATTTATCATTGCATGAAGGCGTTCTTAAAGCATTGTTTGATTTTTCCAGTTCATTTTTAAAATATTTATCTGTAACGCAGGAATCAATACATACCCAAGGTAACTCTTCTTTTACTGAAAAAGAAGCCTCAGTATACTTTTTATTCTTATCAAGGATTTCCAGCCATTTATCACGGTTTATGAATTCGCTCCAGGGGTCCAGTCTGCTGCCGCCTTGCCATGCTTCTTCGCAAATGAAACCCGCTCTTTCGTCTCCCCTGCTTAATAAACCTTCAATCCTTGATATTAATAAATCAGATGCGCTTACCTTGTGTCCCAGTGGTTTCAATTTTTTCCGTATATATTCGATTTTTTTTTCAGCACTGATATAATCTATCTGCGATACCCATTGATAAGGAGTATGCGGTTTTGGAATATAAATGCCTATATTAATATTGAAATACATCCTGCATCTTTGAAAGATATTCTCAATAAAAGAAACAATTTCTTCTTCTTCACTTAATATGATATTCTGATCGCATTTTTCAGTTCCCTGCTCTTTATTGATAATTTCCTGAATTGGAAGCCCTATCATAAAATAAAACTTTGCGCTTTTCCAGCCTCTTTTTTTTGCTTCATTCAGAATGGCAGCTACAGAATCCCTGCTTACTTCCTTGTTAATGGCCATCTGCCATAAATCCTGAGGAGTTTCAACCGCGAATGTAAGGCCACTTTTCCTAGTAACAGAAATTTTTTCAAGTAAAGAAAGAGAAAAGCTTTGTATTTTTAATGACGGCAGTTGAAATGATACATGTTTGTCTGCGAATACTTGATTCAGGTTTTCAAGCAGTTCGCCAATACCGGCATAATCTCCTGACGATAATGAGGAAAGGCTTATCTCCTGCCAGCCGCCCTTTGTTACCATCTCTTTAACCTGTGAAATTACAAGTTCACTTTCTTTCTGTCTGCACGGTCTGTACCAAAAACCGGCGTGACAAAAACGGCATCCGTTCGGACATCCCCGCATAATTTCAACAGTGCCGTGGTTGTGCACAATTTTCATACCCGGAACAGGAAATACATCTGCTTCCTTTGATTTGGCAAAATCAAAATAAATTGCGCGCTTTGCCTTTTTCTTTCCCTTAACCCAAATATTTGGATGAGACGCAATTTTTTCAAGCAGCGCTGCTCTGCCCTGCCCTGTTTTTTTAAGATCTGATAATTGCGAAGCAAGATCAAAAAAGCCGGCTTCTGCTTCTCCTATCCAGAATGCGTCGATAAACGGAGAAAACGGGAGCGGATTTGAAACAGCAGGTCCTCCTGCGATAATAATGGGATATATGTTTTTTTTAACATCATCGTTGTTATGAACCATTAGCGCTGTTCCTGATAAATTCCTGTCATCGCAACGGACAGGAATACCGGAAACATCAAGCATTGTTAAAACACCGTTTAATCCAAGTTCATAACCTAGAGTAAACATTAATAAATCAGCGCAGGCAAGACTAATTCCCGTATCAAGGCCGTAAAGCGGAATATTTTTTTCACGAAGCATTTTTTCAAAATCGGGTGCGGGGGCAAAAGCGCGATCGCAGGAAATATCCTGTATGCTGTTCATCCTGTTATAAATGATCCGCATAGCCTGATTTCCCATTCCAATTTCATAAAGATCGGGAAATGCAATTACTGTTTTAAAAAAAATTTCTTTTTTTGCGAGTCTTCCGGCTTCACCGCCTGTATAGCGCGCGGGTTTATCAACTTTTAATAAAAGTCCGCCTAATTCACTGACCGGGTCTACGTATCTGACGCTTTCAGGCATTAATGAATAATCTCCCGATCAACGGTTATATCGCCTTACATAAATACTTAAGACAAGGCCGATCCCTATCATGGACGCGAGAATGGAAGAACCGCCGTATGACATAAATATAAGCGGAAGGCCTGTGATAGGCATTATCCCCATTGTCATTCCGACATTAATAATAAAATGAAAACTGTACATTCCCGCAAACCCCGCGCATACATACCTTGCAAACGGATCGTTTGTTATTTTCATGGTTTTCATCAACCTGATGCAAATAAGAAAAAACAGCGCGAAAACCAGAAGCCCTCCCAAAAATCCGGCTTCTTCGGAAAATATTGAAAAAATAAAATCTGTGCTTTGCTCAGGTAAAAAACGGTAATGGCTCTGAGTTCCCTGTAAATATCCCCTGCCTGTAAGTCCTCCTGCTCCAATCGCGGTTACCGACTGGATGATGTTCCATCCTGCGCCTCTGGGGTCTACATTCGGATCCAAAAAAACAATGAGCCGCATTAACTGATAATTTTTAAGCACCATTCGGGCGGCGAAGGATACGCCCAATGAAAAAATAATGATGGCCGATCCGTATATAATCCAGAAAAAATATTTCTTTTTGAACTTCAGGTAACCAAAAAGCGCGATTGCGGCAATCAGCAGAAAAAACATTATTGTAAAAGCAATTATCCTTGAACTGACAAGAACCGTTAGAAAAGGAATTGTTCTTTGAAAAATATAAGTCTGCCATAAAGGAAGAAGCAGAAAAACGGCGGTAAGCGCGAAACAGGACACCATAAACGCCACATAACGCATTCTCACTCCAGCCATAAAAATCATGGTAAGCAATATCGCTATATATACAAGAGCGGTTCCAAGATCCGGCTGGAGAAGGACAATACCCATCGGAAAAAAAACAATGATACAGCTGATGAAAAAACGGGAGAATGATTCCCTGTTTCGATCGGTATCCGCAAGAAACCGCGCAAGCAGAATAATAACTGAAATCTTTACAAATTCCGACATCTGTAAACCAACAGAACCGAACCTGATCCAGCGGGAAGCGTTGGATACTATATAGCCGAAAACAAGCGTATAAACAAGAGGCGCGAGCGAAATTAAATACATGTAAAGCGCAATATTATAAAACCTGCGGTAATTAATAAATGACAGCGCTATTGCGGCTATTATGCCGGCGCAGGCCCAGATAATCTGCCTTATATATTCATTGGAAACAAGAATTCCGTCCGAGTTAATCCCGGATGAATAAATAAAAAGAATGCCCAGCAGCATAAGAAGTAAAACAGGGAGCAATAATAAATAATCTATTCCAAGAATATTTCGTACATTCATTGCCCTTACATCCTGTCCCAGAAATTCAAAGCGCGTACCGCCGCGTTATAATCCTGATTTGCGAAATATCCCTGGTAAATTATCGCGGTTGCGGTAGAAGCGCTTGTGTATTGAATGGGAGTAGCTTCTATAAACACCGTTACAACAATCTGTTCATCTGGATTTGTGCTGTTAAAGGGTCCGTAAGAAGTAAACCATGAATGCCATCGATCTGACGCTCCAATTTCCGCGGTGCCTGATTTTCCGGCAATCTGCACCGTACTTATATTAAGCGGCCATTGGGCTGTTCCCTGGCTGACTACAGCTCTCATGTCCTGACGCACGGCTTCATAAGCGGAAGGAGACACATAACTTTGGTGAATAATTTCATATTCTGTAACGCTTTCTACCGCGTTTGTTACAGGATCACGTACCTCTTTTAAAACATGCGGTTTATAAATCTTTCCGCCGTTTACTACCATGCT
>JAIRQF010000137.1 GCA_031256635.1 Treponema sp. | reverse complement strand
AGACTTACCAACACAGAAGATGTATACAGCTCAACTACAGCTCCACAAAGTATAAACAATGTGTCAGTTTTCAATTAAACTAAATAGACCCCAATTTATTAATTTTAAGGTGGTTCTCGTAAAATTTCTCAGAACGCAAAAAACTTTTCTGATAACTTACCTTAAGGTAAGCTGAAGCAGTTTCCCTCAGACTAACTGTTATTAATCATCCACAAAACACATGTAGTAAAAAATATTCCCTTAAACAAACGAAGACCCACTGACATGATATTACACGATACAGATGGGTACTGTGACGGACACATTGGACAAAAACAGCCTTACGGAGGTGAATTAGATTTATTTCTATTCTGTCGGAGATCGGCTATTATGTAATAATACTGACACACACACATACATGCATACACGCACACACACGCATACTCACACATGCACACACACACACACACACACACACACACACACACACACATACAAACAAACACATGGGAATGGAATCCGAAAATGAAAAAGTTTCACCACAGTAACGTTCGATATTGTCCACAGATTAAGGAGTGACTGTGAGGCAGTCAGCATTAAACATATCCTTATCATTGAACTAACGTGATATTTACCGTCTATATGCACTAGGTGACCGGCCCTAGGGCCCACCCAGCGCCATACGTAATGGGTACCGGGTCATTCCCGAGGGTAACGCGGCAGAGGAGAGACGTTAATCACCCACATTCCGCTAGCGTCAAGATTAAAGGAAGAGTAGAGCAATACCTCTACTCCCTCTCTCTGCTTTCATGGCACATTGTAAGGTCAATATGACCTTTTCATATACTAGGTATTAATGTCATCATTTCGGACAGACAATATACCAAAATACAAAAAAAAATAACTCGTTTTGGAAAAAAATTTGACATTATTCCTTATCTGGTATACACTTATGACATCAAATTATATTAACAGATATGTAGGTGTTATACATAGAGCGTCTCCGACTCTCGTTTCCCGCTTTTAAGTAAAAATGATATGTAATCTGTATGTTTATATTCCTTGACAATACATAAATATTTATGTACTTTTATTAAGGAATGAGTAATACCTAAACGATATACCAGCGCAGAATTTATTAAAATGATTGAGGATGATGGCTGTACCCTAATCAGGATTAAAAGCAGTCATCACCATTTTCATCATCCAATCAAGAAAGGCATCGTAACAATTCCCCATCCGGTAAAGGACATTGATCCTAAAACCGCTAATAGCATTAAACGGCAAGCGGGCTTAAAATAGACAGGAGAAAAAACATATGAAACAATTTATCGCATTTATAAATATTGATAATCCAACTTTCAGTGTAGTTTTCCCTGACTTTCCCGGATGTATATCCGCCGGAAAAGATTTTGAAGATGCAGTACGCATGGCTCATGAAGCATTATCTGGTCATGTAGAGTGTATGAAGGATGCCAATCTGGAAATACCGGAACCAAGCAGCTTAGAGCAAATCAAATTGAATTGGGTTGATTGGAAAGACTGGAAAAACAGCGAGTATACAACTGCGCTTATCGCTCTGGTTCCAAGCCATGAAACCAGAAAATATACCATCTCAATGGATTCATTGCTTATGGCAAGGATTGACGCAGTTACAAAAAACAGGTCGGCTTTTCTTGCAAAAGCAGCAGAGGAATTTTTAGGAGTTAGCTAGAAATTTATTTATTAAAACATGGGATTCTGAACTTATTTGAGTTTTGTAAAAAGCTCAAATAATAAAAATATTTTTTAGCTTTTGACAGGTAATACATAATGTGTAATTTTTTAATTATGAAGTTGTTCGGTATTGAAAAAAAAGCGGACAATAACGATCCGCATAGCTCCGGACGTTTTAGAAAGTTATAAAACAATGGGCAACGGTTACACCGGAATTATGTCCGATGTATTACAATACGCCGTTAAGAATCCGTTTATAATAAATACCGCTACAAATTAGCTGATCATCTTACTGATGTCAACAGCATGAGAGTCTATCCATGAATATAATATCTTCTTTAGACTGTTCTTTTTCTCTGTTGATAGTCTACGGCTTCGGTTAAACCTTATACTCCTGCGGCTCCACATACTTGCGGTAATCGTCTTCCGTAACGCATTTATTCTTAATCATAGCGTTGTAGAAATGACCGCTGTTTTTTATTGTTCTCTTCTGCGTTTCAAAATCAACATGTACAAGGCCAAAGCGGGCGTTCTCTCCTTCGCACCATTCAAAATTATCCGTAAAACACCAGTGATAGTAGCGTTCAACAGGAAGGCCGCTTTCTGAAAGGGCTTTAAGATGATCGTATATGTAGCGGCAGCGGAAAACGTCGTTATTGTCGCAGGTTCCGTTTTCTGTGATATATACCGGTCTTTCAAGCAGTTTGTATAAAGCCGCGGCGCACTGCGCAATGCCAGGAGGAAATATTTCCCAGCCAAGATCGTTATGCGGCGCGTTCTTGTTTACGCCGTCCGCAAGGGAAGATACTGTCGATCTTGTGTAGTAATTCAATCCCAGAAAATCGGCATATTCTCCGCGGCGGATTTTTCCGTATTTTCTGAGAGGGAAAATAAAACGCCCAAGGATACAGGCGCGGACAAGCGCGTCCTGAAACATATGAGAAACAAGTTTTGCGCAAATATTGTGCCATGGATTCTTTTTATTTTCAGGCGTAAAAACGCGCGCGTGATGCGCAAATCCTACCTTTGTGTTCGCGTAACCCAGCTCTCTTCTCAGCTTGTGTATTAAAATATACGCCTGAATGTGACAGGACGCCATTATTGACATCACGCGTATGGCTGCCGGAACTGATTTAAGGCCGGGCGGAAAAACACCTGCGTTATATCCCATAACGGCGAAAACATTCGGCTCATTTATCGTTATGTATTCATCAACAAGATCGCCTAAATTTCTTATAACGTAATCGACAAAACCAAGGTAAACAGGAATGTTCGAAGGTTTTAAAAAGCCGCCGGCCTCCTCAAACCACAGGGGATTTGTAAAATGATGAATTGTCAGAAGAGGGAACATGCTTTTGCTTCTTATGTACTCAAGGAGGCTGCGGTACCATTGCAAAGCGGCGGCATCATAATGTCCTTTATTCGGTTCAAGGCGCGCCCATTCAATGCCGAGCCTGTAAATTCTGATTCCCATTTCAGACATCAGATCGATGTCTTCTTTCCAGCGGTTCAGATGATCATTTGCCCGCGCGGGATTGGAACCGTCTTTAATGCGCCCTTTGTCGTACCAGCCGCTCCATGTGTGTTTAAATCCGCCGCCTTCAATTTGAGTAGCCGCGGAGGCTGCTCCCAATAACATTCTTATTTTCATAATTGTATTATATCACATGTTAGCCGCATGCAAAACTCGGTTAGTTTTACTGCGGCTAAGCAGTTTTTCGGGCTAACGCCCTGCAAAACTGCGGTATTTAAAGGAAGCTCTTACAAAACTGAAGTTTTGCAAGAACCTCGTTAATAAAGGTATTTTTTAAGCGCGCTGAAGAATTCATTGACATCAATAGGTTTTCCTATATGACCGTCCATTCCGGCGGCAAGACATTTTTCAATATCTTCGCGAAAAACATTTGCGGTCATAGCGATAATCGGTATCTGCTTACGCGGATTTGCAGGGTCTTTGGATAAATCCTTTTCAATTTCTCTTATCTTTTGGGTCGCTTCATACCCGTCCATTTCAGGCATCTGGACATCCATAAGGATCAAGTTATAATCACCCGGTGATTTTTCAAACATTGAGACTGCTTCAAGGCCGTTCATTGCGCAGTCCATTTTTAAAAGAGTAGGTTCAATCAGCGTATCAATTATTTCCTGATTGATTTCCACATCTTCCGCAAGAAGGATTTTATACCCTTTGAAAATGCCGTCGTAATTGTTTTTTTCATCGTTATCAGGCTGTTTCTTTGCTCCAACCGCTTCGGTTATAACATCCGCGATTGCGGAGGGGAACAGGGGTTTTGATAAAAATTTATCTACGCCCATTTTTTTAGCGTCGTCAGCTATAGCGCTCCATTCAGCGGCTGAAGTCATAATTATTACTGTGTCATCGGGAGATTCGGATTTCGCTTTTAATTTCTTCGCAAGGGTAATGCCGTCCATATCCGGCATTTTCCAGTCAATAAAATAAATATGGTGCATCCCGTTTTTTTCGATAATGGAAAGGGCCTCCTGCCCGCTTAACGCAGTATCGCATTTAGCTCCTAAACCCTGCATAACATCGTTAAAATGATCCAGAATATCTTTATCATCATCTACCGCCATTACCGAAATGTTGCGCCAATCAATTCCGTTTTCAGATAATTTATCTTTCCTTGCGCCGCTTTTCGCTTTAAAAGTAAAAGAGAATGACGAGCCTTTTCCCTGTTCGGATTCCAGTTCTACAGATCCGCCCATCATTTCAACAATATTTTTTGTTATTACAAGCCCAAGTCCTGTGCCGCCGAACTTGCGCGAAGTCCCCGCGTCCGCCTGCTGGAACGAACGGAAAAGTTTTTTTTGCTGTTCCTCGCTTATACCGATTCCTGAATCTTTGATTGTAATGCGTACAGTATTTATGCCGTTTTCCTCTCCTACAAAACGGGTATCAAGCCTGATTGAACCTCCTTCGGGAGTAAACTTTACGGCATTGCCAAAAAGATTTGTAATGACCTGCGCAAGCCTTTGATCGTCGCCTATCAGCGTGCCGGGTATTGACTTGTCAATATTAACAGAAATTTTTTGCTTTTTTTCATCGGCGCGGAACCCTACTATGCTGATAACGCGCTGCAGCATTTTCTCAAAATTAAATTCTTCGTTTGAAAGCTCAAACATATTAGCTTCAATTTTTGACATATCCAAAATATCGTTAATTACGCCCAGAAGATGCTGAGAAGCGTTTTCTATTTTATCAAGACAGTAATCTTTGCGGGGAACATCCACAGCGGATTTCCCTATATATGTCATGCCGATTATCGCGTTCATCGGAGTGCGTATCTCGTGGCTCATATTCGCAAGAAACGCGCTTTTTTGTTTGCTTCCTTCATCAGCTTTAACTTTCGCCATGTCAATTTTTATAAGAACAATAATTAGCGCGACAGCCATTGTGCCGCCCAAAATACACAATATTATCAGCATTTCTGTAGTGCCTTTGTAATATTGATTTCTGGGCGATAAAAGCACTAAATGCCAGCCGTTAGGGAGATTGCGGGAAAACGCGATAACATCCTCGTCTATCCAGTTCTTCATTCGCTCCTCATAAAGAACTTCGTTATTTAAAAACTTTTGGGTATACGCCGAGAGCGCTATTTCCGGATCGTCCATGCGCTTTCCGACAAATTCATGATTCGCGTAAGCGATAATTGTCAGATCATGCGCGGCAAGCAATCCGTATCCGCCTTCGCTGAAAGCCGCGTTCGTAACAATGTCCCCGATTTCGTCCAGCAGCACATCAATACTGACAACTCCAATATGCTTACCGTCATCATCATGAATGCAGCACGCGTATGAAATTATATATCTGCCCGTTGCGGCGTCTAAATAAGGCTCAGTTTCGATAATCTCTGTGCAGTTTGCAATCGCTTTTTTATACCACAGCCGTTCAACAGGCGAAAAATCATCCGGTGGAATCCATAAAGTACCGTCAATATAAATATCTTCAATAAAAACATTTTCAAAATAACCGTAAAGACCGTTAATATTACTGAGCCCGGATTCTTTTGACATGGTGTATTCGCTTATTACATTAATATATTTTTGCAATTTGCCGATCTCGCCTTCCAATAGAATCATCCGAACTGTTTCAGCAAAAACCCCAAGCATCATTCTTGTAGCTATTAATTCGGAATCTATCTGTTCGTGAGTGAAAGAGAGTACGCTTGCGGCGTTATTTGACAGGTTTTCCCGGACTGTCCTTGAGTTAAAGGCATAGCTAAGCGAGACCATTATCGCAAACGCCAGCAATGTAAAGATTATTTTAGAAAATAATGATCTGAATCTTTCCTTTTCCATTATACAATTATGCGATCTTTATACTGATATGGCAATAATATCTTTTGATTTTTTGTTGATATTTATGTTATGTGCAATTCAGGTTTAAAAATAAAACATCCTGTCCGGGAGCGTAATTCCCGGACAAGACATGAAAAATTACCGTTTATTTTAAAAGCCCGGTCAGAATTGATTTAAACAGATCGGTTTTTGTATCTTTTTCCAGTACTTTATCCAGAGCTTTTACCGCCGTAGCCGAACCGCCAAGTGAAACGCCGAATGTACCACTTAATGTTTTACCCAGCTCCGATGCCATCCCTTTAAGACCTTTATCATCCTCGGCGGTTTTTCCAAGCTTGGAAGCCAAAGACGCGATCGAGGCAAGACCGGCGCCTGTGCCTGAGCTGCCCATGATTGCCGCGGCAAGGCCCGCGATACCGCCTTCTTTCGCGGCGCTTTCTGTTTTGGCGGCTGATGTTTTTCCTGTTGAAAGCAATGAACCCGCAAGCTCCGCGATATTTCCGAGCTTGGAATCTTTGAGAAGCCCGGCTTTTGACGCAATGGAAGCGACAGACGCGACTTTGCCAAGAATATCACCTGCTCCTCCCGCTTTTCCCAAAAGCGCCGGAAGAATAGCCGCTATATCCAAACCCGGAATCGATCCGCTTTTAGATACCTTTTCTCCTGCCAATCCGGCAGCCGCAGCTCCAATTCCCTTTAAAATGTCCAATGCCGATGAAGCCATAAATACCTCCTGATAGTTTACGTCCCTCTAAAACTTTAGGTTATGTTTTAAGAAGTTAATATAATAAATTCTATTATGTAATTTGCAAATCATCAATGTTTTTTTTAATGAATTTTATCCACTTGTATTTTGAAATGAAAGGATAACAATGTTCAGGTTTATAAGTTTTATATTTCAACAGTCCCGTCAAAAACCGTCACGCAGTCGCCTGTCATGTAGACTGTCTCATCTGTATAATTAACGATAAGATCGCCTCCAGGAAGCTGCGCTTTTATATCAACGCCCTTTTCACAATATCCGTTCAGAACTGATGCTACAACAGCGGCGCAGGCTCCTGTTCCGCATGCCTGAGTTTCGCCGCTGCCCCTTTCCCAGACGCGAATTTTTAAATGGTTTCTGTCCATTATTTCCACAAACTCCGCGTTCACCCTGTCCGGAAAAACCGGATCATTTTCGAATAACGGCCCGATTGTGCCAAGATCGATTTTATCCGCAACTGTTTTACAGAAAACAACAACATGAGGGTTTCCCATCGAAGCGCAGGTAATCTCATATTCCCTGCCTCCGATATTTAAATTTCTTGCAATAACGCCGTAATTGCCGCGTACTGATTCGCCCGGAAGATTGACAGGAATTTTTTCAGGACGCAGCTCTACGCGTCCCATATTTACTTTTACGGACGATACTTTCCCGTTTCTTGTAAAAACAGCCAGTTCCCTTATTCCGCTGCGGGTTTCAATTCTCATGTTCCGTTTTTTTACAATGTCATTGTCATAAAGATATTTTGCGACGCAGCGAATTGAATTTCCGGCCATGGCGCCTTCGCTTCCGTCAAGATTGAAGATTCTCATTCTCGCATCCGCAATATCCGATTTTAATATTAATACAACGCCTTCTCCGCCAATGCCCGTGTGCCTGTCAGATAACAGAACGGAAAGCGATTCAGGCGAATTGATTTCCAAATCCATGCAGTTTATATAGATATAATCATTTCCTGTGCCTTGCATTTTGGTAAAGCGCAGCTTCATTCTGCCGGTTCTTAATTTATTAATGTCAACCAACTCAGTGTTTATTTCGCTGTAATCGGAAAGCAGGGAATCCGCGAGCGCGTTAGCTGTATCGATCGAAGTAAGGCATGGGACGCCAAGAGAGCAGGCTTTTCTGCGAAGCTTTACATCGTCAAGCGCCGGGTCTCTTCCTTTTTCTGATGTAGAAATTATATAGCTGATTTTTCCGCCTGCTAGAAGCGTTTCGGTATTGACATCAGGGTTTTCAAAAATTTTATCTATAGGTTCAACACGGAAACCTTTTTCAGCAAGAAAACGCGCGGTTCCTCTTGTCGCGTGAAGAGTAAATCCAAGTTTTGTAAATTTCTGCGCCATGCCGATGATCTCGCCCTTGTCACCGTCGCGGATTGTTAAAAGCACTCCGCCATGTTTTTTCATTTTGTAACCGGCAGCGACAAGTCCCTTGTAAAGCGCTTCTTCAAGATTTTTTCCAAGTCCCAATACTTCTCCGGTTGATTTCATTTCAGGTCCCAGGTGCGTATCAAGGCCTGCGAGTTTTTCAAATGAAAAGACGGGAACTTTTACGGCGACATACGGAGGAATTTTCGCGATACCGCCTGAAACACCAAGAGCGGATAATTTAACGCCCATGCCGGCTTTTGTCGCAAGCTCGCACATTGGAACGCCTGTCACTTTGCTGATATAGGGAACTGTGCGGGACGCGCGGGGATTTACCTCGATTACATAAATTTCGTTTTCGTATAACACATACTGAATATTAACAAGGCCCCTGACTTCCAGAGCCATGCAGAGTTTTTTTGTAATTGCGAATATATTTTCAGCTAACTCATCGTCAATGTTCAGCGCGGGATAAACGGCGATGCTGTCGCCTGAATGAACTCCTGTGCGTTCAATATGTTCCATTATACCGGGAATCAAAACGTCAACTCCGTCACAAATCGCGTCTACTTCAATTTCACGTCCGCTTAAATATTTATCAATTAAAACAGGATTATCCTGTGTTTGGCGCAGAATAATTTCCATATATTCTTTTATATCTTCGCTTGAAAACGCGATGATCATATTCTGTCCGCCAAGCACATAAGAAGGACGCATAAGCACAGGAAAACCGAGCTTACCAGCTGCGTCCAGAGCCTGCGCTTCCGTCATTACGCCAAAACCTTTCGGGCGTTTTATCTGTAGTTTTTCAAGAAGCGAATCAAAACGCTCTCTGTCTTCGCATATATCGATGCTTTCAGCCGAAGTGCCGATTATTTTAACCCCGCGATTATGCAGCTTTTTTGTCAATTTTATTGCCGTACCGCCGCCGAACGCGACAATTACGCCTATTGGCTTTTCAATTTCGATAACGCTCATCACATCATCAATGAACAGCGGCTCAAAGTATAATCTGTCCGCGGTGTCAAAATCTGTTGATACTGTTTCGGGATTGTTATTGATAACGATTACTTCATATCCCATGTTTTTAAGCGTCCATACGCAGTGAACACACGCGTAATCGAATTCAATCCCCTGCCCTATCCGTATCGGGCCCGAACCAAGAACGACGATTCTCTGTTTAGTACTTTTTTTTATAAAGGCAAGCGCTTCATTTTCAATGCCGTTTTTAATGGAATAAAAATACGGAGTCTTTGCTTCGAACTCCGCGGCGCAGGTGTCTACCATTTTATAGATTAGGGAAGAATCAGAGTTGAGGAACGGGGAATTTGGAGCTGCGATATTCGCAAGGCAGCTTAAAAACCATCTGTCTACTTTTGTAACAGCGTACAGCTCATCAACGCTTACGCCTCTTTTTACCGCTTCATATAAAACAAACAGCCGCTCATCGGTGACAACGCCAAGCATTTCGCGTAACTGCGCGCCGTTCTTTGCGGCAAGGCGCGGCATATCAAGGCTTGTTAAGCCTATCTCCGCGCCGCGCACCGCTTTTAAAAGCGCTTCCTCAAAAGTGTCGGCGATTGCCATCACTTCTCCTGTGGCTTTCATCTGCGTGCCCAGTTCCTTGTTTGCGTACACAAATTTATCAAAGGGCCATTTTGGAAACTTTACGGCGACATAATCAAGAGCGGGCTCAAAAGCGGCATAAGTTGTTCCTGTCACCGCGTTTGTAATTTCATCCAACGTATAGCCGATCGCGATCTTTGTCGCTACTTTAGCGATTGGGTAGCCTGTCGCCTTGCTCGCGAGCGCTGAAGATCGCGAAACGCGGGGGTTTACTTCAATAACGGCATATTCAAAGCTATTGGGTTCCAGCGCCAGCTGCACATTGCATCCGCCTTCGACACCTAACGCTTTAATAATGTCAAGGGACGCTGTGCGCAGCATCTGATATTCCCTGTCCGCGAGAGTTACGCAGGGCGCGATTACAATACTGTCGCCTGTATGGATGCCTACAGGATCAAAGTTTTCCATTGAGCAGATTGTAATTACATTCCCCGCGCGGTCGCGCATTACTTCAAACTCAATTTCTTTCCAGCCCGCAATTGATTTTTCCACCAGTATCTGCTTAATGGGAGAAAGCGCAAGTCCGTTAGCCGCAATTTCGCGGAGTTTTCCTTCGTCCGCCGCGCTGCCGCCCCCTGATCCTCCAAGAGTGAACGCCGGACGCACAATTACAGGATAACCGATATCACCTGCGAACTTTACCGCGGTTTCAACGTCAGTGGCTATTTCAGAAGGAATACACGGCTGCCCGATGCTTTGCATCGTCTCTTTGAAAATTTTTCTGTCTTCCGCTTTATCAATTGTCTGCGGGGATGAGCCAAGAAGGCGCACATTGTAATTGTCAAGAAAACCGCTGCGGGCAAGCTGCATGCAAAGCGTAAGTCCCGTCTGCCCGCCAAGCCCTGATAAAATACTGTCCGGTCTTTCTTTTTCAATTATGCGCTTTACTGTAGTCAGCGTCAGAGGCTCAATGTAAATGATATCGGCGATGTTGTTATCTGTCATTATTGTGGCGGGGTTAGAATTAACAAGAACTATTTCAATTCCGTCTTCGCGTAACACGCGGCAGGCCTGTGTTCCCGCGTAATCAAACTCGGCGGCCTGTCCTATCACAATCGGGCCTGAGCCTATTACAAGAACCTTTTTTATATTTTTATCGAGCGGCATATTTTTCTATCCTTTCGATAAACCTGTCGAACAGAAAACCTGTATCCAGAGGGCCGCCTCTTGCTTCCGGGTGAAACTGCACGGAGAAAGAAATGCCGTAGTCAAGTCCTTCGCAGCTTCCGTCATTGACATTAACAAATGAATACGAACTCATATTTATATTTTCAGAAATAACTTCATATCCGTGATTCTGGCTTGTGATGTACACCTGCCCTGTCTGCGTATCCTTTACAGGCTGATTCGCTCCGCGGTGACCGAACTTCAGCTTTCTTGTTTTATACCCGTTGGCGAGAGCCAAAAGCTGATGCCCCATGCAAATCCCGAAAATCGGAATGCCGGTTTTTACAAGAGCGTCAAGAGTTTTGAGTATCACTTTGTTTTCCGGATCAGCGGGATCGCCGGGGCCGTTACTCAACATGATACCGTCCGGTTTAATTTGCATGATTTCCGCTGCCGGTGCGTTATAGGGAAATGTTCTAACATCGCAGCCTCTCCTGCAAAGCTCGTTTGCAATTCCGCGTTTCGCGCCAAAGTCCATGAGAGCTATTCTATATTTCGCGCTGCCGGTGTCTGCATTTACCGAATCTTTTTGTGAAACAGCGGCAATTGGATTTATAACCGTATATTTTTTAATTTCTTCACTATCGGCGTCTGCCGGAGGAGATGATGTAATTTTTCCGTTCATTACACCGTTTTTGCGGATAATTTTTGTAAGAGCGCGGGTATCAATTCCGCATAAACCTATAATTCCGCGTTTCTTTAAAAAAGAATCAAGCGTAGTTTCGCTTCTGAAATTTGAAGGGGAAGCGCATGGATACTTCACTATATATGCTTTTAAACCGATATCAGCGCTTTCAAAATCATCGCTTATTACACCGTAATTTCCGATTAAAGGAAAGGTTTGTAAAACTATCTGTCCGTGATAACTTGGGTCTGTAAGCGTTTCAAGGTAGCCTGTCATTCCTGTGGTAAAGACTATCTCACCTGTAACTTCACCATGAGCGCCAAAATAATTGCCCTGAAAAACATCTCCGTTTTCCAGAACCAAAAATGCTTTACATTCGTTTGTACCGCTCATGTTTCTCTAATATGGAGAAAATAGGAGGGTTTGTCTAGGGCTTTACTTTCACTACATGAGCATTTTCTTAATCTCATATGTATAAAAAATTGACACCTGGGAGAAGCCGTGATAAAATTCTGCTCATTGGATTATAAATAGACAAAAAGCACATTTTTCAAAACAGTCCAAGTGACAAACTATCCAAGGAGGATCTTTCTAATGAAAAAAATCACAGGTTCGGCATCGGCAAGGCGTATTTTTTGCCTCTTGTTTGCGATGTGTTTCGTATTTTCAGCCGTTTGGGCGCACGGCCCTGGCGGAGGCGGTGATATTGAAAAATCTGTCACTATCGCGCAGTGGGCGATTAACCCTGACGGCGCAGGCGTAACCAGAACAGGCAGCGGCAATCATGTGCTCAGGCTGAATGTTAATATTGAGCAGGATGGAATTGACGCTTTCCTCGCAGGCGGCGACGGAACTTTAAAAATTCCTTTTATAGTCGCGCATAATTCACAAAGAAGAGTAGCCGTATGGACTGATCTTTCAGGAGCCGCGGGAGAAATAGGCGATTATACCTTCGCTACCGCCGCTAACCTTGATGCCGGCAGAGTCGTATGGACAGACCCCGCTTTAATGACAGGCAGCACATCCGCAACAGTAACGATTCCGAAAACTCTTCTATATAATGAAGCTACAGGCAGAGCGGCGACACAGATATATGTCATTTTTGTCACAGACAACAGAAACGACGCCAGTACAGAAACAGGCAACAGGGGCGGCTCTTCCAGAAATAATGTAAACGGCGTTAACCTTGCCACAGAATTCAACATATTTGAAAAAATTGAATTATCCGCCACTTACACCATACCCTGCCCCGGTGATGAAAAAATTACCATAACCAGGTGGAGACAGGAAGACGCAACTGTAACCCGTATGGGAAGCGGCAATCATGTGCTTAAACTGGATATAAGCCTCGCGCCTCTTGGCATAGACGCCATGCTCGCAGGTGACGGCGGAACACTGGACATTCCTTTCACCGTTGCGCATAACTCGCAAAGACGGGTCGCCGTATGGACTGACCTTTCAGGAGCGGCCGGTGAAGTAGGGGATTATACTTTCGCAACAGTCGCGAATTTTAACGCTGGTAAAGTTGTATGGACTGAGCCGGTTTTAGCGACAGGCAGCACATACGCCAGCGTCAATATTCCAAAAACACTGCTCTTTGATGAGGATTCAGGCAAAGCGGCAGCAGCGATTTATGTAATTTTTGTCACTGACAACAAGAATGACGCCAGTACGGAAACAGGCAACAGAGGCGGCTCGCCCAGAAACAATGTAAACGGCATTAACCTGGCTGCGGAATTCGATATTTTCAGTGAATTAATCTTAACGGCAGTAATACCATGCAGTTGCGACGGCGGCAAGTGGCTGGAAGAAACCATTTTTACCCATATCAATCTTGCTCCGGGAGCCAATCCTTCGCAAGTTTGGCCGTTTTGTGTAAACATAAAATCTCTAAACAAGCCGGTACATGCGCTTGTCACGCGAATCAGAACCGTTCGCGGATACACCGAATTGTTGGGTAGAAACGAGAGTTTGAAGGTGCCATCGGTTTCGTCAGTCGCCTCAAAAAATGCGTAGCCCGATCCGATGATCATCGTGAACGTAAATGGGCCGTAGGTGCAATCAGGGAGATCGGAA
>JAIRQF010000126.1 GCA_031256635.1 Treponema sp. | reverse complement strand
GCACAATATTTTCCTATTCCTTGTCTTTTATATTTATACAATATAAAAAAATCATCTATTGCATAATTTGATTCAATTTCCTCTATTTGCCGATCATCACAAACAAGTACAAATCCAGCTAATTTTTTATCAACTTTAAAAAAAATAAGGATACCTATTTTTTTTCAATAATGGTCTAGATCATCTAAATCGTCATATAAACCTAAATCATTAACATCCATAGGGCTATACTGAGATAGTTCATAAATATTAAGTTCACCTAAGTTTTTCAGTATCCCTTTTTCTTCTGTTTTAATTAATTCCAATGAAATATTCATATCATTTCCTTTTTAATTTATCTTATACAAAAATGATTATTTTAACCAATTAACTTTAAAATGTAGATATTAGAATGACATCAGTCATAATTTTAAAAAAATTCAAGTAAGTAACACATCAGCACTAAATAAGAAACGCATATTATACTTTTGCGAAGCGAAAATGAATGTGGTTTATCTCTTCTACGACGATGTTTGGAATGATGTTTACTACGAGTTTGTATACAAGAAAAATATTATTTTAAAATTATAAACCATTTTAGCAAAGTATGCGTTATTTATTTTGAAGCAGAAATGTGATCATGAAAATTCAGTTTAAAAACACAGAAGGAGTATATTTATTTTCTCAAGCAGATTTATCATGCATTCAAAAATGTCCGGTAGAAATTTACCCTGATAATGTAACAGGATTTCTTACATAATTCAACCCTCCATACACATCTGGCAATAATTAACATATTTTGGTATAGTATTCTCATGCCTAAAGTATTAGTTACTGGAGCCGATCGCGGGCTTGGTTTTGCTCTTTGTAAGGAATTTCTTGGACGCGGATGGACAGTCTTCGGCGGTAAATTCCTTCAGGATTACAATTTGCTGGAACAGGAGCAGGAAAAAAATCCGGCGCTGCATATTATCCCTCTGGATGCCGGAGATACATCTTCAATCGCTAAAGCGTACACTCTTACAACGGAAAAGACGGACTCCCTTGATATGATTATTTCCAATGCCGCTCTTATGGGGCAGGTTCAGTGCGGTATTGATGAACTCCCGATGGATTTGCAGGCTCCATGGAACAGTTTCCGTGTTAACGCGCTCGGTCCTGTGCATTTGGTTGAACGTTTCCTGCCGCTGCTTGATAAAGGCAGCTTGAAACGATTGTGTTTTATTTCGTCCGAGGTTTCCTGCATTGTGTTAATGAAACACCGTCAAGGAAGCAGTTATCCCTATCCGATGAGCAAGAGTTCCCTGAACATGGGAGTGCGCCTTATGCACAACCTGCTTTTTCCTCAGGGGTATACTTTCCGTCTTTATCATCCGGGATGGATGAAACGGCAGATGCCGGACGGGACGCTTTCCGAAGCGGCTGTGCTGGATCCCGCGGATACCGCAGCTCATGCCGCGAATTTTTTCCGGACGCCTCTTAAAGATGAACACCGTCTGGTGATGTACGATTATCTGAGCCAGGAATGGCCGTTTTAATAAAAGGAGAAATTGATTTGAATATTGCGCTTGTTACCGGTTTGAAAAAGGAATTTGATAAAACTCTTGCGGCGGTTTTTGCGCGTGAAGGTTATAAAGTCTACGCAATGGGAAGCGATCAAATTGATGGCATCATATTGCTTCCTCTTGATTTTAAAGAGGCTGCCGCCGTGCTTTTAAAAGAAACGGGGAATATTGATATTTATATTGATTTAAGCGATGAGCGAAGCGAGCTGGATAATTTTAATGTGCGTTCTGGATTGAACGACGGGGTTATGCGCGAACTGTATGATGCGAATGTGACAAGACCGATGGCGATGCTTGAAGCGTTCTTTCCTTTGCTTGAAGCAGGCCGGACAAAACGCATCTGTTATCTTACATCGCAGGATGCGAGCATTAATGAAACGCGCGGCACGGACGGTTACGGTTACAGGATGGCAAAGGCCGGTCTTCATAATTTTTTACAGATAACAAGAAATGTGCTTGCGCCCAGGGGTTATACAATCCGCGCTTACGATCCGTGTTTATGCGATGTCTCCGCTTCAGCCGCGGCGGAAGCGGCGTTTAATTACTTTACCCGCGCGCGCGGCGTTGAACGCGGCGATGAACTGCGCGATGATGAAAAAAATCTTGTTTTCCGCGACGCGTACGGAAGGCAGCATTCATGGTGAGAAGATTATGAAAACATTATGGCGTATTGCGAAAGAGGCTGTCAGGTACAAATGGTGGCTGTTACTTGCAATGTTGGGAACATTTTTATTAACAGGAGTTAACCTTGTCGCTCCGCGTATAATGGCGAATATGACAGGCCTTGTCGCGCAAGGCATGACGCTGGAAAAATTTTCCACTGTCATCTGGATGGCAGGCGCTTTGCTGGCTTTGTTTCTTGTGCGCATTCTTTTCAGATTCATGAGCAGTTATTGTTCGCACAGGGCGGCGTGGAAACTTGTTCTTGAATTGCGCATGAAAGTTTATAACGCGATACAGTCATTCTCCATGGATTATTTTCACAATAAGCAGACAGGAGAGCTTTTAAGCCGCGTAATGAATGATGTCGCTACCTTTGAATTAATCTACGCGCACATCACTCCGGATATCATTACCAACTTTGTAACTCTCGCAGGCGTTACCGTAATTATTTTTAGCATCAATCCGCAGCTTGCTCTTGTTACCTGCATACCCATTCCTTTTATTCTTGTGTCGGGGTGGTTTTTCAGCAAAAAGGTGCGTCCCAACTTCCGCAAAATGCAAAAATCCCAGGGCGAGCTGTCCGCGCAATTACAGGATAATTTTTCAGGCATACAGGAAATACAGGCTTTCAGCCGCCAGTCATCCGCGTCGCAAAAGGTCCTTGCCAGGGGAGAAGATTTTACACATAACATGCTCCGCGCTTTACGGTTAAACGCGATATTTCATCCGAGCGTAGAGTTCATGACTTCGTTGGGAAGCGTAATTGTTGTCGGGTTCGGAGGATATTACGCTTTCAGAAATCAGCTTTCGGTTGAAGATGTTGTCGCATTTCTCCTGTACCTTGCGTTATTTTACGCGCCGATTACCGGGCTTGCCCAGCTTCTTGAATCCGCTCAGCAGTCGCTTGCAGGCGCGGAACGTGTAATCGAAATACTGGACGCTCCCAACAGCATTACAAATTGTCCCGGCGCTGAACCCATTGGAAAAGCCGAAGGCAGAATCACTTTTGAAAATGTAAGTTTTTCTTATATAAAAGATGTTCCTGTGCTTGAGAATGTATCATTCGATGTTAAGCCGGGTCAGATGGTTGCACTGGTCGGAGCTACAGGAGTCGGCAAGACAACGCTGAGCCAGCTTATCGCGAGATTTTACGATCCGGTTAACGGGAAAGTCTGCCTTGACGGAAAAAGTCTTAAGGACATAACGCTTGAAACACTTCGTCCGAATATTTCACTGGTTTTGCAAGATACATTTTTGTTTAACGGAACCATAGGAGAGAATATCGCGTTTGCCAAGCCGGACGCCATGTTTGATGAAATCGAAAAAGCCGCGAAGATAGCAAGAATACACGATGATATTATGCTGATGCCTGACGGTTATGAAACGCAGGTAGGCGAGAGAGGTGTTAAACTTTCAGGAGGTCAGAAACAGCGAATCGCAATCGCGCGCGCCGTCCTATGCAAAGCGCCGGTTTTAATTCTCGATGAAGCTACCGCTTCTGTTGATGTCCGCACCGAAGCGCAAATCCAGCAGGCTATCAATGAAATAGCCGGAACCCGTACAATCGTAATAATCGCGCATCGCTTGTCCACTGTCCGGAATGCGGATGTAATCTTTGTTTTTGAAAAAGGGCGCATAATTCAGTCCGGCAGCCATGCCCAATTAATTGAGCAGGACGGTCTTTACCGTAAATTATGTCAGGTTCAGGAAAGGAACTAAGTTCTTTTCCGCCAAAATTTATTATACCGCTTACTATTGAAAATTCTGATATTTGGTGGTATATTATTGATTATGAAAAGAACGACTATATTTATTGTTATTTTATTATTAACCGGAATGACTGTCTTTGCTCAGGCTCCAGACATGTCTTTTTATACCGAAGAATACAACAGGAGCGGCGCGACTGTTTTTGATCTTCAGGATATTTTACTGGTAGTCAGTAATGAAAATTTTACAGGAATCGGTGAATTTTATCAGAATGCCATCACTGTTTTTATCAGAAATCTCCCGAATTTCTCCGGCAGCAACCAGAGGGTAGCGGTAGAGGGAGCGGCAAGGCTTATCCTTCGGGGACTTGCGGCCGAGAAGCATAATCCGGCAGCCACTGATATTTGGTATTTAATTCAATACTTTGATATTGCCCATCAGCAAAACGACGGCTATCTCATGTACGAGGCGCTGGTTGCCATGGGGCAGGTAGGCGCTAAAGAATATGCTTATAATATTGCTGAAATTCTGAGCGGTTTTAACGCGAGAGCGACTACCAATCAGGAGCTTAAAAGCCAGATACAGCGGGTAGTGCCGGGCGCCGTTAACGCGCTTGAAGCCTTAAGTGAGCCTATCGGCGTTAAACCCATCCTTATCGCTTCGGCTGGATGGTATGATACCGATATAAGGGATATCGCGTCATCCGCTCTTATTAATATTATTAACGCTTTAGGTGAAGTCATCGGTGATATTATTGACGAAATTATGAGGGATCCTTTTAACAGCATTGCTATCAAATATAAGGCGTGGGAGGAATTGCTGCATAGCAACGCGCCTGATACTGCCAAGGCGAAAGTCGCCGCCGCGGCTCTTGAAGCAAGTTATGTCGCCATCGGCTCGACTCCTGATTCAATGAATCAATTAAGGTTCATGCGCATGGAATCGATAGACACGATCCGTGTTTTGGGTGTTCATAAAGACCATAGTGACGCTGTATATGCTTATCTTGAAAGGACTTACAGGGAAGCCTTTGAAACGGCTAACCGGGATTTTGAATCAATCATCAGAGTTGCCAATACTTTGTCCGCTGTAAAATCCGATGAAGCAGTCGATCTTCTTACACAGTTCCTCAGACAAATTAACGTCAGGAGACAAAGCGGTCCGTGGGGAACATCGGAAAGGGATATTATGTACGTGCTTTTACAGGTTATAGCAAACACCAGAACTCAATCTACGCAGACAGTTCAACTTCTAAGAATTATGCAGAGTTCCTCAAATTATACCGGCGCGGAACAGAATTGGGTGCGAAACACATTATCCGCGCTTGGGTTTTAGTTTCAGGATTTCTTTTTTCTTAATAAAGCTACCGCCTCCTGAGGCGTAGCCGCGTTAATTACATTTTCCCGCAGCGTCTCATCTCCAAGGATTGAACCGATGGCGGCAAGAAACTGCACATGAAGACCGCTTGATTTTTTCGGGGATACTATCAGAAAGAATAGCTGGGCTGGAAGGCCGTCGGTACAATCGAAATTAACCCCCGATTTCTTAATACCTATCGCCACGGATGTTTCTTTTATTCCATCGGTTTTTCCGTGCGGCAGGGCAATGCCGTATTCCATACCGGTACTCATTGCTTTTTCACGCTGAATCACATCTGAGAGAACCAGTTCGCGATCTGTCAATTTTCCTTCCGCGTCAAGTATTTCCACAAGTTCAAAAATGATTTCTTCCTTTGTCTCCCCTTTCAAATTCATGTTAAAACACTGGGTATCAATAAGGGCAAGCAAATCTTTTGATTCGCGCGCGTCTGTATCAATCAGGTTTTTCTTTAATTCGATCGGAATGGTTGATTGCTTTAATTTTTCTATGGAATGCGCGAGGTCAAGTATTACTTCGTAAATTTCGTTTTTAATAAGCGGCATATCTGTCTTTGATGTTGTAATGACAAGCGAATTTTTTTCTTCGGTAATTGTAATGGATATATCATCTTTTCGAATTTGCGCGGAATAACTTTCGCTTCTGGTCATCCTTTGAACATAAAATTTTCCTGAACGAAGCTCCTGTAAAAGCATGTTCATGACAACATCGGCGATATCTTCGGATTCAAATTCCCATGCTTCATGAATGATGTCATCGTTCTTGACAGGCTTCCTTGTTCCCTGTTTCTGCCTTTTGAGCATCATGCCCAGTAACGGAGGAGAGGCTACAATGGAAAGGAAGATCATGAAAACAGCGGCGGCAAAAAGCTGGTTGTCAAGAACGCCCAAGGCAAGCCCTATGCCGCATGAGATTAAAGCTCCTTCCCCGCGGGGAATCATGCCAAGGCCGATACGCAGCGCGCCTGTGCGGTTAAATCCCAAAAGAAGTGCGGGTCCGCCGGCTCCGATTATTTTTGAAAGTATTACTGCCAGTGTGTAAATCCCTGAGAAAATCAATATTGGAGGTGAAAGCACTTCCCGGACATTTACCATCATGCCCATTACGGTAAAAAATATTGGTACAAAAAATTCGTACATCGGGCGGATACGCTCCTGTATAACAGCCGCTATGTCGGTTTTTGAAAGCGAAAGCCCTGCTATGTATGCGCCAATAATCAGCGCAAACCCTTGTTTTTCAAGCAGTCCCGCGAGAATCATGGCAATTCCCAGAGCAAGAACTGAAAAATCAAGGCTGTGTTTAAATAATTTTAAAAAGGACGCGATCAGTTTTGAACAAAATAGAAACAGAGCAGTAACCCCAAGCCAGATACCGAAGATTTTTCCCGCCAGAAGCAGCACTGCGGGCGCGGAAAGGCCTCCCCCTGTTCCGCTCATAATCGAAACAAACCCTAGAACAACCGCAAGTAAAATAATCCAAAGTACATCGTCAAAGACCGCCGCGGTTAATATTGTAACGCCTTCCGGGGAATCTATTCTTTTTCGATCGGACAGAGTGCGGGCGCTGATTCCGACAGATGTTGTGGTGGCGATAACTCCGAGGAGAAGACATTGGGGATCAAGGAAAGAAGAGTTAAAAATTAAAGCGCCGCATAATGTTCCCGCGACAAAAGAAAGCAGAGCTCCTGAAATTCCTATTATGCCCCCTGCGACCGAATAACGTAAAAATAAACTGAGGTTTGTTTCAAGGCCGCTGGCAAAGAGCAGAACAACCGAGGCTACTGTTGCGAACGCGTATAGTTCAACGCTGATCGCAAGTCCGCTCGTTTCGACAATTGGAAAAATCCCGTGCGGGAAAAATGGAAGCGCAACGCCTCCAAGCGCATAAGGTCCGATAATTACACCGGCCAATAGCTCTCCCAACACTGAAGGTATTCCTATCTTCTTTGCCAGCTGCCCTAAAAGCCGTACCGCAAGTAAAATTACGCCAATCTGGAGAACCAGCTCGGCTACAAGCTCAGTTATTTGCATTTTCTTTCTCTATCTTGTTAATTTAATAATTTATTTGATTTAGTGTCAACGGGAGGATGTGGGTGTCACTTTTTTGTTTTCTTTCAAACATTAAATTCTTAAAAAAATAATAAAAAATGCTTTTTATATGGAAGTATAAAACTTCGTTATACCCATGTCGCCTTGTAATTCGCGGTTTTATTTGGCACAATTCAATTACTTTCGGAGGATAAATGCCAAAAATTCTTCAGCCAAGAGAAATGAGAAAATGCCTGGGCTGTTTTACCTGTATGAGCGCCTGCTCGACAGTAAATTATAAAAATCACTCGATTATAAAAAGCGCGATAAAAGTCCGTACAACGGGAGGCATGTCAAGCGGTTTTATCGCGATTGTCTGTCTTGGCTGTAAAGATCCCGCCTGTATGGAAGTGTGCTCCGCCCATGCTCTTGAAGAGCGCGCAGGAGGCGGTGTTCTTTTAACAAAGGAAAAATGTATCGGTTGCCGCAAATGCGAAAGCGCCTGTATTGTACACGCTGTTTACTTTGACGAAGAAACAAAAAAGCCGATAATCTGCCGCCATTGCGGATTGTGCGCGCATTACTGCCCGCATGGCTGCCTTGTAATGATTGATGCAAAGGAAGATCCCGTGCCTGCGAAATTAAAAGAAGACGACAAACCTTCTGAGATTTAAATTTACATTTTTTGGAGAAAACATGCTGAATGAAAAATATATAAAAATTCTTTATATCAATCTTGAGACTGAAAAAATCCGCATTGAACATCGGGAAGATCTGCTTCCTTTCCTTGGCGGAGTCGGCATAGCAAGCGTGCTGTTTAAGGAAAATGTCAGGCATGAATACGGCCCTACAGCTCCACAGCAGCCGATTGTTTTTGCTATAGGAGCCGGCGCGTATATTTTTCCGGTTCTCACCAAAACAGTGGCAATGTTTGTTTCTCCACTTACAGGCGAGCTTGGCGAAAGTTACGCCGGAGGCCGTATGGCGATGTCCATGCTAATGGCAGGATATGACGCGCTTGTGATAACGGGCAAGGCAAAAAAACACAGTTACCTTGCTATTTCAACAAATTCTGTGAATGTGCGCGATGCGAGGGCTTTGTGGGGATTGCCTGTCAGTAAAACCGGAGGCGCGGTCAGGGAGCGGGAGCAGGCTGAAAGCGCAGGGAAAAGATCGATTATCAGAATAGGACCCGCCGGAGAAAACGGAGTCGCGTTTGCCTGTGTGAATGTCGATACATTCCGGCACTTCGGCAGAATGGGTCTTGGCGCATGCATGGGCAGCAAAAACCTAAAAGCAATTTCGATACACGGCAACCGCTCAATTCCCATATTAAATGAAAAACAGTATTTTAAGGTTTACAGGGATATTTTTAAAAGATGCACCAGCACCGATTTCATGTCCAAATATCATGATGTGGGAACACCAATCAATATTCTTCCTTTAAATAAATCCGGCGGACTTCCTACCCTAAATATGCGCGCTAATAAATTTGAACACGCGGATCAAATCAGCGGGGAGGCGTTCGCGGAAAAAAACCTTGTACGCAAAATGTCATGCACAGGCTGCCCTGTAGGCTGTATTCATATAGGCATGTACCGCAATGAGTTTGACAAAGGCCACGAATACGAAGCTGTGAGCGTCGGTTATGATTATGAATTGATTTACGCACTTGGCACATTTATCGGCGTAAATACAACAGATCAGATTCTTGCCATAATCGAAGAAGTTGAAGAACATGGCTTGGACGCAATGAGCACCGGCGTATGCCTGGGCTGGGCGACGGAAGTTCTTGAAAATGGCATTGTTTCCCTGGACGACACATTGGTCGATTTAAAGTTCGGCGATTCCAAAGGGTATATAAAAGCGATTGATCATCTTGCGGCAGGGACTAATAAATTTTACAAGGCGCTTGGCAGAGGCTGCCGTTACGCCGCTAAAAAATACGGCGGCGAAGATTTCGCTATGAATATCGCGGGTAATGAGATGTCAGGCTATCACACAGGATACGGATCGCTTGTAGGAGCCGCGGTAGGAGCCAGGCACTCTCATCTATGCAACGGCGGTTACAGTCTTGATCAGGGACAAAAAGAATTTAACGAAGATGAAATTAAAGAAAAATTATTTGCCGAGGAATGTGAACGCTGCATGACCAACTCTCTTATCATGTGCCTTTTCGCAAGAAAAATATACGACAGGCAGACAATTCTTGACGCGCTCAATTCAATCGGGTGGAATCTTACCAATGACGATCTTGGCGCAATCGGCAAACGCATTTATCAGGTAAAATTACAGATAAAAAATACGCTTGGCTTTAAACAGGAAGATGTTAAACTGCCAAAAAGGTTTTTTGAAACGCCGAGTCTTAACGGAATGCTTAATGAAGATACCGCATACAGAATGATTAAAAAATACGCGGAAAAAACTGAAGCGCTGTTAAGTGAAACATTATAGCAAGCTGTATGAGCGAACGGTATTCAAGACAGATAACAATTCCGCAAATTGGAAATGAAGGCCAGAAAAAACTAGCGCGATCTTCTGTGATTGTCGCAGGCGCAGGAGGGCTTGGCTCTCCTGCGTTAACATATCTTGCCGCCGCGGGAGTCGGACGGCTGGGTTTTATAGACAGCGATACTGTGGCGCTCAGTAACCTTAACCGCCAGTTTTTGCATAATACCAATGATATCGGCAAATTAAAAACCGCTTCCGCGAAAGAAAAACTTCGCGCCCTGAATGATAAAATAGAAATCAATTCCATCAATGAACATATAACCGGTGATAACGCGGCGGCTCTTTTTTCAGGTTACGATATAGCCCTTGGCGCAGTCGATTCGTTTGAAACCCGCTTTGTTATAAACAGGGCCTGTGTTTCCCTGAATATTCCGTACATTGACGGAGGGATAAACGGTTTTTCAGGATGCGTTTTGTTTTCCAATCCTCCGCACACCCCGTGTCTTAGTTGTATATTTCCTGAAACAGCGGCAAAGAAAGAAATGCCCGGTGTGTTTGGCACAACCGCCGGAATTACAGGAGCAATCGAAGCGAATATCGCTCTTTTATATCTGCTTGGTTTACCTAATCCGGTAGAAAATAAACTTTTAATGTATGACGGACTGCGAATGGATTTTGATTTGATCGAAATAAAACGGAATGAAGAATGCAGAGTATGTAATGGCTAATGTTTGGTGAGGGAGTGAAGTGAAAGTTTTATTCTACGGAAATGTGATTGAGTATACAAATGGCGATAAATCTTTGGATATTGAATATTGCGCCGGTTTACGTGAGCTTATTAATAAACTTTGCGATCATTACGGAGATCGTTTAAAAGATTTTATTTTAAACGATGAGACCTGTTTCTTTTTGGTGAACGGAAAGGGAACAATGATGACAGGCGGACTGAATACAAAACTTCAATCTGATGATAAAATTGAAATACTCCCCTTTGCGGAAGCGGGATAACGGAGGAAACAATGGCTAATAAAAATATAGAGCAAAGGCGGGCGCGCACAGAATGGTTTCGCAAGGCGCGCTTTGGAATGTTTATTCACTGGGGGCTTTACGCGATTCCTTCAAGAGGGGAATGGGTAAGAAGCGTTGAAAAAATGTCCAGGGAAGATTATCAGCAGTTTTTTGACGAGTTTAAAGCTGAGGAATATAATCCAAAAGAATGGGCTTCTCTCGCAAAAAAAGCCGGAATGAAGTACGCGATACTAACGGCGAAACATCATGACGGGTTCTGCCTTTGGGATACAAAACTTACAGATTATAAATCAACAAAAACCCAGGCGGGCAGGGATTTAGTCCGCGAGTTTCTTGATGCTTTCCGCGCCGAAGGAATTCGCGTTGGTCTTTATTTCTCTCTTCTGGACTGGCATCACGAGGATTTCCCTCATTATGAAGACCGGCATCATCCGATGTGTGATGATAAAAATTACAGTAATGAAAAAAGAGACTTTTCCCGCTATATCAATTTTATGCACGGACAGATTCGCGAGCTTGTTACAAATTACGGAAAGCTTGATATCATGTGGTTTGATTTTTCTTACGGCAAAATGGCAGGTGACGCGTGGAAGGCGCAGGAATTAATTGATATGGTCAGATCTTTTCAGCCTGACATAATTATTGATAACCGGCTTGAAGGATCGGGCGAACAATCGGGTACAATTCTTACAGACAATCCGTCTGATTTCGCGGGAGATTTTGCCTGTCCTGAACAAATGGTTCCCCCCGAAGGTATTGTCAGTGAATCAGGCGATAATGTTCCGTGGGAAACCTGCCTGACTTTAAATTGCAATTGGGGTTACAACGCGGCGGATCAGCACTGGAAACCGGCTGATATGGTAATCCATATGCTTGTGGAATGTGTTTCAAAAAACGGCAATCTTCTTTTAAATGTCGGCCCTGATCCAAAAGGAAGAATTCCGCAGGCTTCAGTAAAAATTCTTGAAGAAGTCGGCTGCTGGTTGGAAAAAAATTCACAGAGCATTTACAGCTGCGGCCTCTCTGATTTCCCGAAACCGGAATGGGGACGCTTCACTCAAAACGGGAAAAAATTATACGCTCACATTTTCCAGCCGCAGTCCGGCGCAATTTGCCTTATGAACATGGACGGTAAACTTAATAAAGCGCGTCTTCTTTCCGACGGAAGCGAAGTGCGAATTCCCAAAAAAGAATGGAACTTAAGCGAATATAAAGAGCATGAGTTTCTCTATCTTAAACCGGGACACGGCAATAACTATCCGCTGCCTGATAGAATTGACACTGTTGTTGAAATTAGTTTGAAATAAAAATTGTAACGGAGCACTAGTCAATCATTCTTATCGTAACAGCTCCGCTTGTGTTTTGATTTATTCGCGGGGATCCCCTGTATTCGACTGTTGCGGCGCCGCTGGCTTTGATTCTAAGAAGCTCCGAGCAGTTTACTCTTACCTTGCTCGCGCCTGAAAGAGCGACGGATACTTCCTGAGAAAGAAGAGACAACGCGTTTAATTCACCTGCGCCTGATAATTCCAAATCGACAGTATCCGCTCTGCCTGACAGATCAAATTTTCCCGAGCCGGAAATTCCAATTGTTAGTTTGTCTGTATCAAGTTCCGCCTTACCGTTAACAACTCCGCTGATTCTTATATTTAATGAATCGGAAATGATCTTGTCATGCGCTGTAAAATCAGACGCTCCTGAAACAGTTAATTGATTTAGTGCAGGTGTCGAAACTGTCAGCACAGGATGTTTTCTGCCGGTGAATCTGATGTTTCTTTTCGGGCGGACAATTAATTCGCTGTTTATCACTTCCACAACATAATGTTCATAAAGATTTGGCTGAATTGCCAGCGTTACAGTATTTGAAGGCGCTGAGTAATAATGTATTTCGCAGCTACCTTCTATTCTGATTTTGCTGTATTCGCTTACTGTATATGTATAAGTCTCCTGATTTCCTGCCGCTGTCACTGTTTTTGTCGCGCAGCCCAAAAGCCACATGGCAATGATAATGGAGAAGGACATCTTTATTATTACCACCGGCATATTTATTTTCATAAATTCTTCCTTATCGTTGCTGTCTTTCCATAACATAAACGCGTTATGGAAAGACTTTTTCTACATTAGTTGACCTTTCTTATACCTATCATTCCGCTTGTATTCAGGTTAAGGCTGGGAGAACCTTTGTATTCCACCGAGCCTGCGCCGTTTGCGTTAATGTTAAGTAAATCCGAACTGTTTACTCCCGCGTATCCAACGCCTGCCATATTAACTGTCGCATCTCTGGATACAAGCAATAAAGCATTATAATTGCCTGCGCCGGATAATGTAATGTTGCTGATATCGGCTCTGCCGGATAATTCCAAATCTCCTGCACCTGACATAATAACAGTTAAGTTATTTACATCAAGTTCAGCTTTTCCGGACGTGGCTCCGTTTATATTTAGAGTCAGCGAATCAGTAGTGATCTTATCGTTTGCCGTAAAAATACCCGCGCCGTCAATTGTTACCTGATTTAATGCGGGCGCGTAAATGGTCAATAAAGGACCCTTATTCGGAGGACCGTAGGTGATTCTTCTTGTCGTTTTTACGATTAACTCTCCGTTAACAGCCTCAATCGAAAAATATTCTCTTACATTCGGCTGAATAAGCAGTGTAACAGCATTGGAGTTTCCGTTATAATAGCGGACTTCGCATGTTCCTTCAATCCTTATTTTATTGAACTCCCCGACATTAAACTCATATGTTTCCCTGTCACCGCTTGCCTGTATTGTGTCGCCGCCGGAGTTCTCGCTTCCTATATTGATGAAAACACAGCTTGAAAAAATCATGACAATTAATGTAAAAATTGCCATGTAAATTACTGATGTTGGTTGCTTTTTCATAAATTAATTTTCCTTTCCATAAGTTTTGATGTCAGTACAAACAAACCTGCGGTTTCAAGCAGTGTAAGCGCGATTAAAAACGGTATCGCTATGCCGAACTTCGTCGGCGTAATCATTATCATAAACAGATAACGCTGCACATGGCTGAACGGAGCTATTAACAATTGTAATAAACTGGCTGCATACAAACATCCGCACGCTATAAGGAAAGCCAAAAAACCGGATGCCGGTACTTTAAACAGAAACGATTTTTTTGCCGTTACGCTGAACATTATTACCATCAATATTAAAATATATATGGCTATAAGCAGTATTGTTAACATGATAATGTATGTTACCATTTCCGGATTCTGTCTGGCAGCTTCCCATATTTGGCCCCAAATATTACCGCCTGCCAGAATAAAAGACAGGCAAACCTCTGTATAAATAACATAAGCCATTGATATTAAATCCATCACTGTCATTGTTATAATGCTTGCAAGCAATGTTTTCCACCGTGGGACGGGAGTCAATGCATGAAGATAACTTTCAGGAGATGCGAACATCCTCCGTCCTATATGAATGTCACCTATAATGCACGCTGTCATCATTACAGCTATCGCAACGCCGCCCAGCGAAACAGCCGTGATTAGCGCAGGAACAGGAAGCAGTCCCAATGTTCCGAGTATTAAAAACACACCGTTCATTATAAAAATTGCCGCGAATACAGGGCCTCTGAAATACAACCCCGCCAAAAATGCGTATTTAAATTGAGCTTTCATTTACATCCTCCCTGGAATTTGGCCTGGCTTTAGAGGAGCCATTATAACCGGAAACATCTGATAATTGAATATTGTCAGATGTAAATACCTCCAGATAAGCCTGTTCTACCGTTTTTCCTTTTTCTTCGCGAATGGTTTCGCTGTTACCGGAAAACACAATTTTTCCTTTTGACAGAAAAAACACACTGTCAAAAATTCGCTCTATATCTTTTACAAGATGCGTTGATACAAGAGTGGAAGAATCCTGCGGCTTCATCGCGATTATTGTATCTATTACGCGCATTTTTCCCACAGGGTCTATTCCGTCAAGAGGCTCATCAAGCAGATACACTTGAGTTTCACGGGAAAAAGTCAGACCAAGCACAAGCCGCTCTTTCATTCCTTTTGAAAGCTTATTAACGTATTTATTCTGAATATTTTGCAGTTCCAGAATACGAATAAGTTCATCAGCGCGTGATTGGGAATAGTCGCTGTACATCTCGCGGTAAAATGTGAACGCGTCGCGCACTTTCATCCATTGCGGAAAGGCAAGGGTGTCCGGGCAGAAACTGACAGTTTTTCTTGACTGCGGCCCATGCGCAGCGTTCTGAAAATATTTAATTTTTCCGGCTGTCGGCTGAAGAAGACCGGCGATGGTTTTTAACAGTGTTGTTTTTCCCGATGCGTTCGGCCCCAATAATCCTGTGATTTGCCCGGCGGGTATAATCATATCCACACCCTGCAAAGCGTCACAGTTTCCAAAGTTTTTCTCAAGACCTGTTATTTCCAGAACAGGCGCTTTTTCAGTTGCTTCCATTTTTTTCTCCTTCTTTCATAAATAGTTCCAGACTTTTAAGGATTTCTCCGTCTGCGAAACCCAATGCCCGCATTTCCTCAACATAACGGCTTTGAGAACCAGCCGCAAGTTCACGGCGCATTTTTTCAATCATATTCATTTCCTCCGTAAAGAAATATCCGGTGCCTCTTTTACTGTTTATCAGCCCTTCCCGCTCCATTTCCTGATACACCCGCTGCATCGTGTTTGAGTTCACCGTAAGCAGAGCGGATATCTCTCTTATGGAAGGAATACGTTCTCCCGGTTTAATATCTCCCCGGACAAACGCCTGACTGAACTGAAGAATTATTTGGCGGTAAATTGGGCTCCGGTCATCAAACGCCAGTCTCCATTCTTCCCATAATGGCATACAATACCTCCATAAGTGTACTAATATACTAGCACACTAGAGGAGCAATGTCAAGAGTTTTTTAATTATTTTTATCAATATTGAAGGTTTTCTATTATGCTTTTCGCAGTGGTTGTAGTATACATTTCGCAGAAGTTCCACTATACTTTTCGCAGTTGTTGTACTATACTTTTCGCAGAGGTTCTATTATGCTTTTCGCATAAATAAAAGAGGTAGTTATGTTAAATGAACATAAACGCTGGCAAGCAGAAAATGTTAAAGAGGCGTTAACCAGAAGGCGTGTTGTAGCTGTGTCCGGCGCAAGACAGACAGGGAAAACGACCCTTTCACAGCAGGTTGTAATTAAACCCGAAGATTACCGTTCTTTAGACGACACTTTTTTACTGGATTATGCGCTGTCTGATCCCAAAGGATTTGTGCATAACAATACCGGCACAATGGTGATCGATGAAGTCCAGAAAGCGCCGAAACTTATTCCGGAAATAAAACAGGTTGTTGATAATGATAACCGCCCTGGGCAATTTCTGCTGACAGGTTCCGCGAACATTCTGACATTGCCAATTATCAGCGACAGCCTTGCCGGGCGTGTAAAATATATACGCCTGCGTCCTTTGACTGTCGCTGAAATCATGGATAAAGAACCTGCTTTCCTGCAGCGCGCTTTTGACATGAATTTTCCCGCCATAATCAGCGGATATAACAAAGAAACCATTTTTGAACTTGCTTTCCGCGGCGGTTATCCTGAAGCGGCTGTAATTAATAATCTTCAGCACAGAAAAGAATGGCATATTGATTATATAAATACGATACTCATGCGTGACTTAAAAGATATCGCGAATATTCGCCGTTATAATGATTTACAGAGTCTTATCGGCATTCTTGCGTCATGGTCCGCGAAATTCATGGAGTTATCCCAGATAACCGCCAATCTTTCAATTAATAAAAGCACATTGGATAGTTATATAAACACGCTTGTTTATATGTATATGTTTGAAAAAGTATCTCCATGGCTGAAAACCGATTATGAGCGGATTGGAAAACGCCCGAAATTTTATGCGGCAGATACGGGAATAATGACATCCGTTCTTGGATGGAATTTAAATGACACAATTATAAATAATGATCGTTCAGGTAAATTGATGGAGACATTTGTTTTCCAGGAATTGGCCGCTCAAGTTGATTTGGATACCAAATACAGCCTCTTTCAATATCGTGACAGGCTCGACAGGGAAATTGATTTTCTTGTTGAACGTGATGACGGTTCTCTTCTTGGTATTGAAGTAAAAGCCGGGCATGGCGTTTCAAAGGAAGACTTTAAAGCGCAGATTTGGTTTAAAGAAAACATTGTTAAAAATAAGAATACATATGTTGGCATCATTTTATATTCCGGTGACAGAACAGTTCAGTTTGGAGAAAATCTTCTCGCTGTTCCCACAGCGGCGTTGTGGCTGTAAATTATAATTTCATCTTCGCTAAAAACCCATCCAGAACATCATCAATATCGGGATGACCGATTTCCTGAAGGCTGTATTCCACGCGTGCGCAGGGTTTATCGATCTTTATTACCCGCTGAAGGTCAATCGGTGTCGCGATAATTACGGAGTCGCAGTCAGTTTTTTCGATAGAAGCGGATAAATCTTTCATCTGCCGCTCTCCGTAACCCATGGCCGGCAACAGTTTTCCGATGCCGGGATAAATCCGGTATGTCTCAGCTAACCTGCCGACAGCGTATGGGCGGGGATCGATAATTTCCGCCACGCCGAAACGTTTTGCCGCTATCATACCCGCTCCTATTTTCATTTCGCCATGCGTAAGGGTCGGGCCGTCTTCGATAACCAGCACGCGTTTGCCGCGAATTATTTCAGGTTTGTCGGCGCTTATCACCGAAGCCGCGTCTATTACAACTGCTTTCGGGTTTACTTTTTCAATATTGTTTCTTACAGCCTGAATATTATCATAATCCGCGCTGTCGATTTTATTTATAACCGCCACATCGGCAAGGCGCAGCGTTACTTCACCCGGATAGTAGGAAAGTTCATGGCCGGGGCGGTGAGGATCAACGACAGTAATCATAAGATCCGGTTTATAGAAAGAAAAGTCGTTATTTCCTCCGTCCCATAAAATGACATCGCAGCCGTTAGGATCATTTTCAGCGGCGCGAAGTATCGCTTCATAATCCACTCCTGAGTATATTACGTTCCCCCGCGCGATATGAGGCTCATATTCTTCCATCTCTTCTATTGTGCAGTTGTGTTTGGCGAGATCCTCAATTTTCGCAAAGCGCTGCACCTTCTGGGTTTCAAGGTCGCCGTACGGCATCGGATGGCGTACCGCGATCACTTTTTTGTTACGCGCAATCAGCGCTTCTGCGATACGGCGCGATGTCTGGCTTTTTCCGCAGCCTGTGCGAATCGCGCCGACAGCGATAACAGGCTTTGTGCTTTTGAGCATTGTGTCTTTATAGCCAAGCAGTTTAAAATCTGCGCCTGCCGCGTTTACTTTCGCGCACAAATTCATAACAAAATTGTAGGGAACATCACTGTATGAAAAGACACATTCATCGGCGTCAAGTTCTATGATTAGCTTTTCAAGTTCATCCTGCGCGTATATCGGAATACCTTTCGGATACAGGCTGCCTGCGAGAGACGCCGGATATTTTCGATCCGCTATATCAGGAATTTGAGCGGCGGTAAATGCGGCAACATTGTAAGCATCGTTGTCCCTGTAGCATGTGTTAAAATTATGAAAGTCCCTTCCTGCGGCGCCGATGATAATGATTTTTCGCTGTGTCATTAATGTGCGCCTATTTTACCAGCAGTCTGTTCAGACGTTTCACAAAATCAGCCGGGTTGTTCAGCTTCATGCCCTCAACCAAAAGCGCCTGATCGAATAACACACCGGCTACATCGGCGATTCTATCTTCATCGTTTATGTCTTTAAGACTTGTAACAATCGGATGATCTCCGTTAACTTCCAGAATGGGTTTAATTTCTGTCATTGACGCCTGTCCCATTGCTTTCATCATCTGGGCCATCTGCATTGACGGATCGTTTTCGTCGGCGACGATGCAGGATGGCGAATCATGCAGGCGGCGGGAAAGTTTTACGTCTTTTACGCGGTCTCCCAGAGCCTTTTTTATTTTTTCGATAACAGGTTTCGCTTCCTTCTCGGCGGCCTTGTCTTTCTTTTCACCTAACTCTTCATCAGCGCCCGCGCGGTTAACGGCTTTTAACTCCCAGCTCTGACTTTCGCTCTTTCCGTCCGCACCTGGAGTTTCCTTTCGGTAACTGTGTAATGACGGAATCACAATGTCATCAATATCATCGTGCATGATGAGAACTTCAATCCCTTTCGCGCGGTATGCTTCCAAAAGCGGAGAAGAGCGAAGGGTTTTTTCATCGCCGCCTGTAATGTAGTATATATTTTTTTGATCGCTTTTCATGCGGTTTACGTAATCGGCGAAACTTGTCCATCCTTCCGCGGAGGTGCTTTTGAAACGCACCAGCTCCTGAATCGCGTCGCGGTTCGCGAAATCCTGATAAAGTCCTTCCTTTAAAGGACGGTTATACTGTTCAATAAAAGTTTCCCATTTCTCCTTTAACTCATCACCGCCGGAGACTGCGTTATCTGCCATTTGCTTGAATTCGCCGAGCAATTTTTTCACGGAGGCGTTTTTTATATTGAGAAGTATTTTATTCTGCTGCAGTATTTCCCGGCTTACGTTAAGAGGAAGATCTTCGGAGTCGATAACGCCTTTAACAAACCTCAGGTATGTCGGCATTAATTCCTTGTCGTCATCAGTAATGAAGACCCTCTTTACATAAAGTTTTACGCCGGGTTTGTAGTCGACATTGTATAAATCGAACGGCGCTTTTTTCGGAATGTAGAAAAGGGTTGAATACTCAAGGGTTCCTTCCGCTTTTGTATGAATGTAGTGTAACGGCGTGTCGCTGTCATGTCCCAGTTGTTTGTAAAACTCATTGTAGTCCTCTTCCTTAAGATCATTTTTGGCTCTCCGCCATAAAGCGGTTCCCGAGTTTATCCTGTCGGTTTTTGTTACGCTGCCTTTTTCCTTACCTTTATCGTCCCACTCTTTTTCATCATAGGTAAGATAAATGGGAAACGCCACGTGGTTTGAGTAACGCTTGACTATATCTTCGATTGACCATTTGTTTGTGTATTCTGTTCCCTCTTCGTTAAGAAACAATGTAACACTCGTGCCCTGGCTGTCACGAGACGAGCTCTCTATTTCAAATCCTTCCTTTCCGTCGCTTGTCCACTTCCATGAGGCGGCTTCTCCGGCTTTGCGGCTAATCACTTCAATTTTTTCCGCGACCATAAATGCCGAATAAAAACCTACGCCGAACTGGCCGATTAGATTTGAGTCTTTTTTCGCGTCCTCGGCGAGTTTTTCAAGGAATGCTTTTGTTCCGGATCGCGCGATTGTCCCGAGCGAATCAATTAAATCCGCGTCGTTCATGCCGATTCCGTTATCGGAAATAATAAGCGTTTTGGCGTCTTTATTGAAAGAAATGTCGATTCGCGGATCAAAATTGAGTGTTTTGTATTTTTCATCCGCGACTGTAAGGTATTTAAGCTTATCCAGAGCGTCTGAGGCGTTTGAGACAAGCTCCCTGAGAAAGATTTCCCGGTTTGAGTAAAGCGAATGAATGATAAGGTGCAGCAGACGGCTTACTTCTGTTTGAAATTGGTGCTGTGCCATGATGGGCTCCTAAAATATTTAATTTATTTGGTATGATTTATTTTATTGAATTGAACAGAAAATGTCAAACCTGTTTCAGGCAGGAAATCATGGGTCTATCTTTATAATCCACTCTATTATATCTTTTTGCGGAAGGTATTCCTGTTTTTCTATCTGGTTATGAGTCATTTCCGCATAATAGCGGTAATCAAATTGTTTATGTTTCAGATTATTTTCCAGATACCTGGTTGTCTCTACCGGTACGTCAATATCCATATTTCCATGTATAAATAAAACAGGTATGTTTATTTTTTCATAATAATCACTCAATCTTAATTTAATTATGCTGTTAAACCATTTATATGTCATGGGGCTGTTTAGAAAAAAATCAATAGAATCCTGAAGTTCGGAAGGCGGCTCTGTCTGAAATGTCTGTACCCATGTCTCATAATAATTCCGCAAAAGTATATGTTCTTCTTTTAATGCCGGATGGGACGCGAAGGACTTCTCATTTCTTAATAATTTGGCAAGCAAAACCTGCTGCTGCTCCGAATATGTAAGCCATCCGCCGCCTGAATCTGATATGAGAGCTGTTATATTCCGGTTATTAAGGCGGCTGTATAATACCGGCAGAATGAATGCGCCTTCTGAAGCGCCGTAAATAATTATTGATTCAAAATTATTTTGCGAAAGATATTCTGAAATGACTTCATAATAATTATCAATAAGATTATCTATTGTGTAACGCTGCCTTTCTTCCGGAATTAATCCGTATAAAACGCCGATTTCCCTGTTAAATTTTTCCGGAACAAAAAAGGTATACTTTTCCGTTAATTCAGTTATCGCCAAAAGCGCGTCTATCAGTTTTCCGCTCCATCTGGTTTGTATTGCGGATCCCCAGCCAAATTCACCTAAATATATAATTAATCCATTTGATGATTCGTTCCTGAATTCATAACCTTTGCCGCTGGAAAAATATAACTCGTTAAAATCCGGGTATTGGGAAAAATGAAAATCCCTTATTGTATTGATTATATTTTTCATCTGAAAATATGATGTTTCCGCCTGATTGCCGGGAGTGAATGTATATACCATTATACTTGCAATGAGAATGATTACCGTTACAGTTGTGATGATTATAAAATCAACAGTTTTCTTTTTAATCATATTTAATGGCGGCGTTATGAATCAGGGATTGCTGCCCAGCGTACCATACGCTCTGTATACATCAGGACTCTGACCTGCGTTATTGTTGTTTATGGTTCCGCCTGTTTGATCAAACCTTCCGCCTGTATAAACAAATACGCCGCCGCCTGCCTGTACCGCTGAATTGCCGCTGATTGTTCCGCCTGTCATGGAAAAACTGCCTCTGCTTACAACAACAACGCCGCCGCCGTTATCAGGTGACAGGTTGTTTCTGATGAAGCCATTACGCAGTATCAGGCTGCTTCCTTCGTAAACCACAACGCCGTTGTTTCTGTTGTCACGTATATCACCGCCTTCCATGATACAGGTTCCGCTGTAAATAAAAACTCCGAATAGTGAATTGCCCGTTACTACAGCGCCTTGTCCCAGCGTAACGTTTGCGTTGTTGACAATTTCCAATCCCATTCCGTATTCGCCTTCGCCGCCTGATATCTCTATATATTCAAAGCGAATTATCGAGTTATCGATAATCAATACCATTGCCTCTGAACCCGCGGTTGAAATAACTGCCCGCTCAGAACCTGCAGCATTCGGTTTTCCTGAAATTATTAATTCGCGCCGAATGTCCGCGATTCTGAAAATAGCGCCGAAACTCCACTTGTTATAAATACCGCCATAGCTTTCGCTCTGTCCGTTTAATGTTCCGATTACCATGACTTTCCCGTTTATTGCGTTCGCCTTGGTTACGGCGGTGTTTAATGTTTTAACAGCTCTTGCTTCGCTTAACCCGTCGTTGTTGTCATTACCGGATGCGCTCACATAGATATTCTGGGCAAATATACCCGCGCACAGCGCACAGCCAAGTAATAAAATTAACAGATACTTTTTCATTTCAAACTCCTCTATCAAACTTATTATACTATATAAAATGGTCCGGTATCATGCTATTATTTTATAATAAAAATGAATAAGGGAGTTTTTATGAGTACGCCGTTATGTATAGCCAAAAATACCGAATTGGAAGATGTCGTTATTCTGGGCGAAATGGTAAACCGTCACGGTCTTATTACAGGCGCTACGGGAACGGGAAAAACCGTAACTCTTCAGAAAATGGCGGAGGCTTTTTCGTCCGCGGGGATACCTGTTTTTGTAGCTGATGTAAAGGGAGATCTGTCGGGAATCGCGGCGCCGGCCGTGCCAAGTGACAAGCTGAACGCAAGGCTGGAAAAAATTGATGTAACAGACTGGAAGCCGGTCGAAAATCCGTCTGTTTTTTGGGATGTTTTCGGTGAAAAGGGACATCCCGTGCGCGCTACAATTTCCGATATGGGACCGCTGCTCTTGTCGCGACTATTGAACTTAAACGACACGCAGTCAGGAGTTTTGCAGATAATTTTTAAAATAGCCGATGACAATAACATGCTGTTACTCGACATGAAAGATCTGCGCGCGATGACGCAGTATACAGGTGATCACGCGAATGATTTTAAAACTCAATACGGCAATATTACCGCGGCTTCCGTTGGAGCTATCCAGCGCGGTTTATTGACTCTTGATGAACAGGGAGCTTCAAATTTTTTCGGTGAACCGATGCTGGATATTATGGATTTAATCCGCGTCAGCGCGTCAGGAAAGGGCATTGTAAATGTTCTTGCGGCTGACAAGCTGTACAATATGCCTAAATTATACTCAACCGTGCTTTTATGGATGTTATCTGAACTTTTTGAAAATCTGCCGGAAGCAGGCGATCTTCCGAAACCTAAACTGGTTTTCTTTTTCGACGAAGCGCATCTTCTGTTCGCGGATTCACCGCCTGTTCTTCTTGAAAAGATCGAAAGAGTCGTCCGCCTGATCCGCTCAAAGGGAGTGGGCGTGTATTTTGTTACGCAAAATCCGCTTGATGTTCCCGATAAAGTGCTGGGGCAGTTGGGCAACCGCGTGCAGCACGCTCTGCGCGCGTTTACGCCCAAAGATCAAAAGGCAGTAAAAACTGCAGCGCAAACTATGAGGGCTAATCCCGCCTTTAACACAGAACAGGCGATTCAGGAGTTGGGCACAGGAGAGGCGTTGATCTCTTTCCTTGACGCGAAAGGCAGCCCGTCCATCGTACAGAAATGCTCTGTAATAGCTCCGGGATCAAGGCTTGGGCCTGTTACGTCTGATGAACAAAATATTCTGATCAACGAATCGGTTCTATACGGAAGATACGAAGAGGCTATAGACAGGGAATCCGCATACGAACTGCTCACAGGGCGGGCGAACGCAGGAAAAAAATCAGAAGAAAAAAAATCCGGCGGAAAAACTACCGCCGCAAAAACTACCCCCAATAAAACTGCCTCAAAACCGCCTGATGCTCAGAAAGGTTTCAGCCAGGAGATGAAAGAATTTGTTTTTGGTTCAACCGGACCAAGAGGCGGAAAAAAAGACGGAGTGCTTCAAACAGCCGTAAAATCCGCAGCGCGAACCGCAGCTAACAATCTTGTGCGCGGAGTTTTAGGCAGCCTTACAGTAAAGAGGTAAAGAAGATACCTGTATAGAAAAACAAATATTTTTTCATTTTCGGTCATGCGTTTTAACACATTTGAACCCATATAAGGTAGAGCTTTCTTTCGATTGCTTTTTGGGGGAAGAAGTTGAAAAATGAAAAATCTTCAGGAAAACTGAACTGGCATCCTGCCTTTCTTCAGGCGATTCAACACGAACTTTATGACTATCTGGATTTCCTTGAATTTAAGTATGAATACCAGCTTACAACAGAACCACTGCGAATTGATCTGATTGTTATCAAAAAGCCTAGGGATTTGATAATTGAGAAAAACATTGGAAAGATATTCAGATCAGAAAATATTCTTGAATACAAAAGCCCTGACGATTATCTATCCATAAAGGATTTCCTAAAAGTATACGCATACGCAAATCTCTATGCTGCTATAACCCCTGATGTAGATTTTTCTGATATAACACTTACGTTTATTGAAAGCAGATATCCGAGAAAATTATTAAAATACCTTACAGAAATACGAAAATATAACATTGAAGAAACATCAAGCGGAATCTACAGCGTACTTGGCGATTATTTACCCATTCAGATAATAGAGTCAAAGAGACTATCTGACAGGGAAAACCTGTGGCTGAAATCATTGAAATATAACTTGGAAATAAGTAACGCTGATGCTATAATAAAAGAAAGCGAAAACCGTACAGAAAGAGTATCTTTAAGCGCATATTTTAGTATTTTACTGGATACCAATCCTGATATTTTTGAGGAGTTACAGAATATGGCGGTAAGAACAAGAAAAAAGAGGGAAACGTTCGAAGAAGTATTTACAAAAGCCGGAATCATTCCTGAATGGATGGAGCGCGGATTCAAGAAAGGCATTGTACAGGGCCGTGAAGAAGGGTTGGAAGAAGGCTTCGAACATGGCCGCGAAGAAGCAAGTATTCAAATCGCGAAAAATCTTTTAGCTAAAGGCTCAACTCCGCAGTTTGTACAGGAAATAACCGGGTTAAGCCCTGATAAAATTAATGAGCTTAACATCTGAATCCTCATTAAAATAATTAAATCTATTTTCATTTTCAGTCATGCAATTTGACACATTCAACCCATATATAGGGAAACCTTCTTGTGAAGGTTAACCTTCTTACGAAGGTTTTATCCTTTTTTTATGGAGACTTTTATGTACGTGAACACAAAACACAAGGCCAGCGTTTTCTCGACTCTCTTCAGCGATCCGGAAACATTGAGAGAACTGTATTCGGCTATAGAAGGAGTTGATGTTCCTAAGGATGCGATCATTAACATCAACACCTTATCCGATGTTCTTTTCATGGGACAGCTAAACGATGTGTCGTTTACCATTAATGACCAGCTTGTAGTATTAATTGAACACCAATCAACTATTAATAATAACATCCCGATTAGGATGCTGATGTATATCGGGCGAGTATATGAAAAAATAATTGAAAAGGAGAGACTATATCAAAAGAAACTTGTAAAAATACCCGTTCCTGAGTTTATTGTTCTTTACAACGGAGTAGACCCATTTCCCGATTATAAGAAACTCAGTCTTTCGGATGCTTTCATGAATATTAAAGGAAAATCAATTGAGTCATTGGAACTAATTGTGCATGTGTATAACATTAATCATGGCCGTAATCCTCAGATGCTTGAAAAAAGCAGAAATCTTGATGGTTACAGTATCTTTATCGCAAAGATAAGGGAGTACAGGAAAAATTTATCACTTGAAGAATCTGTAAAAGCCGCGATAAAATACTGTATAGGGAAGGAAGTACTAAAAGAATTCTTTAAAGAACATAGTTCGGAGGTAATCAATATGCTGACAGAAGAACCCAGCATGGAAAAGATAATGGCAATCCTGACGCAGGAAAGCCGTGAGGAAGGCCGCGAAGAAGCAAGCATGCAAATCGCGAAAAACCTTTTAGCTAAAGGATCAACTCCGGAGTTTGTACAGGAAATAACCGGGCTAAGCCCTGATGTTATTAAAGAGCTGGACAACTAATTTAAGAGAATCCGTTTTACGGCAACGGACAAAATGTCAGCTAACAGTCTGCGTTTTCGCGTAACGCCGTGCCGGTGTTCGCGGGGATGTTTGAAAAAATCAGGAAATTGCCGGGGGTACGGAGAAAGACGGAAATTTTTACGAAAGTTCTTTTTGAACAAAAACCCGTGCTAATCCGATAAGTCCGTGATAATTCGTGTTCGTTTTTTCGAGGTTTACATCAAAATAGTAACATGCTACAATATATCATAATAAAATACAATAATGTATGTTTTTGCGGCTTTTTTGTTTGTTTCTTCAATTTTTTTTTCGTTTTTTTAATAAAAATCTGTAACTTTTTTGTTAAAAAATTATTTAAAATATTTAATTTTTTTTTCAAAACCTCTTGACTCTTTTTTTAAAAATTGCTATACATTGTTTATATGTGGAAGGGGTATAGCAATCGTCGATTGCTGCTTTCACTCAAAGGTGAAGGTTGTGATATAAAAATGTTTTTTTATAACACAAGCATTGCGTAAAAAAGGGTAAAAACAGCCGTTGGCTGGCTCCTTTAACGCAAAGATTAGGAGGAGATGATATGAGAAAAATTCTTGTTGTCTTATTAATCCTTTCGGTTATGGGAGGAGTATTCGCGCAAGAGAACAACTGGGGAAAAATTTCCGGTGAAGCCACACTTAAAACAACGTTGGATTTTGCGGTTAATGACATCAATGAAGCTACAATGGCAGGCGATTTTGACGGCGTAAAGTTCGTTGTTCAGTGGGATAAAGTCTGGGATAACGCAGAACTTGGTAAATGGTCAATTACATTGCCGATTAGAGCGTCGAATGGTTATTTCGGAACTAATTTTGACGATGAAGGCAGAGGAAAACCAGGAAATGTAAAAGAAACATTCGCTAATGTTACCTATACCTTAGGTGATTTAACCGTTAAAGTGCCGTTTTGGTTTCGTGTGAATAACCAAGGTGATTACCCTGTTAATACTGGTAACAACCAGCTTACAGGCGCATCCAGTATTCCAGGAGCAGACGGCAATGTTACATTAATGGGAATTCCGGTAATGCAAGGTAATGCAGATGTTAACGCAAATTGGGCCAGCACAAATTGGGGTTTTAAATTTGGTGTAGCAAACTTATACGTAGCTCCTGTTGTCAGCCATGCAGGCGGTTATTTCCATTTCATGAACGGAAGGTCACAGCTTTATGTAAGCAGGGACAATTACAATTACAAAGGTGACAATACAACCGACGATTTTAATGTTTATGAAACAAACTGGTGGAGAGCTTCCGACTATGTATTAAACCCGAACATGGCCCGCCGCAATGCGCCTGGTTTTTATGATGCCGGTGATGAAGTGTTCACCCATAATGCAATGAACCAGTATTCATTTCACTGGGAAAACATTAATGAAAACGGTATAGCGTACAGATTCTTCTTAATGGAAGATATACTCTCACTTGGTATCGCATTTGCTTCGTCCGGCGCAGGTAATACAAATTCACAAGTCAGATCCAATGACAATGCTCCTCCGTTTGAATTAGTTACCGACAACCTCTTAATTGAGGATTTCTTAAAACACCCGGTATTCGGTGTAAAATATGATAACAAGCAACTTGGTGTTTCCGCGATGGTAGGACTTGAACCTTGGGATGATAATGATGAAGATAGTGACATCTACATTCATGCGGGCGCATACTTCCAGCTCTTTGATAATCTCAAGATTAACGGCGATATTTCAGCAAGGTTCGCAACCGGTCCTTTAGGCAAAGACGAAGAGCCTAATTTCAATGTCGGCGTAGAAGTAACCTATACCAACGCTCTGCCTTTATTTGCGGGATTCGGATTTAAGCTGCTTGACCTTGTTAATAAACAAGGGCTCCTTTTTGGCTCTGATTTTATAGTCGGTTTTGGCGGCGCTGTAAGAGATGGATATACATATAAATCCTTCGGCGACTCAAATGCCGGGCCGATGATTGCATTAAAAGGCCATGTTAATGGTTGGGTCCCGAAAGATACTGACAACATATTTGACATTGGTTTGGGTTTAATGGCCGGCTGGAAGAATTTTGTACTTGTCGGCGCGCCATCA
>JAIRQF010000118.1 GCA_031256635.1 Treponema sp. | reverse complement strand
GGAAAAGAGCCTCCGTTTGTGTCACATAACACAATGCGATCCGCTCCTTCTGCGGCTTTAATCGTTGAAAGAGCGTAGCTACAGTTGGCGGCCCATCCGTCAAAAAAATGCTCCGCGTCAAAAATTACAGTAAAGCCTTCGGATTTTAGAAACGCGATGGTTTCAAAAATCATATCAAGATTTTCCTGCGGCGAGGCCATTAACACCTCTTTTACATGCAAATCCCAGCTTTTGCCGAAAATAACCGCGCCTTCTGTCTTTGCTTTATGATTTAATAGAAGGGTAAGGTTATTGTCATCGGAGGCCTTAACGCCTTTTTTTCTCGTGGGACCAAAAGCGCAGAGTTTCGCGTTTTTCAGCTTATATGAAAAAGTATTAAAAAATTCCAAATCTTTCGGATTGCTTCCCGGATTTCCCGCTTCTATCCACGCTACTCCAAGTTCATCAAGCGTTTGCGTCACGGCGATTTTATCGCGAAGGGAGAAATTAATTCCTTCGCCCTGAGATCCATCCCTTAACGTAGTATCAAGAATTTCTATATCAAAATTTTTATTATCCATATTTAATTTCATGTTATAATATTTAAAAGGAAAAATCCATGATCGTTTGTATCGGCGAAGCTGTTATCGACATGTTTCAAAAAAAAGTACCCGGTTTGGGGGATGTATTCATGCCGCTGCCCGGAGGATGCTCATATAATACATCCATCGCGATAGGCGCGCTTGGCGTTCCTGCCGCGTTTGTAGGCCGCCTTTCGCGGAATTTTTTCGGTGATATTCAGGTAAAAAGGCTACGGGAATATAATGTAAGAGATGACTTATTGATTCGCTGCGCTGAAAATCCGATTTTAGCGTTTATAAAAACCGAAGAAGGAGGACAGCCGCAGTATGCTTTTTATGATGAAGGAACCGCGGACAAATTACTTTCAACAGGTGAATTGCCAAAGCTTCCCGGCGAGACTTCATGTATTGTTTTCGGTTCCATATCAATGAATATGGAACCAATCGCGACAACTGTAGAAACATTAATATTAAATGAAGCATCGAAAAATGCAAATGAAAGAAAAGTAATAGCTTTTGATCCCAATATCCGCCCGTTCATGATAAAAGACAAAAATGAATATATAAAACGTTTTTCCAGATTGGCAGGAACATGTACCATCGCAAAAATATCAAGTGAGGATTTTGAATATATCTATCCTGATACAGAACCGGAAGCGGCGCTTAAAAAAATAATCGATCTTGGCGCACGCCTTGCGATTGTCACGCTCGGAGCAGGCGGAGCGATTGCCCTGCTTAAACGCAGTGACGGAAGCATGATCAAAGTTCGCATAACAGGAATACATATTCGGCAAATAGCAGATACTGTAGGAGCGGGAGATCCCTTCCTTGGCGCGTTCCTTGCGCGGCTTCATTACATGAATAAATTGTCGCATAACGCCATAATTGATTTAAATGAAACTGATCTGGGGGATGCTCTGTCTTTCGCGAATAAAGCCGCTTCCATTGTATGCACAAGATACGGAGCGAATCCGCCGTCAATGGAAGAAATCGCGAGTATAAGCTGAACACTAAGGTTGTACAAGTCCGCTCAGTCTTTGGGCCGCTGGTAGAATCTGCCGTTAAGTTGAAGGGTTTTTAACACATTGACAAAAGCGTCCGGATCTATCTGCATTATCACAGGAATTAATTTTTTCACTTCGCTTGCGGTAACAACCGAATAAAGCAAAGTACGCGTATCCTTGCCGAAGCTTCCGAAGCAGTCAACCAAAGTCGCGCCGTGATTGGTTAATTTGTATATATTTTTAAAAATATCGTCGGGTTTATTTGTGACAATAAGAAGCGTTCTCTGCTGATAATTTTTGTAAAGAACCTTGAGAGCCGCGGTAGTGACATACTGGAAAATGATTGAATAAAGCGCAATATCAAGACCGAAAAGAATACCGGCAATTGCGAGAATTACGCAATTAATGGCGAATATATAATTCCACGCGTCTTTGCGGTACTTCTCGGAAATAAAAATTGCGATGAAATCAGTGCCTCCGGATGTCGCGTCCGCATGAAGGCATAGGCTAATCGCAAGAGCCTGGAGAAGTCCTCCGAAGACGGCTGACAAAAGGACATCATGAGTAGTAAGAAAGTTTGTAAACATTGAAGGCATCCAGTCCGTTAAAAGACCGCTTATTATAACTATCAATATTGAATAAAGGGTGAATTTTTTACCGATATACTTAAAACAAACAGCCGCCGGTACCAGATTTAAAATGAAATATATTACACTGTACGGCACCTGAAACCGGCCATAGCGAAGACATATCTCTTGAATTAAGAGAGTCAGTCCGGAAAAACCGCCGGGAAGAAGCCCTCCGGCATTAACGAAAGTATTAATATTAAAAGCAAGAAGCACAGCGCCTGCCAGCAAAAAAAACAAACGCCGCGTTATGTGCAATATTTTACCGGTCATCTGTCTACCGAGGGTCTTCGGTTTTTCCGACAGTCAGGCTGTAGATATTAAATCCGCGCCGGCTAAAAAGGCCGGATACCCTGCTTAAGGTTCCGGCCCTGTTTTCCACAAGAACAGAAACAATATGCTGCTTAATAATACCTTTCTTACTCATTACTCTGATTATTTCTTGACTATGGGCGCAGCGTTCGCAACCATTTGGTTGATATTGGCAAGATCGGCGCGAACTGTTCTGGCTTTGTCAATCGCGTCCTGATACCTGCCTGCCCCCTGATCAATTTCCGCGCGATCGGCAGTGCCATGAGCGTTAATAATGCTTCTATCCAGCGCGTCATAATCAAGAGCCATCTGCGCGTAACGCGCG
>JAIRQF010000115.1 GCA_031256635.1 Treponema sp. | reverse complement strand
TATAATTTTACAGGACGGAATATATTTTCTGTCGGCGATTGCCCCTCCCATTGTTCTGCTTGCATAATCAAAAAGGTTTTGAACATACTGAACTTTAACATGCAGCGCGGAATCCTCTTTTGGAAGCGGATGGCAAAAATACCAGCCAAAATCCGCAAGTTCCTGATGGCGCGCTATATGCCACGCTTCTCCTGCGCTTATATCCAATAAACTGCGTTTTGCCTTGGAAACGCCGTCAAAGTTTTCTGTATCCGGAAGATATATTCTGTCCCAGCAGATATGGCGTACTTTATAAAGTCTTGTAAAAAAATCGCCCTCGCTTTTTATTCCAAGCATTCGTTCAGCGGCTACAAGCGCCGCATCAATAACTTTTTTATGACGCTCTTCAAATGAAAGAGATTCATTTTTTATATTATATCTTTCTTCGTTAATTTCAAGAATTTTATTCCTGCACCGGCTGAGTCTTTCTTCAAAGGAAAGCGGGTTTGTATCTCCGGGAAAAAAGCCGCATATTTTTTCAATCTTTCCGAGGAGTTTTTCCGTTGCCTTTTTTCCGCGTTTACCGTAACGGAAATGAATCGACAAGGGCAATAACCGCACAGAACAATTTTCGTTTGTCTGCGCGGCCTGAAAACCCATTCGAATAACGCCTGTTTCAAGCCGCGGGACGGTATCTGTTGAATAGGAAACCTGCCCTTCAGGAGCCAGTGCCAATGGATAAGAGCCGTTATGAATTGAATCATAAATCCTGGCCATTCCATTGGAATCAAGTTTTGAATGATGAATTGGTATCGCTCCGATTTTCGGCATGACAAGCCTTGCTGTCCTGCCGCCCCATCTTGCTACTTCATATCCGTATACAAATATTACATGCGGCCTCTTTGTAAAATGAATCCCTTTTTTTGCCGCAAGCTTCCTTAATTTAAAAATGAAAAACCATGCCAATAACTGAGACTCTCTTCCGTCAGGATGGCGGAAAGCGATTAGAGTGCGGTTGTTTCCTGAGGGCGGCTCTTTAAATATATCAAAAAGAATTTCATCATCATGTAAAACAATTTTTGCAGAGCCGAAAAGAAACAGTATATAAGGTTTTGCGATTATTCTTAAAATAAATAATGCTAATTTTGAAATCACCGGCGGCGCTATCTTTACATCAGGAGATGCTGCAGTTACAGGCCGCCTGTAAGGTTTATACATGCTAAAAGAATAAAAACTAAAGCATGGTTTGTCAAGAAATGATATTATTTATTATAAGCAACTTTCCAATATGGCATATGCGGAAAGCCTTGGTGTGCTAGGATGGCAGAAATCTATACATGAACTTAGTGACGAGTCCGTTACTTCGTTTAGGCAGCTGAAATTTATTTTGAATAATATAATTTATTATACATAATGATAATTAACGGACTTGGTAACATAAACACCGTCAAAACTGCCACAGACGCAACCAAGGCTTTCCGCATATGCCATATTGGTAATTTAATTGCAAAATAGTTAAATATATTCTTTAAAGCAGTTTCAGTTTATAATCAAATCACCAACATGGTCATATTGTTAGCTATTCAGCTTTAGCGTCATCCTTTGAAGCTTTAACTGGTTTAGTGGGTTTCGCTTCTGTTGCTTTCGCCTGGGGGAATTCCCTTCCCGGGAAAATAAGTTTGCGCAGTTTTGTTTCCAATTCACGCAGAAAATCCGGATGCTGATCAAGATAATCGCGCGTATTATCCCTGCCCTGCCCTATTTTTTCTTCATTGTAGGAATACCATGCGCCGCTTTTTTTAATTATTTCGTATTTTACCGCGCAGTCCAAAAGGCTTCCCGTGGCGGAAATGCCTTTGCCGAACATTAGCTCAATTTCTGTTTTCCTGAAAGGAGGCGCTACTTTATTTTTTACAACTTTAACGCGAACCCTGTTTCCGATTGCGTCAGTGTCTTTGCTGACTTCGATTGTTTCCGTTTTGCGGACTTCAAGGCGTAACGATGAGTAAAACTTAAGCGCGTTTCCGCCGGTTGTTGTTTCGGGGTTTCCGAAGAATACGCCGATTTTCATGCGGATCTGATTTATAAAGATCAGAATTGTTCTTGATTTCCCGATAGTCGCGGTAAGTTTGCGTAAAGCCTGACTCATAAGACGGGCCTGCGCGCCCATCTGCGCGTCACCCATTTCACCCTCAATTTCAGATTGCGGGGTAAGAGCCGCTACAGAGTCCACAACAATTACATCAACCGCGCCTGAGCGCACAAGGCTTTCGGTGATTTCCATTGCCTGCTCTCCGTTATCAGGCTGGCTTACCCACAGCTCATCAATGTTAACCCCGAGATTTTTAGCGTAAACAGGGTCCAGGGCATGCTCAGCGTCAATAAACGCCGCGTTTCCGCCCAGTTTCTGAGCTTCCGCTATCGCATGAAGCGCGAGGGTGGTTTTCCCCGATGATTCAGGACCGAAAATCTCGATAATGCGTCCGCGCGGATATCCGCCAATACCAAGCGCTTCATCCAAAAGAATAGAGCCTGAGGGCACTACATCGATACCGGCAGCCGCGTTATGCGTTCCAAGTTTAATTAATGATCCCGCGCCAAATTGTTTCTCAATCTGAAGCCGGGCCGCTTCCAGGGCTTTTGATTTCTCCTCGCTTGTCGCGTCAGGATTGATCCTGGTTTTTTCTGTCTCATTTGACTTAGCCATAATTATCTCCTCCCCATATATGGCGCCTATATCGCATAGCGCATGACCGAAACTTGAAATATTTTATCATATTATTAAAAATATGTCTATAGATTACTATATGTTTGTAAAGTAATTAATTGAAGCTGTGCAAGTTTAATTTTATTGCTTTTTTACTGAATAGTCATGATACTGATATTAATGAACTCTTTTATAGTATGCGCGACACGCTCAATGCGAAATTACGCAGAACAGGTAATCGGGCATCTGTCCAAATATTTAAGTTTTTCAAAAATAACCGAACAGATAAACGGACTTGATTTGCTTACAACGGATCGTTTCGCAAACGGCGAAATGGAAGTCCAGGTCAATTCATCTCTTAGAGGCAAGGATGTTGTTTTATTTACATCAAGCGCACGCAATGAAGCTGAGATCGGCGTTGAAGAAGCGAAAATTGAATTATATCATGCCGTAGACGCTTTAATACGCTGTCAAGTTAACAGAATCCTTGTTTTTGAACCGTTTATTTCATGTTCAAGATCGGATCGTACAACAAGGCGAAGTTCTGTAGGTTTATGGGTTCATCTAAAAACCCTTTCAAGCCTTGGGGTTCGGCATATAGTCACTTTTCAATTACATTCTGATAAATCCAAAACAATGCTCGATCCTGCTTTTTGCGCAATTGACGATATTCCCGCGCTGACGCTGTTAAATAAATATCTGTGCGATAAATATATTCAGACTTTTGAAAAACTGGAACAGGAAGTCAGAACAAACTGGGCTTTCTGTTCAGTTGACGCCGGCGGTGAGAAGCTGGCGCGTGTTTTCGCAAATTCATTCGGCGCGCCTTTGGTTGTCGCACACAAACAGCGCGATTATTCAAAACCAAATTCAATTGAATCAATAAATATCCTTTCCGCGGAGCCTATTGAAGGAAAAAGTCTCTGGATAGTAGATGATATGATTGATACCGCAAGCTCTGTCGAAAAATTAATCCGTGTCCTGTCAACATTAAAACCAAAAGAAATAAACATCATTTCCGTACATGCGCTTTTTTCACCGCCCGCTATGGAAAAATTAAAAACCCTTTGTGATGAAGGCCTGCTTAACCGCACACTTGTAACCGATACCGTATGCTGCAGTAATTTAAAAGAAACCATGCCCGGTTTTGAAGTCATATCCTCTGCTGAGCTGGCATCGCAGATAATAAAAGCGATAATCTGCAATGAATCGATGAGCAAGCTGCTTCGTTCTTTTGACGCCGGCATTTATTTAAAAGGGAAATAATCCGCGCTCTTGACCATTTTCCCCTATTCAATCATAATTTAACAATACGGCCTGAGCCGTCTTTATTCATACCCTAGGAGAGTTTAAGTGCCCTGCGGAAGAAAGCGCAAACTGCGAAAAATAGCAACCCATAAACGTAAAAAGAAATTACGAAAAAACAGACACAAAAGCAAATAAGCCGGACGCGAATTAGCATATATTGAACACGTTTTTTCACGGAAGTTTTGTAAGCGATAGTTTTAAATATTATTGTTTTATTAAAATATTTGTATAATTCGACTGGTTTTTGCCGTTTTGTAATCACTTTTAATATAAAATGTCAGGAGATGATCATGAATGTATCCGCGTTACAGAAAGTTCGTTATGGATATAAACCAAAACTTCCTGCGATCCTTGGCGGTAATGTCGAAGATATCGCGATAGAGTTTGGTTCTCCTACCGGGGCAATTTCGGACAAGGAAGAACTGCGGAAAATTTTTAAACTTACTTACGGGAAACCTGCCGCAACCTTTAAAACCGGAAAAAACGACAAGTTAAAACGCGAACTAAAAGTGGGAGTAATACTTTCAGGCGGACAGGCGCCGGGCGGGCATAATGTAATAGCAGGTTTGTTTGACGGTCTTAAAAAAGGCAATTCCTCTTCTGTTCTTTACGGTTTTAAAGGCGGGCCAAGCGGCCTTATCGAAAATAAAACAATTCTTTTGACCAAAGAAATAATTGACGAGTACCGCAACACAGGCGGTTTTGACATAATCGGCTCCGGACGCACCAAGATAGAAACTCCTGAACAGTTGTCCGCTTCTCTTGATACAGCCAAAAAGCTTAACCTTGACGCGGTTGTCGTAATAGGAGGGGATGACTCCAATACCAACGCCGCGCTGTTAGCTGAATATTTTTTAGAAAACGGAACGGCAATTCAGGTAATAGGCTGTCCTAAAACAATTGACGGTGATCTAAAAAATGAGCATATCGAAGCATCTTTCGGCTTTGATACCGCGTGCAAAACATACTCTGAATTAATAGGCAATCTCTGCCGCGATACAAACAGCGCAAAAAAATACTGGCACTTTATTAAATTGATGGGCCGCTCCGCAAGCCACATAGCGCTTGAATGCGCTTTGCAGACTCAGCCCAATATCTGCCTTATCTCCGAAGAGATCGAAGAAAAGGCAATGTCTCTTGAAAAAGTTGTGGATCAGATATGCCAGTCAATAATTAAGCGCTCGGAAAACGGATGCAACTTCGGAATTATTTTAATTCCCGAAGGCCTTGTTGAGTTTATTCCCGAAATAAAGAAACTGATAAACGACCTGAACGATACAATCGCGGATGAGGAAAAAGATTTTTCGGTTATCACCAGTTTTATCGATCAGATGTACTGGCTCTCAAGCAGAATTCCTGAAACATCATACAGAATATTGCAATCGCTTCCCCCGGATATCGCGCAGCAATTTTTGGTAGATCGCGATCCGCACGGAAATGTTCAGGTTTCCAGAATAGAAACCGAGAAACTTTTAATCGGAATGGTTGAAAAAAAGTTGGCTGTAAAGAAAAAGGACGGACAGTACAGCGGAAAATTCAGCGCGCTCGGGCATTTTTTCGGTTATGAAGGCCGCTGCGCATTCCCGTCAAACTTTGATTCCGATTATTGTTATTCACTTGGTTTCAGCGCGTTTGTTCTAATAGCTTCCGGATTAACAGGATATATTTCAAGCGTAAAGAATCTGACCGCTCCGGCTTCAGAATGGATAGCAGGCGGCATCCCCCTTACAACAATGATGGACCTTGAACACCGGCACGGCGCAAAAAAGCCGGTAATTAAAAAAGCGCTGGTCGATCTTAACGGGAAACCCTTTAAGACATTCGCGGAAAAACGCGGCGGCTGGGCCGATAAAACATGCTTCCTAGTTCCTGGCCCGATTCAATATTTCGGACCCGCCGAAGTCTGCGACGCGACGACCATAACGCTCAGTCTTGAATATAAATCATAAAATCTTCCCATGTTTGATATTTAAAGTGAGGTATAAAAATGAATAGAATTATTATCACTGCTCTGGTTTTTGTTATTGTACCCTGCCTTTTTGCGCAGCCGGCAATTGAAAATCAAAATACACCTGCAGTTCCAAACCCGGTAACTGCTCAAACAATTCAAAGTCCGTCTCTGGGCAGCAGTTATCCTTTGGATAGCAGCTCTCTTCCCCTGAAGCGGGTTGTGATCCTGACATCCGGCCTTGCGTACTATGAACATTCAGGCGCGGTAACAGGAGATGTAAACATCGATCTTCAATTCAGGATTGACGCTGTAAATGACGCGCTAAAAACCCTTATCATAAATGATCCGTATTCCGCCAATCCGTCTGTCACATATCAATCGGAGCAAACGCTGCTGCAGACGCTGCGGAGTTTATCAATCGACCTGTCCGATGAACCGGGGCTAGCGATTATACTTTCCAGGCTGCGAGGCGCCGAAGTTAATATTAACGCACCTACATTATACACAGGCAGAATTACCGGCATCGAATACAGGGCAATGGCAACTAATGGGTTTGTACATAATGCCGAACCGTGGCTATTATTAAGTACGAATCAGGGCTTGAGGGCATTCAATATAAATGATATAAACTCAATTAGTTTTAAAGACCCGGTAATCGAACAGGATCTAAGCAGAGGGCTTGATTTAATCGCGGCTTCCCGTTTTTCCAATTCCCGCCAGCTATTGGTTAATCTTCCTGGCAGCGGCAGAAGGGATGTAACAATAAGCTACGTTATTCCCTCTCCTGTATGGAAAGTATCCTACCGTCTGGATCTCGGATCAAGGGAGCCCCTGTTTCAGGGATGGGCCATAGTTGATAATGACAGCGATAATGACTGGAACAATGTCTCCTTATCTCTGATTGCGGGCCGCCCGACATCTTTCATTCAGAATCTTTATCCGCCCTATTATGTATCGCGCCCTGTTCTTCCGCTTTCAATAGCCGGAACCGCCGAAGCCGCCGTTCATGATCGCAGCTACGGTGTACCTTCCCCTGCTTACCAAACGGAAAGCATGGTTATGATGGATATGGATCAATCCGCGTATAGAGCGCCAAGTTACGCCGCATCTCCTACAACAAATCTTGCTGGCGGTACAGTGCAGACAGCGGCGGGAAGCGACGCCGGAGGCCAGTTTGAATTTACATTAAGGAACCCTGTCAGCCTTGACCGCCGCATGAGCGCGATGCTCCCTCTTGTTGAATCTGCGATAAACGCGCGAAGCCTTTTAATTTACACAGGAGGAAAAAATCCACGCCTTGGAGCGGAAATTACAAATACAAGCGGAATGAAACTCCCCGCCGGTCCTGTCACAGTTTATGACGGCGGAGTATATGCAGGGGACGCGCTGCTGGAATTCTGGAATGAAAATGAAAAAAGACTAATCTCATTCGGAGAGGATCTTTCGGTAACAGCTTCCTCAAGCGATACAAGCACGCGCAATGTAAGCACGGTGACAGTTTCAGGCGGCGTGATGATCATCACCAGAAACCTGATTTATAATAAAACATATACTTTTATCAATTCAGGATCTTCTTCAAAACCGCTGATTGTCGAGCATAACAAAACATCAATGACAGAATTAATATCACCGGCAGCGGCGGAGCAGACAGAATCGCTTTACCGCTTTAATGTTACGCTGCCTGCAAACAATACCGCAACGCTTGTTGTAAGCGAACAAAGACCGATAAGCGAGAGAATCACGCTTCTTTCACAAAGGCCGGAAGCAATTTTAAGTTATACGACAAATCAGGAAATTCCCGCAAATGTAAGAGCGGCATTGCAGCAGGCTGTTGAATTGAAAAGGGCATCTGACGCAGCCGATACCGCGGTAAAGGATATTGAGACGCAGCGAAGCCGTCTGATTTCCGATCAGGACAGAATACGAAGAAACCTTGAAGCGGCCGGAAGCCAAACCCAGCAGGGCCAGGAATATTTAAGGCGGCTTACCGATCTTGACAGCGAAATCGACGCGCTGTCTCCCGCTCTTGAAAAAGCGGTATCAGATTCAAGAACAGCGCAGCAGACCTATGAAAATTACCTTAATGGTCTTAATCTGCAGTAAGGACTAAAAAATGTTTAGCATGAAGATATACCCCCGTTTCGGAGATATTGATGTGCTGGGACACGTCAATAACACAGTTATCCCAATCTGGTTTGAAATGGGGAGAACGGAAATAATCCGCTTGTTTGATCCGGAACTAAAAGTGGATAAAAACGCTTTTCCGTTAATTATGGCTCATCTTGATTTTGATTTTTTACATCAGCTTTATTTCAAATACGAAGTAACGATAAAAACCGGAATCTCCAAAATCGGGACAAAATCATTCACAGTGTATCAGGAAGCATGGCAGGACGGACACCTTTGCGCCAAAGGAAACTCGGTAATTGTATATTTTGACTTCATTACGGAAAAAACAATACCAGTTCCCGATGACAAGCGTAAAATCCTTGAGGCTCACTTGGTTACTGAAGATAAGATGTAATTCTAAGGTAATCTGTCTATAATATATCTATAGACAGACTCTAATTACTTATTCTCTTTAATTATTTTTATCCCAAGTTCATCCAATTGTTTTTGATCAACTTCCGAGGGGCAGTCGTCCATCGGGCTTATCGCGAATGAATTTTTCGGAAAGGCGATAACATCCTTTAGCGATGTAACTCCTGCCATGATCATTACAAGACGGTCAAGACCGGGCGCTATTCCTCCGTGAGGCGGGGCTCCGTACTTAAAAGCTTCCGTTAAAAAACCGAACTTTTTTTCCGCCTGCGCAGGATCAATACCCGCTATTTTAAAAACGCGTTTTTGCATAACAGGATCATGAATACGAATGGAGCCTGAGGCAAGTTCATAGCCGTTTAACACGAGGTCGTATAAATCACCCTTTACCGAGCCCGGATCGCTTTCCATTGTTTCGTGATACTTTTCCTGCGGCCATGTAAAAAGGTGATGAGCCGCTTCCCATTTTTTTTCATCTTCGTTGTATTCAAACATGGGAAAGTCAACTATCCACACAAACTCAAATTTGTCAGGATCGTAAAGTCCAAGATCGCGCCCAAGTTTTGACCGTACCGCTCCAAGGGATGTGTTTACAATTTTGCGGTCTGCGTCCGCTACCATTAGAATCAGGTCTCCTTCTTTCGCGCCAAGACCTCCTGTTATCGCCGCGGCGTTATCTGTAAAGAATTTGGAAGCTCCTCCTTCAAGCGCGCAGTCTTTTGCAACTTTCATCCATGCCATGCCTTTGGCTTTGTAGATTTTTGCGTGAGCTTCAAGTTCTTCAATCTGTTTCCGCGAGTAGTCCGCGGGAAGCTTTGCTGGAGTTTCCGCTTTCCCCTTAACAACAAGCACTTTTACAGTACCGCCCTGCGCGATTGCGTCCTTGAAAGCCTGAAACCCGCTGTCTTTGGCGTATTGTTCAAAGCTGCATAGTTCCATACCAAAGCGAAGGTCGGGCTTGTCGCTGCCGTAATTTTCCATCGCCTCTTCCCAGGTAAGACGGCGGAATTTTTCAGGCAGGCTGATATTCAGAACCTGTTTAAAAACATGACGCATCATTCCCTCTGTCATGTCAAGAACATCGTCTCTTCCAACAAATGACATCTCAATATCTATTTGCGTAAACTCAGGCTGCCTGTCGCCCCGTGAATCCTCATCGCGGTAACAGCGCGCGATTTGAAAATATTTGTCAAAACCAGACACCATTAAAATCTGTTTGTAAAGCTGCGGCGACTGCGGGAGCGCGTAAAACTTTCCTGGGTATAATCTTGACGGGACAAGGTAATCGCGCGCTCCTTCGGGGGTGGATTTTATAAAAGTAGGCGTCTCTATTTCATAAAAGCCGTTAGCTGTCATCCACTGGCGCACAGCGAACGCGGTCTTGCTTCTTAGGGCGATCCTGTTTTGCATCGCAGCGCTTCTAAGATCAAGGTAGCGGTACTTAAGGCGCAAGTCCTCATTTGCCTTGCTTTCTTCGTCAATCTGAAAAGGCAGTACATCGCTCTTGTTTAAAATTAGAATCTTTGACGCTATTACTTCTATTTCCCCTGTATCCATGGAAGAATTGATCATATCCTCCGGGCGCAGATTAACTTTTCCTTCGGCTGCTATACAGTACTCATTTCTCAGCTCATTGCATATTTCTCCAAGAGAGGCATTCGCTTCGGTATCAACAGTTATTTGAGTTATGCCGTAACGATCGCGCAGATTAATAAAAAATATTCCCCCGTGATTTCTTTTTCTGTGAACCCAGCCGTTTAAAATAACAATTTTCCCCGCGTCTTTTTTTCTTAAATCCCCGCAGTTTGCCGTTCTTTTCATGTTTTCCATATTCTGTCCTTTGCTCAATATTATCTTTTTTGCCTTAATTATGCTACAATGCGGTTATGCGTTTTGAAATGGATGATACCCTTCTGGACGAGATTCTCTTTTACATGGAAAATCAGGACGGTGAGTTTCTTTTAGATACGCAGGAAGCCAATGTAATTGATGTTTACAATAACGATAGTGAAGAAGAACAGAATTTTGATGATGACAGATTTATTTCCCTTCCCGAATGGGACTCTCAGGACGGCTACCGCCTTATGGAAAGCTTTTCGTCCGGTTTAAAAAATCCCATTGTCCGCCAGGAATTAACAAACGCGCTTAACAGGAACAAGGGAGTCTTCCGCGCGTTCAGGGATGTTCTTTCCCAATATCCCGAAGCTGAAAAAATGTGGTACGCGCATAAAGAGCGGAACATGAAAGGCGCCGTTCTTGTCTGGTACAACGCGCTCAGGGAAGAATGGGGTCTTGAACCTGTTGGAATTGAACCGGAAGACAATTCATCCCTAATCTTTGAGGATTTTATTATCCGGCAGGGAACGGAAGATTTTTCTTTTATTGCGGAAACGGTAAGCGGCGACCCAGCCGGTGAAGTTAAAGCGAATAACGATATATCATCCACAGGCGATCAGATTCTGCATGTCAATTACCTTGAAGTAAACCCCGTATACCGCGGCATGGGCCTTGGAAAAGCGCTTCTTGGAAAAATCCTTGAAAAAGCCGATAAACAAAAGCTGGATGTTTCGATTGATCTGCCTTCCGCTTCGGATTTTTTCTCCCGCTCCCTTCATCTTGAAAACTTTCAGCCTGTAATGAAAAGATTTTTTCGCAAAAGCGGGAAGTGAAAACCCATTTTTTAGTTCTGTTTTGATATACATTTATACATTTTTGTACTATATTGTCACAATGAAACATCCCGCTTTTTTAACAGCATTGATTTTAATTTTACTGACGCAATGTTCCAAAGAGGAAAGCTGTACCTGCGGTGAAGAATGCATGCAGTACCAGATGATGACTTTGGCTGCTGAACTGACGGAAGAAGAACCTGAAGAAGACCTTTCGATTTTCATTCCTGATCCTGAAACGGATCTTCCTGTCTCCGAATTCCGTGAAGTATGGGGATATGTGGTTTCGGGGCAGGAGTCGGCTTTAAGAAGAGGCTTACCCATTACCGATGTCTGCTATTTCGGTGCGGAAGTTAATATGTACGGAAGGCTCAATGGCGTTCCAAACAGGAGCCGCCTTTCTTCATCATTTACAGGGCGGGTGCATCTGACAGTTACCTGCCCAAGCAGCTCCCTTACATATTTTACATTAATGCCGGGAAGCAAGGAGAGGGTCGATCTTATAAGAAACCTGATAATGGCGGCAGGTAATTTTGACGGTCTGAATATTGATTTTGAGAATATTCCCGCGCAGTCAGGAGACGCCTTTTTATCATTCCTGCGCGAACTTCGCGAAGGGCTTCCCGCCGGTAAAATGCTTACTATCGCGCTTTACGGACGCAACAGGGCAATTACCAATGACGTTTACGATTACGCAAAAATCGCTCCGTATGTTGACCGTATTTTTGTAATGGCATACGACGAACACTGGGGCGGAAGCGCGCCGGGCCCAGTCTCTTCCTTAAGATGGTGCGCAAGCGTAGCGGACTATTCACTGCGTGTAATCGGAACGGAAAAACTTATAATGGGCATTCCTTTTTACGGACGCGCGTGGGCAAGCCAAAACCACAGCCGTGCCTTAACTTACCCAAGCATTGAAAGGCTTCAAAACACTGCTGAAACAACGGAGTTAAGACGCGAAAACGGTACTCCGGTGTTTGATTATGAGGCGAGTGTTTCTGTCAGAGTTTATTATGAAGATGAATATTCTATCTCCGCCCGGATGGAAATGTATAAATCAATGGGAGTAAAATCGATAGGCTTCTGGCGCATAGGTCAGGAAACTCAGAAGGTGTGGAGTATAATAAAACTGGAAGTTTGAAATGATAAGTGTGAAATGAAAAGTGGATTCTTTATTATTCACTTCTCATTATTTATTCTTCACTGCCCTGTCCGGTCTGAGCACTTCCGCGCCGTTTCTGTACACATGCTTTGCTTTCGCGCCTTCATCCAGATAACAATGTATTATTACCCTTGTAATCCGCTCTACGGAATTTTTACAATCCGGTTCAAGAGTGGAAAAAAGAGCGAGCTCTCCTGCGCGGCCGGATTTTCTGAGAGCGGAACACGGATTAATTGCGTTAAGGTCGCCTGTTACCGAAAAAATGACGGAGACTATTTCGCTCTCGCCAAGATTATTTTCGCTTAACAGCTCGTTATACATAAGGGATATCTGGCGGCGGATATCATCTTCTGTATTTTCGCATTGGCATGCGCCTCTTAAGGCATAGAGTTTTTTCATGCATTTCCTCCTGATATTACAACAATGAACGCCTCGAACAGGAAAATACAGATACCGTAAATTAAAAAGAATAAGTAAAAAATCATTACAATTGGGTTTATTTTCCGGTGTTTTATGATTATACGGTATAAATTAAGCAGAATTTTATAAAAACAGCAGACAATAACCAAAAATGAAGAATATCTCATTATGATTAACAGATAATAAAGGAAAGAATCATCATAATTTACTTCAAGAATATAAATTACAAGGGAGACAAGTGAAACGGCTAAACATAATAAAAGGACATAGGCTGTGTAGCTGTGACGGAATTTTTTTCTTTGTTTGATATTCTCTTTCATTTTCTCCTGTCTTGCGTAGTTGTCAAATAATCAGCATATGCACTATTATAGTATAGTATGAAGAAATTTATTATTACACTGCTGATTCTGTTGATACTCGGCGGGACGGCATTTTTCTTCGGCTGGGCGCAGTTTATGGTTCCTCCCGGACAATACGGTGTTGTTATTTCCAAAACACACGGAATTAATCCTGATTTAATACGTTCAGGAGAATTTCGCTGGATTTGGTATAAGTTAATACCAACTAACGTCAAAATTGCCGTATTTAATCCGACTCATGTTAAGTACCCCATTAATTATAACAGCGCACTGCCTTCGGGAGATACATACGCTTCATTTGTCGGAATCACCAATGTTGATTTCTCCTGGAATTTAAGAGGCGATATTTCCTACAAAGTAAACCCAGATTCGCTTGTTAGTCTTTCTAAATCGCAAAATTTAACAAGTCAGGATGATTTAAATTCATATTTACAATCAGTCTCGCAGGAGATGGAAATTCTAATTATTGGTGAATTATCATCCGCCGGAACAGACAGGCTTGAACAATTAATGTCAGGAAAGAATGACGTTCAGATTGAACAACTGGTTAAAAGCAGGTTTCCGGAAATCCAGGATTTTTCTTTGATTATTAATTCGGCCAAGTTCCCGGATTTTATCCTGTACAGGCAGATCCGCGGTTTATATGAGGATTTTCTGTCAAGGCAGCGTGAGGTTATTTCGTCCGCATTCGGCAGAAGAGCGGAAATTCACATAGAAAACCAGCTTCGTTTTGAGGAACTGGAAAGATACGGGGATTTGTTAACCAGATATCCTGTTTTACTGGAATATCTAACACTGGAAAATCATATTGGCGGGAATTAGTAACCCATTATCCCATTTTGTTGTTGAATAAAGTAAGTGAATGAGTTATCCTGATCATAATGCAAAATAAGGAGTTTACATGCGTAAAGCGGGAATCCTGATACTTATACTCCTGCTGGGTTTGCCTTTTCTGCTTACAGCTCAGGATGAGGATGATCCGTCAGGTGAAATTGACTGGGACAGTATCCCATACGAATTATTTACCCGCGGGGACAGAACATTGGTAATTTCGCTTGGAGTGACGCTTCCAATGATTTTTTTTAATGACGGAAAAGTTATTGATCATCAAATTGATCCGCCTGTAGGTGGAACCGGTTCATTTGTATTAAATTACTTCATTCTGCCGAAATTTACAATCGGCGGTGAACTTGGAGGTATGTTCCTTCCTACGCTGGCGGACAATACATTATATATGATTTATCTTGGGTTCAAAGCCGGAACCCAATTTGTTGCGGGCCGTTTTGAGTTTCCGCTTGCTCTCTCGGCCGGAATGGCATGGCAAACATATCTGGATTTAGGATACTTTGGTCTTTATTTTAAAGCAAGCGCTTCCGCTTTTTTCAGAGCTACAGCCAGTTGGGGTTTTGGAGCGACAGCAAGCTGGTATCTGTTTCCGGAATGGACAGGGAATTCCAATAGAAATGTCTATGGTAATTTTGTAGATTTTACTCTTTCAGCGCGTTATCATTTTTAGTGCGATGGTTAAACAGATGAAAAAACCGGATTATTTAATACTTATTCCCGCTTTAATTATATTAACCTTTAGCGCCTGCAACGATCCGGTATTTTACACCATTTCCAGCGAAGTTCCCGTAATTCCTGCTTATATAGACGGTTCGCCGACTAATTTTGTTTTTTTTAAAGATTGTGTATATGTCGCTTCTGGAAGCAGTCTTTACAGTTACAGTGCGGGTACAGACGGTCATGGTACTTGGTCCGATCCGATTTCTGTTAGCGGCGGATGGATAGGGAGCCTTGCCGTTGCTGGCTCCTCCATGCTGTATGCGATCTGCCTTGAAAATTCAACCGGTGTTTTAAGACAATCAAATAATGGAACTGATTGGTCAAAAACACCTAATATTAACCATGATGTTAAAGCGATTTTTACCGCAGACAATCAATTGTTTTTCAGCGTATATATCGGTGATGATGATTACGCTGTTTATCATATTAACAAACCGGATACGCCAATTAGCGGACTTGGTAAAGTGAAAGAATTCCGCGGTGCGGTATATAATGGGGTAACTTACTTCATTTGCACAACCGACGGAATATATAGGTTGGCAAATCTTTCTGCCGGAGCCGCATTACTACAGGATTCAAACGGTAAAGATTTCATTGGTATTATTGATCTTGGGAATGATGTAGCCGCAATTACCCGTAACGGAGATCTTTATTTAGTTTCAACTACTGGAATAGAACGTAAAGCTCAGTTTACAGATAAAAGAAGCGCAACAGGCGCGCTTACAGTCTTTGATGACAATCATGGAAGAAGATTACTACTTGTCGGAAGAATGGATATAACTTATTCCACAACATCAGGCTATACATTCGGATATATCGAAATTGAGCTGGATGCCGACGGGTTTAAACAGGGTGCAGTTTACAGAATGCCCGGTGAAAACCCTTCTTATTCCACCGTTGACAGCAATGAACGATTCATAACTACAATCGGAAAAAATCCGGTTAATCATATTTTCCATGTGCCTTCTTCCCTTAATTATCCTGACATGTCCCTGATTTTTGCATCTACACAAAAAAACGGCGTTTGGTCATACCGTGAACGCGGCACCATCTGGCAATGGAACGCGGAAGAGGAAAGATAAGACGCATTTTTAATGGATGATCTGTTTTCCGCTAAAAATAAAAACGACATTCAAAATTGCAATCCTCTTGCGGACCGTATGCGTCCCCGCACCCTGGAAGATATTGTCGGTCAGGATCACATAGTAGGACCGGGAAGGCTTTTAAGGCGCGCGATTCAGGCGGATCGTCTTTCTTCAATAATTCTGTACGGTCCGCCCGGAACAGGAAAAACTTCGCTGGCCGCCGTTATCGCGAACACAACAAGCGCCGCTTTTGAAAAATTAAACGCAGTTTTATGTGGTGTTAAAGATATCCGCGAAGTTATAGATCGCTCGGATGACCGCCTTAGGCTTTACAGTAAAAGAACAATTCTTTTTGTAGACGAAGTCCACCGCTGGAACAAGGCTCAACAGGACGCGCTGCTCCCCTGGGTAGAAAACGGTACAGTAATACTAGTCGGAGCGACAACAGAGAACCCTTTTTTTGAAGTAAACCGCGCGCTTGTAAGCCGCAGCCGGATTTTTCAGTTAAAACCGCTGGATAACGAAGGGCTGATGGAAACGGCGAAAAGAACGATTACAGACAAGGAACGCGGCTACGGAAACTGGAATGTTCAGTTTCAGGAAGGCTCTCTTGAACATCTTGTTGAGGTTGCCGCAGGAGACGCGCGAAGCCTTCTTAACGCAATTGAACTTGCTGTTGAAACAAGTATAGCGCCATGGCCTCCCGCACAAGGATCGGAAATAATCATTTCAATGGAAGCTGCCGAGGAAAGCATTCAAAGACGGGCCCTTCTTTACGACCGCGACGGGGATTACCATTTTGACACGATAAGCGCGTTTATAAAAAGCGTTCGCGGAAGCGATCCGGACGCGGCTCTTTACTGGCTTGCCAAAATGGTAAGAGCGGGAGAAGATCCAAAATTTATTTTCAGGCGTATGATAATTCTTGCAAGCGAGGATGTCGGGCTTGCCGACCCTTTCGCGCTTTCTGTTGTAATTTCCTGCGCTCAGGCTTTTGAACGGATCGGTTTTCCGGAGGGAAACTTTCCCCTCTCCCACGCATGCCTTTACCTTGCGACCGCCGCTAAATCAAATACCGCAATGTCCTACTTTGACGCGCTTAATGAAGTAGAACGCGAAGACGCTGAAGTTCCCAACCATCTGCGGGACGCAAGCCGCGATAAGGAAGGTTTTGGCCACGGCGAAGGATATGTTTATCCTCATGCGTATCGTGATCATTGGGCGGCGCAGCAGTATTTGCCGGGCTCTCTTCGCGGAAGAACTTTTTACATTCCATCAACTTCAGGTTACGAAGGGAAAATTCGCGATGATATTTTACGAAAACGCGAATTGCAGGCGGCTATTGTCCTTGGTGATAATGATACGGAAGAATTTTTATCATGGTCCGCATCTTCCAGGGGGAAAGAAGGATGGTTTAAACGCCTTGAATCAGGACGCAATAATCTGCTGTTAAGCGACAGAGACGCTATATTTAATTCAGCTTTTGTTAAAAGGCATAGCCGCACGTTAATCCCGGCGGCAAATGACGGGTTATTACTCTGGGAAAGCCTTAGACGCAGCCCTGAAGGGCTTTCAGCGGCGCTTGTAAATACTTCCGGCGCCAGGGATGCTCTTTTACGTTACGCGGCCGTTCTGGACGAAATTGAAAAACCTCAAATCGCTGTTACGGATAATATCCTCCCTTCTGTACAGGAATGTGAAAAATTTTTTTCTTCATCACAATTTGATCACATTTTAATCCGCGCGCCGCGTCTTAACTTCACGCCATCCCGGATAGCTTCTGACGCGAAACCATTACTTGCGGCTGGAGGCAATCTTGTTCTCTTATCCTCGCCTCCCTGCCTTGGAGAGCGTATTTCGCGGGTTATGGAAGAAGAATGTGAAAACGGCTCTCTGGCAGTAAAATTGAAAAAAGCGGAGAAGCTGTTTTTTGAAAATACCGGAAGCAATTTACATCAGGATTTATGGGAAGAGAGCGATTTAACATCCGCCTTTGAACAGCAGGGATATTCTGTAACGGTTCAAATTATTAACCAGAAAGAAGAACGTCTTATCACAGACAAGGATATTGACGCATGGTTTAATAATAAGTCGCGCTGGGGTTCATTTATGGCCGCAAATCTGAAAAATGACGATTTTTTAGCTATTGAAGATGCATTGCGGAAAAGAATTATAAAAGGCCCGATATTATGGCAGTGGAAATCAATCTGTTTAAAAGCCGAACCTGTATCATAGTTTTGAAAAAGCCTCATTTTTTAATAAAAAAAGTTCACATTATTAATAAAATATGCTATATTATGTTTGCCATAAGTATTATAACAAAGAAGAAATGAGGTGTATTTTATGAAAAAGGATACAGTAAAGAAAAAAATTGATAAAAATTCTTCAAAACAAGTAAAAAAACCTGTAAAAAGTGAAAAAATAGTAAAAAAAAGCAAAACTGCGGTAAAAAAGCCTGCTGTATCTGTAAAAAAAGCATCCAAACCTGAAATTAAAAAAACTGCCGCAAAAAAAACTACAGAGGTAAAGAAAACCTTAAAAAAAACACAGGATAAAAAAAAGGAAATTAAAACAAAGCTGACCGCTAAACCGGCGGAAAAAAGAAAAACCGTAAATACTAAAAATAAAGCCGTTAAAACAACAAGTTCATCAAATGTAAAAATAAAACCAGTGGAAAAAAAATCCAATATTTCAGAAAAAAATGATAATTCAGGAATACGACAATCAAACGAACAGCAGGATATGAGCCTTCCTGAAGGAAACGCTCTTAAACAAACCGGTCACCGCCGCCCGTTAATCGTTTTTCCAAAATAAAAAATATTCCCAAAAAAAGACTAAAGTCCGCGTATAAACCTGCCGATATTACTAATGGAAAATAGTGTCCGGAAAACAATTCCACGGTTTAAACGGATATTATTACCAAAGGAAGCATGGATGCTTCTTTAATTATCCAAGGAGGATGATATGATCATCAACCACAACCTCAGCGCGATGTTCGCTGACAGGTCCCTCAAAGTAACACAGAATTATCTGACAAAAAACATGGAGAAACTCTCCTCGGGTCTCCGGATCAACAGAGCCGGTGACGATGCGTCAGGTCTTGCGGTTTCAGAGAAATTACGCAGCCAGATTCGCGGCCTTAATCAGGCTTCGCAGAATGCTCAGAACGGAATTTCCTTTATACAGGTAACGGAAGGCTATCTTCAGGAATCACAGGATATTCTTCAGCGCCTGCGGGAATTAGCAGTTCAGGCTGCAAACGGAATCTACACCGAAGAAGACAGAATGTACATTCAGGTCGAAGTTTCTTCTCTTATTGATGAAGTCGACAGAATTGCAAGCCATGCCCAGTTTAACGGCATGAACATGCTTACAGGCCGTTTTGCGCAGGTCGCAGGCAATAATACTGTTACGGCTTCAATGTGGCTGCATATCGGCGCGAACATGGATCAGAGGACCCAGGTTTTCATCGGTACAATGACCACAAAAGGCCTTGGTCTGCGCAGTATCGGCGATAATTCCTTCATTACGCTTGAGCATCCGGAAGGCGCAAACTCGGCCATAGGCGTACTTGACTCCGCTTTAAAACTGATAAGCAAACAAAGAGCGGATCTTGGCGGTTATCAGAACCGTCTTGAACACGCGGTTCGCGGCCTTGATATCGGCGCGGAAAACATGCAGGCCTCAGAAGCCAGAATAAGGGATACCAACATGGCCAACCAGATGGTTGATTATGTTCGTGACCAAATTCTGAATCAAGCAGGAACTGCAATGCTTGCGCAGGCGAATCAAAGAGCAACTTCGGTATTGTCATTATTGCAATAATGTGCTAGAATTTGATATATCAGGTCTTTTCCTGATATATGGGGGGATAGTCTGAGCCTTGTCGTGGAAAAGCCTCAGACTGCCCTCTTCGTGCCGTTACAGCATCCGAGATTTCAGCTGCTGTACAGTGTTCTTTGAAAAAAAACCCTCCGGCCGTCTGACTTCTTTATTTATGGCAAGACGCTTATTGCCTGGCATTAATAACCAAAAATTAAGAGGACAGATGCGCAGGACAGATCAAAACGATTATTTTATCTGTTATCTGAAAATATCCGCGTGTTAGGTGCAATTACCTCGCGCGGAAATCAGGAAAACGGTAAATCGATCGTTTCGTTCTGTTGGCGGATAAGGGGACGGCCGTCAGTCTTTTAAAAAAGCCTGACAAGCGCGAAACCATCCCTTAAATCCGCTTCTGCGGAACGGCTTCGGCAAGGATTGCCGGAGTTACGCTACACATGGAGGGTATATAAATGATTATTAATCACAACATGAGCGCAATCTTCGCAGATCGTCAGCTTGGCGTTACCCAGAGCACATTGACCAAAAACATGGAGAAACTTACCTCCGGTTTACAGATCAACCGTGCCGGTGATGACGCGTCAGGACTTGCGGTCTCCGAAAAAATGAGAAGCCAGATTCGTGGTTTACATCAGGCAGAACGTAATATCATGAACGGAGTGTCATTTATCCAGACTACCGAAGGTTATCTTCAGGGAACCCAGGATATACTGCACCGTATCAGGGAATTATCTGTCCAATCAGCCAACGGAATCTACACCGACGAAGATCGCATGCAGATTCAGGTTGAAGTATCACAGCTTGTTGATGAAGTAAACCGGATTGCAAGTCATGCCCAGTTCAACGGTATGAATATGCTCACAGGCGCATTTGCCATGGATTCAGCTACAGGAAGAGTTATGCAATTGCAGGTAGGCGCAAACATGGATCAGAACGCAAGAATCTATGTTGGCAACATGACAGCATCAGCGCTTGGTTTGCATGACTCACAGGGCAACACGGGAAAAATTTCCATTGCTGACCCGTTTGATGCAAACGCGGCAATCGGTACCATTGACAGCGCGTTAAAGCTTGTTTCCAAGCAGCGCGCGGATCTTGGCGCTTATCAGAACCGTTTTGAAATGGCAGCTCAGGGCGTAGCCATAGCAGCAGAGAATATTCAGGCTGCAGAATCCCGCATCAGGGATGTAAATGTGGCTAACAAGATAGTCGACTATACAAGGGATGCTATCTTGAACCAGACCGGAACCGCAATGCTTGCGCAGGCGAATATGCGCGCGCAGTCGGTTTTACAGCTGCTTTCATAGGTTTATATCTTTGGATTAAGATTCAAAGGTGTAAATGATTTAAAAATCCTTGCGATGCAAGAGACTTCTGGACGTCGTCTTTTCCTCGCTCATCTGAACCTCCTGATATTTCGTCAGGAGGCCGGATTTGAGAACAGTGAAGTTCGCGCCTTTACTGCTCTTTCCTGACCACTAAAATATATTTGGCTGATTTTTTATTTCGAAAAATGTTTTTAGTGGTCGGGTGAATTTTCCTTCTGCCATGGATTGGCGGAAGAAAGCAGTCTGAATTTCCCGTAATATATTTATACCGGCAAGTCAATTTCAACAGCGGGTTTTCAGACGTTTTTACATGGAGGTATAAAATGTCCATAGCTATTGTGGGGCATACTCCTGCTCCATCAACTCAATTCAGCGGTGATATCCGCGCGCAAACAGCAAGACAGGAAACACGGCCTCAGGTTATTCAGATAGCGGCGGCGGATTTACAGCGGATCAGTCAGACATTCAGTAATAAAAAACTGCAATATGTGGTAGATCATGGATCGAATCAGGTGGTGGTCAAGGTAATTGATAAAGAAACCGATAAGGTGATTAAAGAACTTCCGCCTGAAGAATTGCAGCGTCTGCATAAGAACTTAAAAGAGGCAAGCGGCGCTTTATTTGATGAGATGGCTTAAAAGGCTTTTCTTGTCATTGATCAGCTTAAGTTAAATATATTTAAGCCTGACAAATTTACATAAAATTTCAGACCTTTTTTATTGGTCGCCTGTAAATGGGGAGTAACCAGGTTTATGTCAGATGTTTATATTCCGGGTATAAGAAGCCGGTTTAGTTCAGATCAGCTTATTGAAGATCTGATGACAATTGAACGGATTCCCCGCGATAGAGTCCAGACGAACATTGAAAATCTTCAGACTCAAAGAAGTTACTGGAATGAAGTAGGCCGCCGCATTACCTCATTGCGCGACAGCGCCAGAAATCTTTTCTCCTTCCAGAATCCTTTTAACGAAAGGACCGCAAGTTCTTCCGATACATCCGCAATTACCGCGTCGGCAACAAGAGAAGCATCCGAGCAGTCGTTCAGTTTTACCGTTAAACAAATCGCCGCGGCCGATCGTTTTTTATCCCAGCCGTTAAATGAAAACACAAGAATAGATGCCGGTAATTATGTATTTACCGTGAACAATGATGAAATAGCCATTAATTTTCGCGGCGGTACATTAAGGGAATTTGTTGATATTATCAATAACCGCGGAAGAGGCAAAATAGGCGCGTCATTAATAGCGGTGCAGAGCGGAACAAGATCATTATTGCTTGAATCAAAACTGACAGGAACGGAAAACAGACTCGGATTTTCCGCAGACACAATAGAGCTTGCAAAACGCATCGGCATGATGGAACAGGCCGTTGATTCTTACAAAAACATTGCCATAAACGAGAGTTCTGTGCGGACAAGCGGACAGAACGCGTCAAATATAAATATAAGCGACGGAGAGCTGCAGGTTGCTCCGCTTTCAACAGCGGTAATTCCTGTCAATATTTTTATAGGTCAGGATTCTCCCCTTGTACTTCGGCTTGAGACCAAAACCAGAGTTGAATCAGGCGAAATAATAAATGTTCCCGAACCTCCTACAGGTCCTGTTGTACCGTCCGGATCTGTATCATACGGCGGAATTATAATTGAAAATGAGCCGTCCTCCACTCCTCTTCCTGATTTAACTCCTCCTTCTGTGCCGCAGCGAAATGACGATATGGGCGTTTTACTCCTTTCTTTTTCAGACGGTACATCCTCAAAGCTACCGTTAATAACCGATTCCGGCCAGTTTGTTTCAAGGCAGTTTAATCTGGCGGAAATAGCGCGCGGCAGGACTATAGTCTCCCTTAATGTTGAGAATTCAAATACCCACCGCGAAGTATTGATTGGAAAAATAGAAATCCTCGATCCGGCTTCATTAGGCGGCTTAAAACCGGTAAACGCAGTTTCAACCGCCCGCGACGCAATCATAACGATGGAAGGCATAGAAATTACCCGCTCAACCAACGCAATCGACGATCTGATTCCCGGTGTTACCCTGAATGTTAAGGGAGTATCCGACAAACCTGTTAACATGAAAATCGAAGGTAATACAGAAGCCATAAAAGACGCGATAATATCCTTTGTCGGAAATTATAACCGCCTTTTGGCGGAAATAAATGTGCTGACAAGTTCAAGAGCGTCCTCCATGCCCGATTTGCCTCAAAATCAGCAGACCGCGCGCGGGGATACGCGCCTTATTGATGAATTGACATATTTAAACGCAAATGAAATTGATGCGATGAGGGAAAGGCTTGGCGCGTTCAGCGGAGATATAACATTAAACACATTAAAAAATAATCTTATGCGCACGATATCGGTTCCATACCCGACAAGCCTTGAAAGAGATCTTAGTTTACTTGCCCAAATCGGGATAAGCACCAACGCAAGCGGCAACACAGGATATGATGTGTCGCGCCTTCGCGGTTATCTTGAAATAAATGAAAAAACCCTTGACGCGGCTCTTGAAAACAGAATACCCGCGATTAAGGAACTTTTCGCCTATGATTCCACCGGAGACTTGCTCGCGGATACCGGAGTCGCATATAATGTGGACGCTCTGGTAAGCCCGTTTGTCCAGACCGGAGGCATAATTTCCCTTAAAACAAGCACGATTGATTCGCGCATAAGCCAGGATCAGAGCCGGATTACAAATTTGGACAGGCAGCTGGCTTCAAAGGAACAGGAACTCAGGTTGCAATTTGCAAGAATGGAATCAGCATACGCGCAAATGGAATCGTTGTCCAATTCATTAAATAATTTCAGTCAGCAGAACCAGAACAGCAACAGGTAGTATATGGATATAAAAATAAATGACAGAGCTCTTGATGTGAGTCTTGACAATGAAAATACGCTGGGCGAGGTACTCGCCGGACTGGAACAATGGCTGGGCAATATGGGACACCGGATATCCAGCATAAGCATTGACGGTGAGCAAACCAGCGCCTCCATGATTGAAAGCATTTTTTCAAGGGAAATAGATAAAATACAATGCGTGGATATACAAACGAACGCAATCGCTGAATTAATGGCAGCAAGCCTTTTAAATCTGCTTGAAGACATCAGGGAATTTGAAAAAATTGATTTTAAAGACAAGCAGGAATTTTTTAATAATTGGACAGGCAGCGCAACGGCTCAGTTTATATCGGCGGAGATTTTCGATTTATACGCATTCTGTGTAAATACGTTTTCAAACGGTAATATGACAGGCGAGACCCTGATTTCTGTAACGGAAGAAATTCTGCGGGAAGTAAATGAACCTGTAAAAGAACTTACAAATCTTGAACCTATTTTAAAAGATACATGCGAAAGGCTTGAAAACCTTCCTTTGGATATTCAAACCGGAAAAGACGCCCGCGCGGCGCAAAGCATTCAGATTTTTTCCGCTGTTACGGAAAAAATCATCCGCCTTTACAGACAGCTTAATATGCAGGGATATTTGAGTACAGACGAGCAATCAGAGGAGTTACTGGAAACGCAAATAACCAATTTCAGCGGCGTTTTAAAGGAACTTTTGGAAGCATATGAAAAAAACGATTCCGTACTTGTCGGAGACTTAACCGAATATGAAGCGTCTCCCAAATTAAAGGACCTTTTTTATGCTATTTTGGGTAATGTAAAAGACAAGGATTCAGGGTGAGATATGACAGGAAGTATTTTAATACTTTTGCCATTACAGTCTTTGGATAATTTTGCGTTAGATGATATTGTGGTCTCTCCCACTGAAATTATCATCGGCGCTTCCATACTGTTTGCCATTATTGTCTCCCTGTTCGTATTAAATTTAATTAATAAAAGAATTCCTTCAGGAAACGGAACAAGGCCTGTAAGCGATAATAAGTCCGGTTTTTTTTCCGGCTTTACAATGCGCCGTATATCGCGCAGTTTGGGGCTTAATCACGAACAGTCAAAAATGCTTGATTATATTTTTAAATCCGATGGCGTAACGGATCCGGAAAAATCCATAAATACCCCCGCTCTTTTAGACAGGCATTTCAGAAAATCTTACAGGATAATTGAACATTCCCCTGGTTCGGAAAAAGAAGCTCAGAACAGGCTTGCGATTCTTTTTTCAACAAGAAATATACTGGAAAACAGTATAATAGGTGGCATAACATCCACTCAGCAGCTTAAGGATGATATTTCCATAACAATTAATACCGGTAAAGAAAAATTTTATGTTAATGTATTGTCAAACAAGGGAGATTTCCTGGTTGTTGACGCTCCAAAAACAGTATTGGGAAGCCTTATAAAGATACCGAAAGGCACAAGGCTGACCGTTATGTTTTTTAACAGAAACAATAAAGGGTTTTCTTTTGAAACACGCGTTTTAGGTTATTCAAGCAGAGACGGGAACCCGATCCTGCAGCTGGCGCATTCGCATCAGATAAGATTCCTTTCACAGAGACGATACCGTAGAAGACAAACTTCTATTGCCTGTTCTCTGCATTTAGTGTATGTTGAAGGAAGCGGAAAAAAACAGCGTTTAATGGTTGATAAAAGGCGTCTCCAGGGAAATATCGCGGACATTTCAGTCGGAGGCTGCTCGATAAAAACCATGGCTCCCGTGCAGGTCGGCGCCAGGTTTAAAATTGAATTTTCGCAAAGCGAGGAAAAAGTAGCGGCACTGGGACAGGTATTAAGATCAAACAGGATCGGGGTAAGTACAATTATTCATGTCAGATTTTTAAGGGTATCCCAGAAATCCATGAATGTAATAAATGCTTTTGTTTATGAATACGGGCGTGAATAAAAAAAGGAAGGGCGAGAATGAAGGTTATCAAAATTAAAGACATGATCAGAAAAGATGTCCCAATCTATTACCGGAAATTATATACCGGAGTCGCTGTTATAGAAATTAATGATAAACCGGCGGATTTTCGCATTGATTTTTCCATCGAATACAAACCTACAGGACAAAAGGAAATTAATATTTCTTTTATAGATAAAGTGGATTATCCTCTTATTCCGATAACCAGAGATTTAAAAACATATATAAACGATTTGGATTCTGCAGGCGGGCTTCCGATAGACGATTAAATCTTAGGTAGCTTATCCAAAAACTGAAGTTTTTGAAAAGCCTTGATTAATAAAAAAATTCCGGTCGGAATAAAAGGATATATCATTTGTATGGTAGAACTAATTTCCGGTTCACCGGATGAAACATCCGCTGCCGGAAAGCAGATTGCAAAACATTTAGGAAGCGGTTCTGTTGTCGCGCTTCAGGGAACGCTTGGAAGCGGCAAAACATGCCTTACAAAAGGAATCGCGCTGGGACTTGGCATAAAAGAAAATATAACAAGCCCGACCTATACCATTATTAATGAGTATCCAATACCTTCAGGCAAAGCCGATACTTTGTACCATATTGATGTATACCGCCTTAACAGCGAGAAAGAATTTGACGATCTTGGCGGACAGGAAATAATCAATTCAAACGGAATTTCCGTTATTGAATGGAGCGAACGAATATCCGGATTGCTTCCGGATAATACAATAATGGTTCTGCTGGAAATAACCGAAGTATCTTTAAGGCGCATTTTAATACAGGGATTGGATAAACTTTAAGTATGAATTGCCTTGCGATTGATTCATGTTCATCTGTCCTGTCTGTAGCGGTTTCACGTAATGATGATATTTTTTACGCCCATGCGGAAGAAGGCATGAAACATTCGGAGCTTGTTATGGATTTAATAGACAGCAAAATGAAGGAGGCAGCTTTAAAGCCAATGAATTTAAACGGAGTTTTTTGCATGGGAGGTCCCGGATCATTTACCGGCCTTCGTATCGGCTATTCAATAGCAAAAGCTCTCTGTCTTTCATTATCAATTCCATTTGCGCCTGTACCGTCTCTTGACTGTATTGCCCGCAAGGAGCAGGGAAATGAAAAAAAAACGCTTGCGGTTATACAAGCGCGCAGGAATGCGTATTTTTATGCTTTTTTCCGGGGCGCATTGCGTCTTACTTCCGATGTAGAAGCGGAGGTAAATCAAATTGCGGATGAAATCAATCAGTTTAAAGAAGAGATGGTTTTATCAGGTCCCGGCTGCGAGCAGTTATATAAAACACTGCCTGATGAACTAAAAGAAAATATACTTTTAAGAAACATAAACTCAGGATATGCAAGGGAAATTATCGCCGTTGCAAAAAACAGAAAAATACTTGATAATGGTACGAAAGATTTTCTGTATTCGGGTCCTGAATATATAAGAAAAACGGATGCGGAAATTTCACAGGATCTCAAATGAATTACATTATTGAAGAAGAATTGGAACTCGCGGAAGAACCTGAAGAGGTTTTAAACAGCGCAGATACATCTTTGCAAGAAGTTGAACAGATTTTATCATCTTCGCACAGCCCGTTTAAAACAAGCATTTTTCCTGTCCTTATAATAAACAGGCAATTAAGAATAATTTATGCCAATGAAGCCTGTAAACATATGTTTATGGGATTTAAAAATCTTCCAGGCAAGTATTTTTTTGATTTATTCGGCAAAGCTTTCGGAATTGAAGACGCGAGAAAAATAAGGGACACAATTTTAAACGGCGGAAACGGTTTCTCATGGAAAGGCACAGCTCATTTAAAAACACGTGATACGGTTTCTGTACAAATCAGGGTATACATTTTTCCTCTTGAAATGGATCTGAGCGCTCCAAGTGATTTTGTTGTAATGTTCGATGATTTTACCGAAGAAAACAAAAAACTGTTAAGATCTGTCTTCCTTTCATTGCTGGAAGCTTCTAAATTAAAAGACAATGATACGGGAAAACATATTATCCGCGTCAACGAATACTCAAAACGCTTTTCGCAGGAACTTTTTAAAATCGGCGGAGAAGCTTACAAACGCATTGATGCGGATTTTATAGACAACATCGGTTTTCTTGCCGCCATGCATGATGTCGGAAAAATCGGTACGCCTGATGATATTTTAAACAAGGAAGGGCCTCTTTCCGACTGGGAATGGGCGGTAATGCGCGAACATACAAAGAACGGCGCGTTTATTCTTTCAACATACCCAAACCCTATGGCAAAGGAAATCGCTCTTTCCCATCATGAAAAATGGAACGGCGCAGGATACCCTTTCCGCCTTGAAGGAGACATGATCCCTCTTGCGGCAAGAATTGTAACGATAGCCGATGTATATGACGCTCTCAGAATGGAACGCAGCTATAAACCTTCGATAAACCATGAAGTATCAATACAAAAAATATTTGAAAGCAGCGGAACACACTTCGATCCAAATCTGGTTGATGTCTTTAAAAATATTACAAATGATTTTAAAAAAATATACGACAATAATAAAGACTAATATATTCCGTTATCCAGTTCTGTAAACGCGTCATATAAAAAACTGTTTAAAAACAGCATTTTATCTTTATCCTTCCATTTTTCAAGAGTCTTTCCGATACATTCTTCAACAGCGCTACCGAATCTTTTTTTGAATAAATTCGGATCCGGACCTTTCAAATAACGAAAACCCATTAAGATACATTCTTTTAATAATGTATCTCTATCAAGTTCTTCACTATTGACCGCGCGAAATGAAGGCTTTTTGTCCGCCTTTTTTTGATCTTCTCTTAAAATTTTTATATACTCGTCAACATCGTTCAAATAAGTATAACGTTTTGCGCCTCCAGAATTATCATCAATAATGGTGCCGGAAGCTGAAGGACCGGCGCCAAGCCAGTTTTTCATTTGCCAATAATGGATATTATGAAGACATTCTTTACCGGGAAGGGAAAAATTAGAAACTTCATAATGTATAAAACCTTCGTTTATTAATTCATCGCGTCCTTCAAGCCACAGTGAATCAGAAAAATCGCCGTCCTGAATTGTAACAGTTTTATTTTTTATTTTTTCTTTTAAAGGAGCGCCGTCTTCAACAGAAAGACTGTAAAGCGAAATATGAACAGGTTCAAAAGAAAGAAGTCTTTTAATGTCATCCTTGACAATAAGTTCATTCTGATACGGAAGTCCGGTAATAAGATCGGCAGACAACATGCCTGGAAAATAACGCGAAGCGAGAGCAAGGCGATCCTCCAGAACTTCGCCGTATAACGCCCTGTTAACCGCAATGCGGCTTTTTTCATGAAAAGTCTGCACTCCAAGACTGAACCTGTTTATGCCTGCGCCGCGGCAGATAGAAAGTAAATCTTCTGTTATTGATTCGGGATTGGCTTCTACGGAAAACTCAAGCGGTGTAAATTGAGGCGTTTTATTTAATGCGTCAAGAAGAAAGCGGATTTTCTTTCCCAATACTGAAGGCGTTCCGCCGCCGATATAACAGCTCTTAATTTTATCAACATTAAAATATTCAATTTGGCTTTTGATATCGAAAACAAGAGAAGTCAGGAATGAATTAATATAATCGTCATTTGTATCATTTACATTTACAGAATAAAAATCACAGTAATCGCAGAAAGAGGCGCAAAATGGAATATGTATGTAAAGGGAACAGGAAATCAAAATAATTCAATTTTATTTAAAGGCCAGAATCTCAGTATTGCTTTTGCGGTAATTTGTGAATGTGAAATCGATCCCCATGTGCGGGAATCATTAGTGATGCTTCGATCATCTGAAATTACAAAATATTCATCAGGTCCCAGAATTATCGTGTTCATGCTGCCGGAAAAAGGAATTGAATCATCCCAAAGACCTGAAACCTGCGGAATTGCGGGAAGATACGGTTTGCCTGAAAGTTCAAATTCCGTAAGACTGAATGAACTGCCGGAGGCTTTTACCCTGAAAATATAATTCTGCATGGAAATCTCATCCCCCGGAAGCGCTATTACTCGTTTTACATGAAACTGCCCTCTCCCGGAAAGAATGCTGATTCTCTGCGCTGTAAAGAATCTGACAATTCCGTCCAGTATCCGCAGGGGCATAATCTGGTCTTTCTCATGTCTCATATCTATCAATACAATGCTGCCGCGGCTGAATGTAAGGGAATTATCATTGCTTTTTTTCCACGGCGGATCAAATGATGTAAAAATAAGACGATCTCCTTCGTTTAAATTAGGCTGCATGGTATTGTTATCAACAACCCATACAGAAAATAAAAATGCGGTAAGGCAGTTATATAAAATATATACAACAAGAATAAAAATAAAAAATTTTAAAAGCCTGAATCTTTTGTTTTTTTGCTCTCTGTATGAATATTGCGATAATTTACTAAACATTTTTTACCTACTCAATTTTTCCCATGCGTTTATACGGCCAATATATAATCATTCCCATCCCAAGCACTTTTGATAATCTGACAGGACCGAAATTCCTGCCGTCATGCGAACTGTCGCGATTATCGCCCAAAGGCAATATTCTCCCTTCCGGTATATAAAAACCAAGAGTATGCTCTCTTGCGTGAAGCATCGCGTAACGCCTGTCCTGAACGGCTGCTTTTCTCTGCGTCTGCAGCCTTGCGCGGTGATAGGCGAAACTGTCGCCGTATTGCATATTCTCAACAGGCAAAGCCCTTGAATAAAGCTCATCGGATACAGGAAACCCCAAATCGCTCCATCCCCTGGCCTGTCCTGCCGCTGAAAGCGCAGGGTATTGATCGGGAGAAACAAGCCTTCTGATATTGTGATCCCAGCCGCGGGAAGCATTATATTCTCTTTCATCGACCCAGCGATCTTCTCCTGCAAAGCGAATTTTCATCTCTCCGTTCTCAATTTTAAACCGGTCACCAGCCTGCCCTGCCGCGCGCTTGATAAGAAAGTGAATACGCTGTTCGCCTTTTTCATCTCTGTCTATATCAACCAAAGACAGTGTTAGCATATAGATGATTCTTTGGGCAATATCAAAAACAGTTCCGCGCGAAATATAAGCCGGACTTTCAAAAATAATAATATCGTTTCGTTTCGGAATAAAAAGACTTGGAAGTTTTAAAAATCCCGGCAGTAATTCAGGCCCATAAATGATTTTATTGACAAAAACATGGTCGCCTATATTTAGCGTATCAATCATTGATCCTGAAGGAATTCTGTATGCCTGAACCAGATATTGATTTATCAGTAAAACCATGCAGGCAGCCCATAAAAACGCTTCAATCCAGTCAACAATTGGGTTTTTTGCCTTGCGTTTTTCCTTCTTGATGCGGCGGACTCTTGCGCGGTATGTAAGAATTCTCTCTGTAATCACCTGAACGCGATCATAAAAATCAGGGGAGGAATCTTCGCCTGTAAATTTATGGCTTGACTTATCACGGGTATTCCGTCCCGGCTGAGGTTCAGTTTGGCTTGCGTCTTTCGGCATTTGTGTTAATCTACCATAAAAAGACGGTATGATCAATTACGCAGAGATTAATTGACCAAAACTGATAATTTTTCTCTTAAAAACTCGCTCTTCTCTTTTAAACCGATGCTGCCTGTTGTAAGCAGGAGAATATTTGGTTTTTTTGGATCAAGTTTTACTTTACCTGATGATTCCTGTATCAGGCGAATAAGACGGTCTGCTTTTATCCGCGAAACTTTCGCGAACTCTATGCGCACAATGCCGCCTCTTTCTTTTAACGAAGATACCGCAAGAAGGCGGCTGATGATCCTGATTTCCGCAAGCGCCATAAGGGAAGCGGCTTCGTCAGGTAAAGGGCCGAAACGGTCAAGCAGTTCGCTGTAAATCCTGTCAAGGTCGTCTTTGTCGCGGATTGCGGCTATCATTTTGTATACTTCCATTTTTTCCTGCGCACAATCAATGTATGAGTCGGGAATGAAACCTGAATATTCAAGTTCAAGAAGAGTCTCTGTTTCCGCCTCATAATCTGATTCCTCAAGCCGCTTTACAGCTTCATCAAGGAGTTTTACATACAAGTCAAATCCTACAGAATAAATATCGCCTGACTGCTCCCTGCCAAGAAGGTTCCCCGCTCCCCTTATTTCCATATCCTTCATGGCGATTTTAAAGCCGCTTCCAAGCTCGGTAAAGTCCGATATTGTCTGAAGGCGTTTCATCGCGATTTCAGATAACGCTTTCTGGCCGGGATAAAAAAGATACGCGTATGCTACGCGATCTGATCTTCCTACCCTGCCGCGAAGCTGATAAAGCTGCGACACTCCGTACATATCGGCCCTGTCAATAATAATTGTATTTACATTCGGAATATCAATTCCGTTTTCAATAATTGTGGTTGATACAAGCACATGAAATCCTCCATGAATAAAACGCCGCATAACATCTTCAAGTTCATGGGCGTCCATTTGTCCGTGCGCTGTTTCTATCAGAAGTTCAGGTAAAAGTTTTTCAAGTTTGATACGGATTTCCTTTAATGTTTCTATGCGGTTATGCAAAAAGAAAACCTGCCCTTCCCTTTCAACTTCACGGCGGATTGCCCTTGCAATAAGATAATTGTCATACTCTTCCACAAAGGTTTCTATCGGATGCCGCCCGGGAGGAGCCGTAGCAAGAAGGCTCATGTCGCGGATTTTTACAAGGCTCATGTGCAGGGTGCGCGGAATCGGAGTTGCCGAAAGAGTCAGACAGTCAACATTTGTCTTTAATTCCTTAAGGCGTTCCTTGTCCTTTACGCCGAAACGCTGCTCTTCGTCAATTACAATAAGCCCGAGATTTTTGAATTGCACATCACGCTGGATAACGCGGTGTGTTCCTGTTACAATGTCTATCTCGCCGTTTTTAAGTTTTTCAAGAATTACGCGCATTTTTTTTCTTTCAACAAAACGGGATAACATGGCGACATTGACGGGAAACCGGGAGAAACGCTCCTTAAAATTTTCATAATGCTGCTCAACAAGAATTGTCGTTGGAGCAAGAAACACTACCTGTTTGCCGTCCATTACGGCTTTAAAACAGGCGCGCAGGGCAACTTCGGTTTTTCCGTAACCTACATCTCCGCAGATAAGCCTGTCCATCGGGCAGACGCTTTCCATATCTTTTTTGATTTCCGCAATACAGCGCAGCTGATCCTCGGTTTCTTCAAACGGAAAGGCGGCTTCGAACATTGTCTGCCACTCGGAATCCCTACCGAACGCGTACCCCTGGGCATGTTTGCGTTTTGAATACAATTCAATCAGTTTTTCCGCGATATCCTCGACAGATTTTTTAACCCTGTTTTTTCTGTTCTCCCAGCTTTTGGATCCAAGCGTATCAAGACGAACCGGTAAGCCAGAGTTTTCATTGCCGATATAGCGCTGAACAAGATTTAACTGCTCAACCGGTACAAAAACGGTTTCCTCGCCTGCGTATTCTATTTTAATATAATCCCTTTCATGACCGGAAGATGTCAGCCGCTCGATTCCCTTAAACAATCCGATTCCATGATTGACATGGACAATGTAATCGCCGGGATTAATTTCCACAAATGTGTCGATGGGACTTGAGCGGACATTTTTTAACGAACGCGGGGCTCTTTTTCTCCGCCCGAAAATTTCATTTTCCTGAACAACCATCAGCTTAATGTCAGGAAGCGAAAAACCGGCAGTAAGGGGAGATGCCATTACACAAAGCGATTTATACGCCGCTTTGGCATCTGATGGCTCAATTATCATTCTGATGCGATCTGCCTGAACTTCCGATTCAGCAGCAACCGTTATCTGCCATCCGCTGTTCAATAATGTTTCAAATTCTTCCTTTAGATATTTTATGTTGCCAAAAAAACTGCGCGCGCTCTCGCTGTTAAGCTCAATATGACGCACGCCTTCTTTCGGCTCTCCTTTGATTGATCTCAAGGATATTATTTTTAATGAGTCTTTCTGATATCCTTCCAGCATCCGGTTAAAATCAAGAAGCAAACGTTCGGGCAAAGGATAACTGACATTGTTATCGCGCTCATACTGGTTTTTCTCCCTTACCGCTCTTGAATATAATCCCTGATATTCCCGGAGAAGGCCTGAAAAAGTATTTTCAAGTCTTTCCCTGTCAACAAGCATCAGGGTTTTTGATAATGTTTTTTCCGGTTCGCCTTTTTCTGTTTTCAGGTAATCAAGAAGGCATCCTGCCTTTTCAAAGGCAAGCGGAAAAAACATCTCTTCGCCTTTTATATTCCGGTGCGTTATAAGTTCATCTATTATTGATCTGCCGCCGTCAGGGAATTCTTTAAGAAGGGATAAGTTTTTTTCAAGCGCATTTATTCGTTCATCATTCCAGATTACTTCCTTAATCGGCCGTATTGTCAATTCCGGCAGTTTATCATTTACAGTCATTTGCATTACAGGATTGAATCGCTTGATTGATTCAACCTTGTCAAAATCAAAAAGCACCCTGTATGCCTCTTCATCTCCACCCATAAAAATATCAAGAACTTCTCCGCGCAGGGCAAACTCACCCTGAACCTGAACTCTGGGCACTCTTGTATAACCGTATAAGGCAAGCGTTTTGGAAAGACCGGATGTATCTATATCTCCTGAGGGTTTAAGCGTGATAAGAAGTTTTTTTATATAATCGCGCGGAGGCACGGGTGTAAAAAGCGCGCGCGCGGGAATAATTACAATACCGGCTTTAGCGCATGATGCCAATTCCGATATTGCTTTTGCCCTTAGACCAAAGACAGGAGATTGAGGGGTTAACTCGCGGTAAGGAGCGCTTCCCCACCATGGGAATTTAGTACATGGAACATTGATGCCTTTTCCATTTTGGATTCTGACCGAAGTTAAATCCAGTAATAAATCATCTGCTGCATCCTCATGAGGAACAATGATAAAGATTTTCCCCTTTAAAACAAGGTACGCATCGGCAATAAGAAGCGAATTTAACGAACCTTCGCTGCCTTCAATATCTATGGGGAAATCCTCATTCCTTATTGCCGATGAAATTGCCGAGAATGATTTATCGCTTTGGCATTTTTTTAAAAGTTCAGGAAAAGATAAGGATTTCATAAAAATCTACCGATTACTATATTATAGAAGTGTATTCACTTTGAATACCCTGTTTTTTGACGGGGTACCTTAAAATTAAGGGAAGTTTAATGAAAAATATATACCGTATACCGGCTTTATTCCTTTTGATTTTTACAAGCCTTCCTTTTCTGCATTCTTTAGAAATTTCTCAGGGTCAGGTGGAGTATAATATCAGGTTTTATGACAGGCAAATCTACTATATCGAATCAAATCCTATCTTTGTACAGATAACCATTACAAATAACAGCCCTTATCCATACCGTTTTAAACTTGCCGACGATCGCGTTTTTTCAATTGATTTCGATATCAGAACAATGACAAACAGGCAATTGCCTCAATCTGATTTAATAATCAGAAAAAGAACACAGACAAGCCATATTTTTTTCCGTGAAATAGTTATAGAAAGCGGCGAATCATTTTCATTTACGGAAGACCTGCGCGATTATGTTAATTTTACCCAGGCGGGATCATTCAGGGTACGCGCTGTTATCTACCCTGAATTATTGCGTTCAACAATCGCGTACCCGTTCTCTTCCGCTATTGAAACAAATTATTTAAACTTTACCCTGCGTCCGGCTTTAATTCAAGGACCTGACGGCATTCCTCTTGAAATGGATATAGCCACAGGCGCGGTACTTGTACGCCAGCAGTTTTCTCCCGATCAGGTAATTGATTATATGTTATCGGCGCGGCAGCAGTCCCAGTGGGAAAGATTTTTTCTGTATCTCGATCTTGAAAAAATGCTTCAGCGCGACGCTGTCCAAAAACGAAGATATCTGGCTGAGAATGAGGAAGGCCGGCGCCGTATGCTTACGGAATACAGGATAAATATGCAAAATTCTGTTATTGACGGAAACATTGTAACAATTCCGACTACGTATGAAATACTGAGAACTGTATACAATAATAATGAAGGTACAGTTGCCGTTCTTCAAAGATACAGAATGCCTTCTTTTACGGAACTCAGGCAATATACATATTATCTTGAAAAAAATGATGGTTTCTGGACAATTGTTGATTATACTGTTCAGGGTCTTGGAACCGCAGGCAATGATTGACAGTAATATTTTATATGGATTAAGATGACTAAAGAGAGCATGAACGCGTTAATAATTACTGACGGATCAGAGCCGGTTCAGATAATTGCAAAATCTATCTCCTGCATGATGCCGGGTCATAAGGTAAAAATATGCTCCGCGGATAATTTTTCAGGTACAGATCTTCTTCCAGTCGAATGTTTTTTAATCGGATGTGAAAATCCCAAACCTGAATCATTTTCATATCTTGAAGAAATGCTATCTCATATAAATCTTGCTTCCAGAAAATGCGGTCTTTTTTCGTCAAAAGAAAAAACAATAAAATATCTTTTAAAAATTGTAAAAGACTGTGAAGCCGATGTCTGCGAACCGCTTTTTATTAAAAACGAAAATATTAAAGATTCGGATATAAAAAAATGGCTTAAAGGATTCATGGATGATTAAATCCTGTTTAAAATAAAAGATTACCTGCCGGAGAGTAAAAAGATGGTTGATTTTAATTTGGATGACTGCATCAGGAAAGTGCCTGATTTTCCCAGAAAGGGTATTCTCTTTTATGACATAACAAGCATCCTTTCATCTCCCATAGCATATAAATACTGCATCGACAAAATGGTTGAATTATATAAGAACAAGGGAATAGACGCCGTCGCCGCAATAGAAGCGCGCGGCTTTTTATTTGCCGCTTCTTTTGCCTACTGTCTTAATATACCCATAATTCCCATTCGAAAAAAAGGTAAGTTACCCGGCGTTACCCTTTCAAAAAAATACGCTCTTGAATACGGACAGGCGGAAATTGAAGTGCATAGATCGGATGTTCCAAAAGGCAAGCGCGTTCTTTTAACAGATGATCTTATTGCCACAGGAGGCACATTAAACGCCGCAAGGTCAATACTTATAGAAGGCGGCGCCGAAGTACCAGGGATTTTCGGTATTGTAGGACTTCCATTCCTTGATTACGAAAAAATACTTGAACCGACTCCTGTAACCACACTGATAAATTACCACAGCGAATAGCATATCAAGAGAAAAAATAAGAAGTTATGGCGTTTCTTTCTAATGATTATATACTGTTTTGTTTCTTAAAATCGTTTATAACTTGTTCCGTTTCCGGGAATTCACTGTGCAATAAATGAATAGTGATATCATTTAAAATTTGATTTACATTTCCCGGCCACATTTTTTTTCTTATATCATTCAACGCGTCTTTGGCGGCTTTTTTATCATATAAAGTACAAGCTTCTTTTATCTCATTTAATTTTACGTATAGAAATTCCATTTCCTCTTTTGGAATTACCTGTTCACCGGATTCATTTTTAACTTCCGCAGGTTTGTACTTTGTTATTAAGGATTTTAGAGCATTTATAAATCCGGGTATTTCATCTTCCATAAAATTGATGTTTCCTGTCTCTCCGGCTTTTTCAAGTTTAAAGGCAAGATTAGATAATTCTTTCTCACCAATATTGGAAAGAGCGCTTTTAATGCCGTGAACGGTTGTAATAAAACTTGCTATTTGAGGATCCCTTGTTTCATTATCTGAAGGATCGGATGTATTATCTTTTAGGACGGAAAGTTTTTTTATATCAATATTTTCAAGTATGTTTACGGTATTTTCAGCGTCGCGTACAAAGAAATTTTCAATGCCGTATAATTTTATTTTATTTTTTACAGGTATACGGCGGGCTGCTTCTATGACTTCCTGCGGTTTTCTGTTTCTGATAAATTCATTTAGAATTATATCAAGTTCGCGCGAATCAATTGGTTTTGGACAGAAACTGTCAAAGCCGTTTTGCAAAAACATTTTCGCCCTTCCAACAAGGGCATTTGCGGTTAACGCGATTATCGGATTTGTATATCCCATGCTTCGGATAATTTTTACCGTCTCAATACCGTCCATTTTCGGCATCATGTGATCC
>JAIRQF010000101.1 GCA_031256635.1 Treponema sp. | reverse complement strand
GCGTTTGAAGCGCAGATGGCCGGAATCGGAAGCACAATGGTGGAAATTCTCTCTCCCTGTCCGACCAACTGGACAATGGAACCTGTTCAGGCGGTTGAGTGGCTCGAAAAAAACATGATCCCTGTTTATCCGCTGGGTGAGATAAAAAATTGTTTAAGCTCCGATCCGCGTTCTATTGGAGGCGGCAAATGACAGAAAAATCTTTTTTTGCCGGATTTGGCGGGCAGGGAATCATCTCTTTGGGTCAGCTCTGGGTTTATTTCGCCATGCAGGAAGGAAAAAATGTCACGTTCTTCCCGTTTTACGGCGCAGAAAAACGCGGAGGTATTGCCAGAGCCGGAGTAATTATCTCTGACGAAGAAATCGCGAGCCCTCTTGTTACCACGCCGGATTCCGCTCTGGTAATGAACTCAGATTCCCTTCCGCTATGTGAGAAAATTTTGAAATCCAATGGTTTAATATTAATTAATTCAACGCTGGTCAGGGAAAACCCTGTACGAAATGACCTTAAAGTTATTAAATTAGATGCATCCGGTATTGCCGAACAGGCCGGAAATGTGCGTTTTGCAAATATGGTGGCCCTTGGCGCTATGGCAAAGCTAACAGAAACGTTAAAATTTGCCGATATTGAAGGTATTCTGAAAAAGTTTTTTTCAGCGGATAAACATCAGTTTATTCCAATGAATATAAAAGCTATACAATCAGGGTATGAAGCGGTATAAAATCTTTTGGTTTTTATGATTTTTTATTGACATTAATTTTGGGGATTGTTAGAATTAGGAAATATTTGGCGGGGAGATCGAATGGCATCAGTTCATGAGTATAAACGCATAGAAAATAAATTTGTACAAAAACTGAAAGATTACGCATGTATTGCCGGCAAATATATTTTAAACGTTTTTAAAGCTCTTGGTCATTTTTTAACAAAACGTTTTACAATCGTCTTTGTCCCTCATTCAGAAAAAAAAGTCTATAATTTTCATGTGACAATTTTGTCAATTTTCTGCTTTATTTTGGTGGTTTTTGGCATTTTTATAACCATTTACTGGGTCGGCTCTTCCAGCAGTAACCCCATTTATTCTTCCAGAAATTATGACGGACGGCTCAGGGAAACACAGGCCTCCCTTGATCAGATGCGCGAAGAAACGGCGCTGCTTATAAGGGAAGCCCGCAATTTTCAAAGCGCTCTTTCCAGCGTTTTCAGGGCATTGGGAATTAACAGTAATAATAATAACCTTTCCCAGAATACATCAGGCGATTTAAGTTCCATTATAGGCATAAATGAAAAGCCTGACGGGCTGATACGTGAAGTTGATGAAATCAGGCAGCTTTCCATGTACCTTTCCCAGTCTGTAGAGCCGATTATGGAAATCGGCAGCCTTCTTGATTCACAAAGCGCGCTTTTAACTGAAATACCGAGTATTTGGCCTGTTCGGGGCGGAATTGGCAATATCACTATGTTTTTTGGGCAGAATATTCACCCGATTCACGGTCAATGGCATATACACAGAGGCATTGATATTTCCACCTACCGTTCAGGCGACCCGGTAATTGCCGCGGCAGACGGTCAGGTTGTAACTGTCGAATATGTTTATGACTACGGCAACTATGTAATTATCAGGCATAAACACGGCTATTATACCCGTTACGCGCATTTACTTCGTCCCAATGTGCAGGTCGGCCAGCGCGTTCAGCAGGGCGGTATTATCGGTTATATCGGCAGTACCGGCATTTCAACCGGACCCCACCTTCATTATGAAGTTCACATCGGCTCTGATGTTGTAGATCCGTACAGATACATTACGATTCGTTCCAGTCTCTCAAGACAGGGCCGCTGATGAATACCCCTTTTATTTAAACATAGACAAGGTTATAATTACACATTCATTTTTAATTAAGGTAACCAATGGCTCAGGATAAAAACAGCGATTACTCAATTAACACGATTATTGGGCCCAATACCAGCCTGACAGGCGATATTGAAGCCGGAGGCTTTACCCGCATTGACGGCAGTATCCGCGGAGATGTCCGAGCAAAAGGCAGGGTAGTAATCGGAGAGAGAGCCAGAATGAAGGGCAATGTAACCGGCACCAATGTTACCATCGGCGGAGTTGTATACGGAAACATTATTGCCGACGGACATTTGGTTATTCTGTCAACCGCGATTGTTATCGGCGATATTATTACACGCCGCATTCAGGCGGATGACGGCTGTTTTATTAACGGTAAAGTTTCTGTCTGCCCGAATGATGATATCTGGCAAAAAACCATGTCTGAACATCGCGACGCTCAGGGTATAAAATCGGCTTTGCCCGTTTTCCAGAAAACATATGGCTAAAGTAGACGTCACCGACACTTCTTTTTACATGAATCCCGCGGCATACGCTCAGGTTAAAGATGAGAAAAAAAACAAGGGAATAAGCCGGGGCGGAAAAACTGAGTTCTCTTCCATCTTCGACAGCCTTCGCGCGAAAACCGCCGAGGACCTTGGCTCTCTTTCAAACCTTCCGGCATCCGATGATACGGTAAACGAGCTGATGGACGAAGTGCGGGACGCGGGTGATATTTTAAAAAGCCGCCCGCTCCCTGAAGAGATCATGCGTTATAAACAGGCAGTGCGCAGCTTTATCAATTATGTTGTGCAGAACAGCTATTCGCTTGATTATGAAGAAGGCGTTCCTAATAAATATAAACCTGGTTTTAAGGGGAAGCGCACCGCTCCCGGCGCGGACAAAGGCAAACTCCACACAAAAATTTCCATTATTGATAAAAAACTTGATGACCTTGCCGCTATGCTTCTTTCGAGCCAAAAGCGCCAGATGGAACTTGTATCACGCCTTGAGGAAATCAAGGGTCTTCTGATAGACTTAATGCAGTAGGAAAAACAAGTGAGTGATTTCAGCGAATATGAAAATATTGATGATGATATTTCCTCTCTGGAAGACGATCGCAATGAGGCAAAGTTTCATGAACATAATGTTATAACAGGCGCTGATGCCGGAATTGAGTCAATCGCTCCCGATACGCCAATTTACAGGCTGCGTCTTTTATACTCCCAAGAAACATTTCTCGCCGTTTACCGCGAAGACAACCTTACTCCGGATTCCATGGTTATAGTGCCTACCCGCTACGGACGCGATCTCGCGCAGGTAATCGGCTCTGTCCGCGGAAAACTTCCCCCAGTTTCTGAAATTGCCTGGATAGTAAGAGCGGCCGCTCCCGAAGATTTGGAAAAATCCCGCAGTAACAACAAGCTGGAAGCGGACGCTTTTGACATATGCAGAAAAAAAATTGAAAACCATAAACTGGAAATGAAGCTTGTCCTTGTACATTACCTTTTGGAAGAGCCCAAAATTCTTTTTTTCTTTACTGCGGAAAACAGGGTGGATTTCCGCGAGCTTGTCAAAGACCTTGTCAGCGTTTTTAAAATGAGAATTGAGCTGCGCCAGATTGGAGTGCGCGACGAGGCGAGAGTTGTCGGCGGTCTTGGAGTCTGCGGACGCGGTTACTGCTGCCACTGCGTTTCTGACAAGCTCAAACCCGTCTCGATTAAAATGGCAAAGGATCAAAAACTTTCGCTTAACTCCGTAAAAATCTCAGGCCCGTGCGGCAGATTATTGTGCTGCCTTTTTTACGAATACGGTTTTTACTCAGAGCAGCAGCGCAATCTTCCTCAGGAAGGAATGAAAATCAATTACGAGAATGAATACTGGAAAGTGATAGAAGTAAACCCAATCGCCTGCCAGATCAAACTTGGCTCTGAAGACGGAAGGCAGACCACAGTCCCCGCCTGCCGCTTCGAACGCGTTGATAATTACTGGAAGATTAAAAACTGAGGCTGTTCCAAAATTATAAAATTATT
>JAIRQF010000041.1 GCA_031256635.1 Treponema sp. | reverse complement strand
AGGCAAAAGAAGAAGCGGAAAAAGCGCAGCAAAAAGCGATGGAGCAGGGAAAAAGCGCCCTTGAAAGCCTTTTTCCAAAAGCCGGTTGGGATAAACTCGAAGAATTCCCCGATCTTTTTCCGTATTTCGCGAATGTTTACAGTTTGAAGGGCGGATATGAATTAATCGCTCCGTCAGATCCTGTTCAGCAGGTCGCGGTTTTAATGAATATACTTGACGATCTTTTTATAGGACTTCGTTATATTAACTTCAGCACTGTCATAGGTCCTGACGGCGGTCTAATTATGGTGTCAGACGAGCTGGGCGATATTATCAATAACTGGCGCAGTTACATAGAAGACAGCTTTTCTAGGGATTATCTTCCGCGCCTGATGGATTATTGCCGTGTGCTTGAAAATACAAGAGATTCGCGGACGGCTTACGCAAAAAAAAGCATGAATGAGCTTCATTGGATTAAGCGCCTTTATTTCCTTCCGTATTATAAATTTGAATCTCTAGGACCGCCGCCTTTTCAAAAAAATGAGGTTATCCCGATCTATTCCGAAATAAGAAAACTGCGCAAATATTTAACATCGGTAGCGTTTGGAGTAGAACAGGGAATGCGCGCCGGAGGAGCCGCGGCAAAAGCTGCCTGTAACGGAATTAACAATCCGTGGGTAACATATAATTTTCAAGTGCCGAATCCTGTATCAAAGAGAATGGACATGATGCTTCCGTCTGAAAGGAAAATAAACGCAACTGTAATTTTCTTTTCACTGTCGGCGGTTTCGGTGCTGGATCATCTTGTAAACAATGAAAACAGCTGGGCATATACAGAACGTCCCGGCCCGCCTTTCCGAAGCGTAAAAGATGAAGGAATTGTTCCTTTATTCGGCGTAGACGAAAAACTTGACGCGGACAGGATATTTAAGGAATCTTTGAAAAAAGCGTAAAATGCAATTACACAGGCAGCATTTGAACATCAACGCCAAGAGCCTTTGCCGCTTCTTCCGCTTTTTTTACGCCGGCGATGACCACAGGACCGGATACGGTTCTTGATTCCAGAGAAGCAAAAGCGGTTTCGATATCTTTAGTTGATACGGAAATTAAGCGTTCAAGCCTTCTTCTCCAATAACTGTTTTCAATACCGTAAAGAAACCGGTAAAAATCCACAAGACCTTCTTCGGCGGCAGTGCGCGGGCGCGTATCTTTTGAATAACACCCGATAATTGATTTTTCAAGATAGTCTTCCGAACATTTCCCGTATGAGCTGTCCTTGAATATTGAGGAGATCACATCCAGAGAGCGCAGCGGATTTGGATCGCGGTATGTGGCGAACGACATGCAGTTTTCAAACGTGCTGTTATTAATGAAAGCGCCGTAAGCGCCTCCCTTCATGCGGATATCTTCCCACAGCGCGCCTGTGCTTAGCTGATGCGTCAGCACAAATTCCGCGGCCTGCTCCGGAGTGTCAAAAAGAGCGGATGTTAATGTGAGCGCCGCAAAACCAACCTGCAGTGATTTGGAAGCAAAAACTTCGGTGCTTTGCTTTGGTAATGTATCATTTCTTATCAACGCGTTAGATTGCAGCCTTGGCGATGGGGGGCCGAATCCTGCGAACCTAAGTGAAGTTTCCCTGCATGCGTCATCAAGAGCGGTGCCTGTAATATTTACAATAAGCCCCGCGGTATTAATTTTTTCCTTAATGTATTGAAGCTTTTGAATAATCTCCGCGGTGTCCATTTTAACAAGCCTATGCGCGAAATCAATCTGCGAAATACCGCCCCATTGTTCTTCCACCGCTCTTGATCGCGAATTAGAACGGCCTGCCCTGCCTGACGCGTAAACATGGCCCATAGGCGCGATACTGGAATCAATCTCGCTTTTCATCTCTAGAACAAGATCGTTAATCCGCCTTGCGTCTGTTAAGTCAGCCTCATTAATTATCCGCAGGGTTAAATCAAGCGAAGGCGCGATTTTTTCATCAAGGCATTTCATCCGGTAGGTGATCCAGTCCCTTCCTGTCAAATCAAAATTACCCGGCGCGGTTTGCAGGTAAAGCGGCGCTCCCCTTACGGCGGATCCCGTATGAAGAAGCGCGTTTAAGCTTCCGACGGTGCGCGCCATCAGGCTTGACACTTCACCGTAATCCATTCCTGGAAGCCCGACTGACACAACTACCCTTGAAAAAAATAAAAACCACGGATAATCTTCAGCCGGAAAAATATCCAAAGGAAAGGACAGATCGATATAAGTAATACCGTTTGTATAAAGATCGTGGCACAGAGCGGGAACTCCGCGCAAATCATCGTAACGGCGCGGAATAAAATCATCGGTAACAAGGAGATCCCCGCGCGAAAGATGAGGGATGGAAGCGAGCGCTTCAGGCGAATCGGCTTCGCTTTGTATTTTTTCAAGCGTTTTTGATTTTTCTGTAATTTGGCGCTTTTCATCTTCGCTCATTTTATTTTCCATATCCAAAAGCGATTGTGAAAGTTTTTCTTCCTGCCCTGGTAAAAAGTCTTCCTTAGGTTCGATAATAACAAGCGCGCGGTGCGGGTTATTTAAAAAATATTTTTCAATCAGCGATTCAAAGTATCTGGTGTTGGCGGTGATATTTTCCTTTAATTTTAAAATAGAGCCATGAATTAGCAAACCTTCCCATGGCTTGCACCCGTGAATCCACGCGCGCAAAGAGCGGCGCATCCAGACAAGAGAGAACGGGCCTCCTGAACGCCTGATTTCCCGCTGCGAGAATTCAAGCGCCAAAAGCGCGGCTTCTATTTCAGGCGCGGGAATGCCTTCATTTACAAGGCGGCGAAGCTCTCCTGTAATCAATTCCTCGACAGCCGCGCTCTTATCACCTTCCACGCCTTTTAACCCTGCGACAAACAGGGTTTCCCTGATTTCGCCTTCCAGTCCTGAAACCGGAGTTAAGTCCTCGCCAAGACCTGATTCAACCAGCGCTCTTGTCAACGGAGAGCCGTCATGCCCCAAAAGAATTTCTGTTAATGCGGCCAGAGCCAGAATTTCATAGGTGTCGGTAATATCGGAACAAAGCCATGAAAGAAAGATTGTCGACTTGCACTCGCTCCCCGCCGGACACGGTACATGAAATTTTTTCGGCTCTTTCCAGCGTTCGGTTTTTTTAACAGGTTCGCAGGAACTGCCGCCTGAAAGCGATGAAAAGAACTGATCGTTTAAAAAGGAAAGCTGTTTCTCCGCCGGGATATTGCCTGCAAGAAAAATTCTGCAATTGGCGGGAGAATAACGGGTGCGGTGAAATTCTTTAAGACCTTCCCATGTTAATTGCGGAATAACTTCAGGATCGCCTCCCGATTCAAGAGCGTATGGAGTACCCGGCATTACTGCTTTGACAGACCAGAGGCTTGCGTAAGCGTCAAGCGACGAATAGGTGCCCTTCATTTCATTGTAAACAATTCCCGTAATTGAAAGTTTTCCTTCATTGTATTCCAGCCTGTGTCCTTCCTGCATGAAAGTCCACTCAGGAAGCAGCGGACGAAAGACCGCTTCTCCGTACACAGACATCAAATTAAAATAATCATGTTCATTTACGGAGCTTGCCGGGTATATTGTTTTATCGGGAAATGTTAAAGCGTTTAAATATGTCTGAAGGCTCCCTTGAGCCAGAACAATAAAAGCGTCTTTTAGCGGATAACGCTCTGAGCCGCATAAAACAGAATGTTCAAGAATGTGCGGCGCGCCTGAGCTGTCATTCGGGAAAGTCGTAAATGCGAATGAAAAAAGATTTTCGCTGTCATCATTTAAGACATGAAAAACTTCCGCGCCGCATTTTTCATGCTTTGCCCAAATTCCGATTCCCTTTAATTCGTCAAGATCCAGCACGTCAAGAATGATAAATCCGCTTTTAAGGATTTGCCCTTTTCTTAAATCTGTCTTAACCTTTGATTTATAATCCGCGTTAATGTTCATACAAACACATCCTCATCGCTGTAAAGAATTATATCTCCTTTCTCCCGGCCGAATCTGAACCATGAAAGAAAATCCTTCGCCGCGGCGTCACATTCGCGTTTTGGCACAGATCCTATAAGTTCAAATTCTTCGCGGATTATTTTTCTTCGTCCCGCGGAAACGCAGGAAAGGATTTTTTCGTTGAAATCATTTCCTCTGCCTTTTAATAAAACCGCAATCTCATATTCTGTCATTGTTTTTAATTTATCCTGTATGGGGCGGTCAACCGCGTTTATTACATCGTCAAGGGTGTATAGTTTTTCCTTAAGCTCGTGTCCCATTTCCGGATCGTCTTCTTCAATTTCATTTAACAGCCTGTCGCCGAAAGAATAGCCGCTCTGTTTTAAAATTGCCGCAAGGGTTTTCATTCCGTCAATTTCAATATCTTTCGCACCTCCGGCGATATTCCTGACCTTTTCCTTTAACGCCGCGGATACCTGTTCCAGTATTTCTGGAGAAACTTCCTGCTGATGCGCTATACGCAGAACTACATCGGATATATTTTCAGGCGGAAGCCTGCATAAAACACCGGCGGTCAGTTTCGGCTGTAACCGGGAAAGGATTAGCGCCGAGGTCTGCGCCGATTCGTTTTTTAACAGCATGACAAGCTGTTCTGTGGAAAACTCTTCCAAAAAACCGAAAAGATTTTCTTTGGATTGAGGAATCGCTTTATTTAAAATCTCTTCGCCCTTAACGGCTCCCTTTGCGGCGTAAAGAATCCGGCGCGCGGTTTCAACGCCGCCCTGCGTTGAGCCGTAAGCCTTAAATTCCCTGTTGGAAAATAATGTGTTAAACTCTGCGAGTATCTCTTCTCTTTCATGCGGCTTTATTATTTTTATCTGCGCGATTTCTTTTGATATCTCCTGGACTTGCTGCGGCTCAAGTTCGGCAAGAATTCCTGCCGCCTGATTGCTGCCAATCAAAATGAGAAATTTTGCCACCCTTGTGTACTTTGAGTCTTTTATTGATTTTTCATCGCTCTTTATGCTGCCCGGCTGATAATCGTTATTTATCAGCGGTCTGGTTTCTTTAAAAAAAGACTGTCCGTCTGCTTCAGGATTCTGGTTCATGGTATTTTTATACATATTGATACCATGCCGTAGTATATTCCCCATATCCGATTATTGTATTATATTAAATGAGTAATTATAAGATACCTGAAAGCAGGATAAAATGCATAAAAAACTAAGCGTTATATTTCTGATTATAATAGTTATTACAACTTTCTATTACTGCGCGAATAAAAAGCCTGTATTCAAAAGCGAAACAGATATAAGTCAAAACGCGGATATTGCTGAAATTGAAGCGGTTGAAGAGCCTCCGCCTCCCACAAGAGCCGAACTTGTAATGAGGGCTTTAATGAAGGCATACCCTGATAAAATTGAACAAGTGGAATTTCTGAATGATGACTGGGCTCTTTTATTAAAAGGCTCATGGTATTATTACGCCGGAGGAAGGCTGCTTCCCAAAAGCGAGCTTGAGAATTCATCAAACTACAGATCCATGCAGTTTTATAATTACCCCGCGGATTTACCCGAATGGGTTGACAGGACTGATGAAGAGTCAAGACGGTATTCAAGCTGGACGAATACAGGCAGCAGCGGCAACAGAAGCCAGGTACAGGTGCGCCGTTCAAATTTCTTCCTTGATTCCTTATGGCAGGCGGCGACGCAATCTGAAACGGAAAGACGGCTTGTCAATTTTAATTTTTTCGGGAAGCAGGCAAGGGTTCATCAGGAAATACATGAGAAGCTGATTATTGTAGAAGCGAAGGTACGGGAAATCGCGCGTACAGAGCCGGAAGTTCAAACGTGGATAAACAACATCGGCACTCTGGAAAGTTACGGATGGCGCAACATCGCCGTAACGGATTCGCGCTCGTATCACGCGTTTGGGCTTGCTGTCGATATTCTGCCAAGATCATTGGGGAGGCTGCAAACATACTGGCTTTGGACTTCACAGTACGGAAGAGACTGGTGGAATGTTTCATACAGCGAAAGATACCATCCGCCTGTATCTGTTGTAAAAACTTTTGAATCGCACGGTTTTGTCTGGGGAGGGAAGTGGCAGCAGTTTGACACGATGCATTTTGAGTACAGGCCGGAAATTCTGATATTGGCCGGCTTAACGGTTATTGGCTTAAATGACTGAAACAAAAACAGCTCCGTCAAAAAACGGAGCTGTTTTAATCACATTTTTTAAATTCCGGCCGCTACGCTACTTTAAACCGTGAGACTTCTCCTATTAAGGTATTAATACCTTCACGGTTCTTTCCGCTTATATCGTTGACATGGTGTACAGCAATATTAATTTGATCGGCGCCTCCAGCCATTTCATTCATGCCGCTCTTAATTTCCTGCGTCGCTTTCTCCAGATTCTCGCTTTCCCGGATAACTTCGTGCGCGTTCAGAAGCATTTCTTCCGATCTGTTGCTTACCTGACGGGTAATATCGTTTACTTTGCTTACTCCTTCCAGAATTTGCTTGCTCCCGACTCCCTGCTCTTCCATTGCGTGGAGAATGTTTTCCTCCTGTTCCGCTACGATTCTTACGCTGTCGTCAATTGCGCCGAACTTTGTCATAACGTTTCCGGTTGACTGTGTGATTTTATCAATTGCTCCTTTTATCTTTTTTAAAATATTGCTGATGGTCTTTGACTGCTCGCTGGAACTTTCAGCCAGCTTGCGGATTTCTTCGGCAACAACGGCCAAACCCTTGCCCGCTTCTCCGGCATGAGCCGCTTCGATCGCTGCGTTCATTGAAAGCAGGTTTGTCTGCCCGGCTATATTCTGCATAACGGTGTTAATCTCAAGGAGTCCTTCGGATTCCTGTGATATTTCCTGTATGTCACAGGAAACTTCCGCTAAACTGTTGCGTCCTATTTCCGAAGCGTCTTTCAATATCTTTACATTATTGGCGTTGCTGATAACAGTATTTGTTACCGAATTGGTGTTCGCGACCATTTCCTCTATGGCGGACGAAGCCTGAGCGACATTCTTGGTTTGTTCCTGAACCAGTTTATCCAGTTTGTTGATGTTGCTTACAACCTGTTCCATTGTCGCATGAGTCTGGCTGACGCTTGCGCTCTGGTTTATCACCCGTCCCTTGATGCTCTGGATATTCGCCGTTATCTGATTTACAGCGGCGGCGGTTTCATTCATATTGCTTGCAAGGTCTGTTCCTACGCTGGACAGCGTAACCGATTCATTTTTAATGGAGAAGACAAGATGCTTGATTTTATCCAGTGTCTGATTGAAATATTTGGCCAGGTCGCCAATCTCATCCGCTGATTTTGTGGAAATGGATTTTGTTAAATCACCTTCGCCCTCGGATATGTCTTTAAGAGTGTCCGCTACTGAAACCAGCGGTTTGGTAACATAATTCAATATTAAATATGTTATTACCGCTCCTATAAGCACTGCGATTACTGCCAGAATAATGGTAAACCTTGTAATTTCGTTAACAGGTTTTAAAATGTGAGATTCAGAAGCGCCTATCAGTATGGACCATGTTTGATCCGATTCGCCGATGGGGAATGAATGCATTGACATTATAATGTTTGTGTTAAGCGTCGGATCATAGGACGCGCCTGAAAATTTTGCACCGCTTCGAATCGCGTCAAACGCCGCCTGCTGGGCAGCGCCGTATTCCACATCAACATCTAGCATATTCCTGCCTATTCTTTCCGGAAGGAAATGCGCAAGAATGTCTCCATTGCTTGAATACATTACCATAAGTGCGATATTATCGTTTTCCTGCAGGGTTTGCAGCAGTGTCGGCTGTATAACAGCGGCATCCAGAAGGCAGCCTACGGCTCCTATTACTTCATTTGTACGCGGATGTATGATGGGAACCTG